>JAEKKK010000057.1 GCA_019510405.1 Gemmatimonadota bacterium | reverse complement strand
CTTCCCTGCTCGACCGGCTCATGATGCGCATTCAGTAGCTCGCCCAATTGCATAGGGGGAGGGGGTATATTAGAATTCCTCCAGAGGGGTACGGGAACCGCGCCCCATGGAGGATTCGATGTCTGCTAACGATTGGATCGTCGTCGTCGCCGGGCTCGGCGTGATCGCTTGGGTGAACTGGTACTTCTTCGTCGCGCCGCGGCACGCCATGGCGGCGGTGGCTCTGCCGAGCACGGGCGCTGGGCCCGCCGAGGTTCGCATTGTCGTGCGTGGCGGCTACGAGCCGGCAACGGTGCGTGTGCCTGCCGGCAAGCCGGTGCGCCTCGTCTTCGACCGCCAGGAGACGTCGCCCTGCTCGGAGGAGGTGGTCTTCCCCTCCTTCGGGATCCGGAAATTCCTCCCGAACGGTCGGCCGACCACGGTGGAGATCACGCCGCCCGCACCCGGCCGGTACGAGTTCACCTGCGGCATGTCGATGCTCCACGGCGCCGTCGTCGCGGAGTGAGGAGGAAGAGATGGCTCGCACACTGAAAGTGATGCCGGAGTCGGAGCCGACGCCGAAGGCCGCGACCGCTGCGCCTCCGGTCGACGGCGAGCGCACGGTTCGCATCCCGGTGTCCGGCATGACGTGCGCCGCCTGCCAGGCGCGCGTGCAGCGCACGCTGCAGAAGCAGCCCGGCGTCGTCGACGCGGGGGTGAACCTCATGATGCACGACGCCACCGTCCGCTATCTGCCGGACGCGACGTCGGCCGAGCAGCTCGTCGAAGCGATCCGCGGAACCGGCTACGGCGCCGAGCTGCCGCCGGCCGAGCAGAGTGCGTTCGACGAGCAGCAGGCGCGCGACGAGGCGCAGCAGGAGGAGTTCGTCGAGCTGCGCCGCAAGGCGATCGTGAGCGGCGTGGCCGGCGTGCTGGCCATGTTCGCGCCGATGGCGCTGATGTCCGTCGTGCCGATGCGCGCGATGAACGTCGTGCTCCTCGTGCTCACCATCGCGGTGATGGCGTGGGCGGGCCGGCACTTCTACACCCGCGCCTGGAGCGCCTTCCGCCATCACTCGGCGGACATGAACACGCTGATCGCCGTGGGCACGGGCGCCGCCTTCGTGTATTCCCTGATCGCGACGATCGCGCCGGGATTCTTCGTGCGCCGCGGCGTTGCGCCCGACGTGTACTACGAGGCGGTGATCATCATCATCGCCCTCATCCTCACCGGCAACGCCTTCGAGGCGCGCGCCAAGCGGGCGACGTCGGCGGCGCTGCGTGCGCTCGCCGGCCTCCAGCCGCCGACGGCGCGTGTCGTCCGAGGTGAAGGAGCAAATACCCAGGAGCTCGACGTGCCGGTTGCCGACGTGCGGCAGGGCGACGTGGTGGTCGTGCGGCCGGGCGAGCGGCTGCCGACGGACGGCGAGGTGCTCTCCGGGGAAAGCGCGGTGGACGAATCGATGCTCACCGGAGAGTCCGCGCCGGTCGCGAAGAAAAGCGGCGACCGCGTGATCGGTGGCACGATCAACCGCACCGGTGCGTTGCGCTACCGCGCGACGACCCTGGGCGCCGACAGTGTCCTCGCGCAGATCGTGCGCCTCATGCGCGATGCGCAGGGCTCGCGCGCGCCGATCCAGAATCTGGCCGACCGGATCAGCGGCGTGTTCGTTCCGGTCGTCGTCTCGATCGCCGTCGCGACCTTCGTGGTCTGGTTCGTCGCGGCGGATCTCGCCGGTGCGGCTGCTCCCATGGTGAAAGCGTTCGCGGCCGCGGTGGCCGTGCTGATCATCGCCTGCCCCTGCGCGATGGGACTCGCCGTGCCCACCGCCGTGATGGTCGCCACGGGGCGCGGCGCGGCGGCCGGGGTGTTGATCAAGGGTGGCGAGGCGCTGCAGCGCGCCGGCGCGGTCGACACGGTGGTGCTCGACAAGACCGGCACCGTGACCGAGGGACGCCCCACGGTGACCGACGTCGTGCGCGCCACGGGCACGTCGCACACGGACGACGCGCTGCTCACCCTCGTCGCGTCGCTCGAGTCGTCCAGCGAGCACCCGCTCGCCGACGCGATCGTGCGCCACGCGCGCGACCGCGGGCTCGCGCTCGGGCCGGCCGAGCATTTCCAGTCGGTGACGGGACGCGGCGCCGTGGCCACCGTGGCCGGCCACGAGGTGCTCGTCGGCAACGAGTCACTGCTCGCCGAGCGCGCGATCGACGTCGCGCCATTGCGCGATGACGCGAGTCGTCTCGCCGGCCAGGCGAGGACGCCCGTCTACGTCGCGATCGACGGCGCGCTGGCCGGCCTCCTCGCCGTCGCCGATCCGATCAAGGCGACGTCGCGCGACGCGATCGCGACGCTGCGCGGCCGCGGCATCGACGTCGTGATGCTCACCGGCGACACGCAGCGCACCGCCGACGCCGTCGCGCGCGAGGCAGGCATCGGACACGTCATCGCCGGCGTGCTGCCGGAGGGGAAAGTCGAGGCGATTCGGCAACTGCAGCAGCAGGGCCGCGTCGTCGCGATGGTCGGCGACGGGGTCAACGACAGCGCGGCCATCGCGCAGAGCGACGTCGGCATCGCGATCGGCACCGGCACCGACATCGCCGCCGAGGCGGCCGACATCGTACTGATGCGCGGCGACCTGCGGAGCGTGACGCAGGCGATCGCGCTCTCGCGCCGCACGATGCGTACGATGAAGCAGAACCTCTTCTGGGCGTTCATCTACAACGTCGTCGGCATTCCGGTGGCGGCGGGTGTCCTCTATCCCGCCTTCGGCCTCCTGCTCAGCCCCATCATCGCCAGCGCGGCCATGGCGTTCAGCTCCGTCAGCGTCGTCGCCAACAGCCTGCGCCTCCGTCGCGCGCGCCTCGCATGAGCGCGCGCCGGCGGCTTTCCACTCACGATCCGGATCCCATGCCGCATTCGAGCAAGGCACCAGACGCCCACTCCCACCCCAGCCGCGACGCGGCGCACGATGCGTCTTCCTCCGCGCTCACCGTGCTGCAGTGCGGCTGCGCCATGCCGGCCGAAACGTCGGGGGAGCGCAGGGCGGTCGCCGTGGATCCGGAAGCGAAGGTGCGCAACGTGAAGCGGTTGCGCCGCATCGAGGGACAGGTGCGCGGGCTGCAGAAGATGGTCGAGGAGGACCGCTACTGCGCCGACATCCTGACGCAGATCGCCTCCGTGCACGAGGCGCTCCGATCGGTCGGGCGTGAGCTGATGCGGAACCACCTGCGCCACTGCGCCGCGTCGGCGATCCGATCGGGGCCGGACGACGCGGAGCCGATGTACGACGAGATCATCGACCTCATGTACAAGCACAGTCGATAGCGGGATCCGGGGGATGCGGAACCGCCCTTCGGCTTCGCCGCGACTTCGTGCTGGCGCGTTCGCGGCCGAGTCGCAACCTTCGTCGGCGTGAGACGCGACTGGTGGGGCCGCACGCTGGCGGCGCTGATGGGCATCTGGCTGGCGGGGATGATCTCCACGCCCGCGGCCTCGCGCGTGAGCGCCCCCGTCGACCTGGTCCACGCTCAGCGCGCCCTCGCGGATCGCACGCGCGTCGTCAGCGCGCGCGAAGCGGCGTCGGACTCCGATTCCACGCCGCCCGCTCGCGCGGTTGCGCGCGAATGCTCCACCGCCTGCAGCGTCGGCAGTCGCCACTCGGCCGACGCGCTTCCGTCGGCGCGCATCGTCGGGATCGTCGAGATCACGCATCCCGGCCGCGCCGAGTTGCCGACAGCGCCGCGTCGCCCTGACGCGGCGGTCGCGCACGCCCTTCCCCCTGCGCTGGGACCCCCCGCCTCGCTGGCCTGACGAGTCATCGGCGGCGTTGCGCGCGAGCGGACGTCGCCACCGGACCGGCGACCGCGCCGTCCGCACTCCCAGCGACCAGCATCGTGCGGCCTCCACGCGTTTCACCCGCGCCGAGCGAGAAGCGCTCGTCCGGACCGACCTCTCTGATCTGCCCCGGCTGCGGGGCCACCGTCGCCGGCAACGACATCGAGATCAGGTTCGTCGGCGACCTCGCCAGCACGCCCCTCCAGATCGGTAAATGCGTCCTGCTGGGGATCGTGCTCGGCCTCGTCGTCGGCCTGGTCCTCCCGCGACAGGCGCTCCATAGCGCATCGATCGGGGCGATCCTCGTCGGCGCCGTGGCCTGGGTGCTCGCGCGCCGCTACAACCGGCGCGTGGAGCGCGAGCCCGTGGACCTCTGGCCGCACAGCGTGTCGTGTCCGGAGTGTGGGCGCGTCTTCGGCCGCTACCCGGACACCGGCGGCCCTGACGTCCCGGTCTGGCCGTGAGGCGGGGATGCGGGGATGCGGGGATGCGGGGATGAGGAAGCGGCCTTGGGAGGCAAAGCTTCCCGAGGTTGTTTCGTATCCGCGGCCCCCCAGCCCCGCAGGCCCGCAGCCCCGTTACTCTCGCGCGCGCGCGACCGTCTCCTTTGATCGCCGCTCGGACTCCCCGGGGACACGCACGTGAAAAGACGAGGCATCACAGAGCCAACGCATGGCGCGTCGATCGCTCGCCACGCTCGCGCAGCGCTGCTCGGCGCCGCGCTCTCGCTGATCGCGATCGTTCCCGCGCGTGCCCAGGAGCTGCGTTTCCGCCAGCTCACGCCCGACGCCGGTCTCTCCAGCTCCTACGTCCAGAGCATCTTCCAGGACCGGACGGGGTTTCTCTGGTTCGGCACCGACAAGGGGCTCGACCGGTACGACGGCTACGTCGTTCACAGCTATCGGCACCGCCGCGCCGATTCGCACAGCATCGCCGACGGGACCATCCACGTCCTGCACGCCGATCGCGGCGACACGATGTGGGTGGGCACGAACGCAGGCCTCAGCCGCTACGACGCGGACCAGGATGCGTTCATCAACTACGCGATCGGCGGCGGCGAGCGCACCGTCCACGGCATCGCGGACGAGGCCCGCGGCGGGCTCTGGATCGCGGCGGACGACGGCCTCTATCGCTTCGACCGCGCGACCGGCGCCGCCACGCCGCTCGATGGCGCCGCCGGGGGCACCCTGCGCGGGGTGCCGATTCTCGCCCTTCACACCGATCGGCGCGGACAGCTCTGGATCGGCACGCAAACACGTGGGCTCCTCGTCCTGGATCCGTCGAGCGGCTCGACGCGGCGCTACGCCCACGACGCGAAGGACGAGCGCTCCCTCCCCGATGACGATGTCAGGAGCATCGTCGAGGACGCGACCGGCGCACTCTGGATCGGCACGTGGAACGGCGGGCTGGCGCGCCTCAACCCCGAGTCGGGTGAGATCACCCGCTACCAGCACGACGACGCGAATCCGCGCAGCCTCGGCGCCAATCGCGTCGTGAGCATCGCGCCGGCCGGAAAGCGCGGCCTCTGGATCGGCACGGAGAACTTCGGGCTCGACTATCTCGACTTCGGCGGAAGCAGCTTCCGGCACTACCGCTCCGACCCGATGAACCCCGCGTCGCTCAACAGCCCGTCGGTGTGGGCGGTGCACGAGGATGCCGCGGGGACGCTCTGGGTCGGCACCTTCACCGGCGGGGTGAACGTCTCGACGCCGAACAGCGGCGCCATCCGCCACTACCACGCCGTGGCGGGCGATCCATCGAGCCTCGGCTTCAACACGGTACGCGCCTTCGCCGAGAGCCGCGCCGGCGCCTACTGGGTGGCCACGGACGGCGGTGGGTTGAACGAGTTCGACGCGTCCACGGGCAGGTTCACGCACTACACGACGCACAGCTCGAACCTGAACTCCGACGCGGTGCTCGACGTGGTGCAGGACCGCGACGGCGTCACCTGGCTCGGCACGTGGGCGGGTGGCGTGAGCCGCTTCGATCGCGCCTCGAAATCGTTCACCGCGTTCACGTCGAAGAACGCCGGCCTCGGCGACGACAACGTGTTCGCGCTGCACGTGGACGGCAGCGGCACCCTGTGGGCCGGCACGCAGAAGCACGGCGTGTATCGGTTCGACCGGGCGCGCCAGCGCTTCGAGTCCGTGCTCTCGGCGGAGCAGCTCGTCGGACGGGTGCCGCGCACGGAGACCTCCGTGGCGGTCCGCGTGATCGGCGGCTCTGCCGACGGGCGGCATCTGCTCATCGGCACCGAGGGCTCCGGCCTGGCCGACTACGACATCACGTCGGGCGCGGTCACGCTGCACCAGAGCATCGCCACCGACTCGGCCAGCCTGAGTGGCAACACCGTGCGCGCCGCGATCGAGGGGGAGAATGGCGTCGTCTGGATCGGCACGACGACGGGGCTCGACCGCTATGACCGCGGGTCGAAGCTGCTCACGCATTTCGGCGAAGCGGACGGACTGCCCAGCGGTTACATCGCCGGCCTCGCCCTCGACGCCGGCGGGACGCTGTGGATCAGCACCGATCGCGGCATCGTGCGCTTCGACGTCGCCGGCAAGCGCGTGAAGCGCTACACCACCGCCGACGGGTTGCAGGGGAACGAGTACAACGGCCACGCCTACTTCACGGCGCGCGACGGCACGCTGTTCTTCGGCGGGAACAACGGCTTCAACGTCGTGCGGCCATCCGAGATCCGGCGCAACGATCGCCGCCCGCCCGTCGTGCTCACGGGGTTCCAGCTGTTCAACCGCGAGGTGCCGATCGGTACGGACCAGTCGCCGCTCGCGAAGCACATCGCCCGCAGCGACCGCGTGGTGCTGTCGTACAAGCAGTCGGTGATGACCTTCGAGTTCGCCGCCCTGGACTACACGGCGGCGGAGCAGAACCAGTACGCGTACAAGCTCGACGGCTTCGACTCGCAGTGGCAGCAGGTGGGCAGCCAGCGCACCGCGTCGTACACGAACCTGGCGCCGGGCAGCTACACCTTCCGCGTGAAGGCGTCCAACAACGACGGCGTCTGGAACGAGGATGGCGCGTCGATCCGCCTGCAGATCACGCCTCCTTTCTGGAAGACGTGGTGGTTCCGGCTGCTCCTGATCGCGGCGGCGGTTGCCGCCGCGCGGGAATGGTCGCGACGACAGGAGGCGCGGCGCGAGGCATTGCGCGCCGAGAAGGAGTATCTCGAGCAGAGTGTGAGCGAAGTGCTGCGCAGCATGGATAAGTTGTCCACGGGCGATCTGACGGTGGAGCTGCCCGTGCGGAACGACGACGAGATCGGGCAGCTCTGTCGCGGGTTCAACACGGTGGTGGCCGACATCCGCGCGATGGTCGCGCAGGTGAACGACGCGCTGCACGCGACGGTCGCCGCGAGCCAGGAGATCCATGCGAGCACCGAAGCGCTCGCGGTCGGCGCGGAGGAGCAGACCGTGCAGGCACTCGAGGTGGCGTCGGCGGCGGAGCAGCTGAGCGCCACGGCGTCGGAGACGGCACGCCACCTGGCGGTTGCAGCCGAGATTGCCACGCAGTCGGGTGAGGCGGCGCAGCGCGGTGGCCGCGTCGCGGAGGACACGGCGGCCGGCATGCAGCGCATCGTCGAGGTGGTGCGGAACTCCTCCACGGCCGTCGAACAGCTCGGCGCGAGCAGCGCCGCGATCAGCGAGATCACCAACACGATCGACGCCATCGCGAGCCAGTCCGAGCTTCTCGCGCTCAACGCCGCGATCGAGGCGGCACGCGCCGGCGAGCACGGACTCGGCTTCGGCGTCGTGGCGGAAGAGGTGCGCAAGCTCGCCGAATCCACCGCCAAGGCGACGCGCGACATCGCCGCGATGGTGTCACGGATCCAGAAGGAGACGCGCCAGGTGGTGCTGACGATGGAAGACGTGACTGGTCAGGTACGCAGCGGGAGCGAGCTGGTGTCGCACGCGCACGCGGCGCTCGCGTCGATCATCGCCAGCTCGGACCAGGTGCTCGACCGCATCCGCCAGGTTGCGGCTGCCGGCGAAGAGCACGCTGCGACGAGTGCGCAGATCAGCGAGACGATCGAGCGAATCTCGAACGTGACGCGAGGCACCGCGTCGGGCACCAGCTCGATCGTGCAAGCGGCAGAGCACCTCAATCATCTCGTCGAGGTGACCCAGACGCACGTGGCGCGGTTCCGCGTCGGCGAAGACACGACCGCACCAGCGCCGACGCCGATGCCGTCCGTGCGTCGCGAGTTGGAGCAGATGGAGATCCCGGTCGAGCTCTCGGTAGGGTAGCGGACGCAAGCTCTCCTTACCTTGGCCCTGCGCGCCGGTGCCCGAGAATTGCGCATACGATGGCTGAGTGAGTCATCGTGGCTGGGAACGTCCAGCGGCAATCGAACAGGGAGGAGAGCATGAAATACGAGAAGCCCGCCGTGCAGCGCCTGGGATCGCTGCGCGAAGTCACCCTCGGCGCTGGTCAGAACACGCCGGGCGACGCGACCAACCTGTACCACCGCTCCTGATCGGGCGCTGGTACGCGGCAAATCGCGACAAGAAAACGAAAGCTCCAGGAGAATCTCCTGGAGCTTTTTCGTGTTCCGTCCGACGGTGAAAACGTGTTTGCCCGGATGCCGACTTGTGTAGTGCACGCCTCAGAATCCGTGGCGGTCACACCACGCTGCCATCCCTCCGGTGACGACGTACCAGGGAGAACGACAGTGCGTCCCGCATTGACTAGCGAGAGATGGCAGGTGGCGGATCGACGGTCGCGCTAGAGCTCAGCCCCGCGCGACCGCGCGCGTCCAAAGACGTGCGAGAACTACGAGCGGTGATACAGGTTCGTAGCGTCGCCCGGCGTGTTCTGACCAGCGCCAAGCGTGATCTCGCGGACCGTCCCGAAACGCTGAACTGCCGGCTTCTCGTACTTCATGGTGTATCGCCTCCCCCAAATGGTGAATGCCTGGCTTGCGCCAGCGGCCGGCCAACATGGGCTTGCCGCGGAGACTGAGAACGCCATTTGTGTGCCGCGCCTCACGTGCCTACTCGGAACGTTTCGGGATGCTCCTGCCACGAGAGGCTTTCGCTGCATGGAGAGGGCACGGGACTCGCGTTTCGGCTGTTGCAGGGCGTCCCCCGCCTGCCCGCGAGTAGCTTCTCCACAGCGACAGTTTGCAGTGCCAGCACCGCACTCCGCCGCGGCCTAACGCCGCGCGGAATTCGCGGCCGCACGCCGCTCGGGCGGAGCGCACCGATCTAGATTTCATCGTCGAATGTTTCTCCGCCCCTCTCCCCGATTCTCGCGCTGGCGCTCCCTGCTCGGCGGTGCCGCGATCGGCGCCTCGCTGGTGCTGGCTCCCTCCGCTCGCGCCCAGGAGCACGACATGGCGCACATGAATCACGAGACGGAGGCGGACACGTCGGCGAAGCGGCCGATGGAGATCGCGAGCCCCCTCGGGATCCCGATGGAGCGCAGCGGGTCGGGCAC
This sequence comes from Gemmatimonadota bacterium, assembly GCA_019510405.1. Taxonomy (GTDB): domain Bacteria; phylum Gemmatimonadota; class Gemmatimonadetes; order Gemmatimonadales; family Gemmatimonadaceae; genus AG11. The sequence goes on along the minus strand of JAEKKK010000057.1, from coordinate 10,088 downwards.
ATCCTGGCTGCCGGACGCCGCGCCGATGCGCGCCATCCATGCGCGGGCCGGCGGCTGGACGTTCATGACGCACGGCGTCGTATTCGGGATGTACGACAAGCAGAATGGACCGCGTGGCGTCGATCATCTGGCGAGCCTGAACTGGGCGATGCTCATGGCGACGCGGCAGACCGCGAGCAGCAAGCTCCAGTTCCGCGCGATGGGGAGTGCGGAGCCGTGGACGCTCGGCGCCGAAGGCTATCCTCTGCTGCTGCAGACGGGGGAGACGTACAAGGGCCAGCCCCTGTACGACCGCCAGCACCCGCATGACCTCTTCATGGAGCTCGCCGTGGTGGCGGAGCGCGCGGTCAACGATCGGGTGGGCATCTCCCTCTACGCGGCGCCCGTCGGCGAGCCGGCGATCGGGCCCGTCGCGTTCCCGCACCGCCCCTCGGCAATGAGCGACCCGCTCGCGCCGATCGTGCACCATTGGCAGGACGCCTCCCACGTCACCTTCGGTGTCCTCACGGCGGGAGTGTTCACTCGATCGCTGCGGCTCGAGGGATCGATCTTCAACGGCCGCGAGCCCGACGAGACGCGGACCGATTTCGACTACGAGGGCCGCTCGCTCGACTCGTATGCGGCTCGCCTCACCTGGAACCCGTCTGCCAACTGGAGCCTCTCCGGGTCGTGGGCGTACTTCAAGAGTCCCGACGCGGCCGCCCCCAACGAGTCGATGCGTCGCGCGGCACTGTCGGTCCTGAGCGCACACACGTTCTCCGCGGGCGCGCAGCTCAACACCACATTCGTGTTCGGCGCGAACAAGCACGCGTTCGCGGATCATCTGGAGCCGAGCTATCTGGCCGAGTCCAGCCTGCAGCTCGGGGGCATCCACAACCTGTTCGCCCGCGCCGAGTACGTGCGGAAGGACGCCGAGGATCTGGTGCTCGGCCCCAGCGGACCGGAAGGAGAGTTCGACGTGATGGCACTCACCGCGGGCTATCTCGTCGAGCTGGGAGGCCCGAGCCCGATCCGCGCCGGCATCGGGGCACGAGGCTCGATCAACCTCCTGCCGGCGTCTCTCGCACCAGCCTATGGCTCGTCGACACCCACCGGCTTTGCGGTGTATGTACGACTGGCGCCACAGATCATGTCGTCCGGTCACGCCATGGGCCCGCACGCGGGGCACTGACGCGACGGCAAGCGGAGTGTGCCGTAGGCAGACCAGCAACTGCCACTCCCCGTAGGTAGTATCAGATACCTTGGTACCCGATTGGATGCGGATCTCCATGAGGGGTCAGCAGATGGACGATTGTAAGCCCTGCGTAAGCGCCTTCCGGCACATTGCGGTCGTCTCGCGGCGTCGCGCGAGGAATAATCCGCACCGGTGCTCCGTCCCTCTGTTCGGCAGCGCGCGCTTTACATCTGGCACCCAAACCGCATAGCGTCCCGTCCGTGCGTCGTCCCTCTCCCCTGCTCCCCCGCCTCCGCGGTGTGCTCGTCCTCCTGGCTCTTCTGAGTCAGGTGGGCTTCGGCAACGCCGAGAGCTTGCGGTGCGACATGCACGGCATGGGAGCCATGATGGGCGACGGAGCGACGCACGGCATGCTGGCCGGCGGCGGGATGCACCATCAGCCGGCGACCGATCATGGCGGCGGTGATCAGGACTCCCAGAGCTGCCACTGCACCTGCATCGGCGACTGCTCGGCCGCGGTCGCGATGCCCCTGGCGCCCCGTGCGCCGACACTGCGCGTCGCCCTCGTGGCGGCAGCGCCCCGCCGCCCGCTCGACATCGAGCCTGCGCGGCCGACGAGCCCCGAGCCGGATCGGCTCCTCCCCTTCGCGAACGGCCCTCCCGCCACGGCGCTGAGCTGACAGCCCGTCATCGGATCGTCCCACCGCGCTCGCGTCCCGTTTCGGACACGGCGCCGCGCTGAGCGATCCACTCGCGATCCCGACAAGACATCAGGCCGAGCCCTTCATCGGCCGCCGCTCGACCACTCGTCCGTCACCGCTTCGTCAGCGGCAGGGCGAGCGGCGCGTGGTTCCTCATACGATCCATCGCACCATGTCCACCAGATTCGTCGCAGCCCTTCTCGCACTCTCGCTGCTGGCCACCCAGGCACACGCGCAGCAGTCGGCGCGCCCCGTCCGCGATTCCGCCCAGACGCTCACCACCATCAACGTCACCGCGGAGCGCGAGGACCGGAGCGCCGTCAAGCCGATCCAGCTCCTCACCCTTCCCGTCACGGTGAGCATCACCCAGCGGCGCGCCGAGGAGACGGTCAACCTCGTCGACGCCGAGGACGCGGTAAAGTACCTGCCCAGCGTCTTCCTGCGGAAGCGCAACAACGGCGACACCCAGGCCACCCTTGCCACGCGCGTGTGGGGCACCGGCTCGAGCGCGCGGAGCCTGATCTTCGCCGACGGCGTGCCGCTCACCGCGCTGATCGCCAACAACAACACCGTCGGCGGACCGCGCTGGGGACTCGTCGCGCCCCCCGAGGTCGAGCGCATCGACATGATGATGGGCCCCTTCTCCGCCGCCTACGCGGGCAACTCGATGGGCGCCGTCATGGAGATCACGACGCGACTGCCGCGGAAGCTCGAGGGGCAGATCCAGCAGACGCAGGCCATCCAGGGCTTCGACCTGTATGGCACGAAGCGGAACTTCGCGACCACCCAGACCGGCGCGAGCGTCGGCGACCGCTTCGGCAACTTCGCCTTCTGGGCGAGCGGGAACTACCAGAAGAGCAACAGTCAGCCGCTGAGCTACGTCACCAGCGCGTCGATCCCCACCGGCACGACGGGCGCCGTTCCCGAGAAGAACAAGCTCGACGCGCCGGCGAACGTGCTCGGCGCGAGTGGTCTGCTGAACACGCACATGACGAACGGCAAGATCAAGACGGCGTACGACATCACGAAGACGCTGCGCGCGACGTATACCTTCGGGCTCTGGCGGAACGACGGCAACAGTGGCGTCGATCCGTACATCAGCAACGCGCAGGGCCAGCGGACGTTCGCCAGCCAGGCGGGGTTCGCCAGCGGTGTGTACGACGTCGACCAGCGCCACACGGCGCAGGCGTTCACGCTCCGGACCGACCGGAAGAAGGATTGGGATCTCGAGCTGATCGGCTCCACGTACCGCTTCAACTACGACCAGCAACGCAGCCCGCTGAGCGCCACGGCGAGTGACACCTTCAGCACGCGCGGCCGCGTCGCCGTGCTCGATGGGACGGGCTGGGGGACGCTCGACCTCAAGGGGACGTGGAAGCCCGGCGGACAGCTCTCGCGCCACACGATCAGCTCGGGCGCGCACTACGAGCGCTACTCGCTCAAGAACACCACGCACAACACCTGGAACTGGCGCGATGGCGGCAGCCGCGCCGGCATCTTCACCGAGGGTGACGGCAAGACGGAGACGAAGGCGCTTTGGGCGCAGGACCAGTGGTACGTCACCCCCGACCTCAAGCTCACCGTCGGCGGCCGCCTCGAGGACTGGCGCGGCTACGACGGGGTGAACGTCGCCTCGACGCGTACCGACTGCCACGGGACGCTGGTTTCCGCCGGCGGACGCTGCCTGCAGCCCGAGGTCGCAGGGAACAGGTTCTCGCCGAAAGCTCTGCTCTCCTGGCACGCAGCGCCGGAGTGGACGTTCACGGGCGCCCTGGCCAAGGCGTACCGGTTCGCGACGGCCGCCGAGCTGTATCAGGTCGTCTCTACCGGTCCGACCTCGGCGTCGCCCGACCCGAACCTCAGGCCGGACAACGTCACGTCCGCGGAGCTCCGCGCCGAGCGGCGCTTCGAGCGTGGCAGCGTGCAGATCTCGCTGTTCCAGGACGACGTGCACGACGCGATCATCTCGCAGTTCAAGACGATCGGGACGTCCACGACGCCCGTGTCGGTCGTCTCGAACGTCGACCACGTGCGCGCCCGCGGCGTCGAGCTGGCCTTCGGCACCAGTGATGTGCTGATCAAGGGGCTGGCCTTCTCGGGAAACGTGACCGCGGTCGATCCGAAGACGCTGGCCCTGTCCGGACGCGCCAGCGCCGCCGACAGCGGCGCGGTCAGCAATGCGATCGGCAAGCAGCTGCCGAACATCCCGAAGTGGCGGAGCACGGTCACGGCGCTCTATCGCCCCGACGAGCACTTCACCTTCACCCTGGCCGGCCGCTACAGCTCCAAGCTGTACACCACGCTCGACAACGCGGACGTGCGCTACAACACGTACCAGGGCTTCTCGGAGTGGTTCGTGATGGACACGAAGGTGAACTACCGCGTGAACGAGAACTGGAGCACGTCGCTCGGCGTGGACAACCTGCTCGATCGGAAGTACTTCCTGTTCCATCCATTCCCGCATCGCACCTTCCTTGTGGGGCTGAAGTACGGCGTGCAGTGAACTGCGGTGAGTTGGTGAATTGGTGAGTTGGTTGAACGGCCTCGGGACGCTCTCGTCATCCCGAGCGAGCGCCTGATCCTGAGCGAGCGAAGCGAGTCGAGGGATCGCCGACGGCCTCGAGGGATCTGCACTTCGCAACGGCAGGTGCAGATCCCTCGACTTCGCTCGGGATGACAGCGTCGTTTCGCATCTTCGCATCTTCGCATCTCCGCATCTCCGCATCTCTCCATCCCCTTGTTTCGCACGATCCTCCTCTGTCTCGCGCTGATGTCGCCGCTCGGCCGTGCTTCGGCCAAGCCGCCGGCGCTCATGCACGCCACGCTGCTCTCGTCGGAGCCGGCGGCGAAGGCGACGCTGACGACGCCGCCGACGCGGATCCGGCTCGTGTTCAGCGAGGAGGTCGAGCCGTCGCTCGGGCGCATCCGGCTCGTCGCGCCTGACGGGCACGTCATGACGCTCAAGTCGGCGGGTGATCCGCACGACGTCTCGGCGCTCATCGCGCCCATCACGCTGCCGCTCGCGCCGGGTGCCTACCGCGTCGAGTGGCGCATCGTCTCCGAGGACGGGCATCCGATCGACGGCGCGTATCCGTTCACCGTCGCGCCGAGCGGCGTGAGCGCGCAGCCGGCGCCGAGCGCCGCGAACGGACCGATGGCCGGCGCCGCGCCGAGTGGAGGGACCGCCACCCCTGCGCCCGCGCCGCAGCGCGAGGCAGCGGAATCCGACACGGCAACCAGCGGCGGCGGCACCACGCTCGCCGAAGTGCCCAAAGTACCAGCCGTGCTCCGGGCGCTCGCGATCGGCGCGCTCGCGGCGTTCGCCGGCCTGCTCGGCTTCCTCGCGACACGCCGCACGACGGCGCCCCAGCCGCGCGCCGCGCGCCTCGTGCATCGGCTTGCGATCGCCACGGCGATCCTCGTCCCGCTGCATCTCATTGCGTGGGCGCTCGCCGTCTCCCCCGACCATTCGCTCGGCGGCGACACGATCGCCGCGGTGCTCGCGAGCGGTCCGGGCAAAGTCGAGCTCGCGCGCACCGTGCTGGCGCTCCTCGCCGCCTGGGGACTGCTGCTCGTGCGGCGCGAGCGCCTCGCTCTCTGGATCGCCGTCGTGGCGATCCTCGCCGGTTCGGCGACGGGCCATTCCGCGGCGATCCACCCCGAATGGGGCATCCCCGGGCGTGCGCTGCACCTGCTCGCCATCGCCGCATGGCTCGGCGGGCTGCTCTGGCTCGTCACGCTCGATCGCTCCGACGCATCCGGCACGATCACCGAAGCGCAGCGCGTGTCGTCGCTCGCGCTCGTCGCCGTGATCGTCGTGACCTTCTCGGGCGTGGTGCAGACCAGACTTTTTCTCCCCGTGTGGGGAGATCTCCTGCACTCGCAGTACGGACTGATCGTGCTCGCCAAGGTCGCCGGCGTCTTCGTCCTCGTGTTGTTCGGCGCGTATCATCGCTTCCGCGTGCTGCCGCGGCTGTCCGACGCCGTCGTCGCGGAGCACTTCCCCGTCTCGCTGCGCCGCGAGATCGCCGTGATGTCGCTCCTCGTCCTCCTCGGCGGGCTGCTCGCCTATCTCTCCCCGCCGACCCACTGACGTCCCGCCCCACCTCACCTGATCTCATGCCGACCACGCCGCCTTCTCGTCTCTCCCTCGGCGCGATCGCCCGCCGCGCGTTCGTCGGGGCATCGCTCGCCGTCGCGTGCATCGCGCTGCAGGCCGCGCCCGCGCTCGCGCACGTCACCGTGTGGCCGCGCACCGCGGCGCCGGGTGGCTACGAGCGCTACGTAGTCCGCGTCCCGAACGAGAAGAACAGCGCGACGACGCGCGTCGAGATCCACTTTCCCGCCGAGGTGCGCATCTCGTCGTTTCAGGACGTGGCGGGATGGAATCTTCAGGTGCTCACCGATTCGGCGGGGAAGATCACCGGCGCGGTGTGGACCGGAACGCTGCCTCCGAAGCGGTTCGTCGAGTTTCCCTTCATCGGCGTGAACCCGAAGTCGGGGACGACGCGTCTCGTGTGGCCCGCATTCCAGACCTACGCCGATGGCGAGGTCGTCCAGTGGACCGGCCCCGAAGGATCCAAGCGGCCCGCGTCGGCGACGGAGCTGACGGCGCGCGGCAGCGGCGGCTCGCCCGTGGCGCTGTCGATCGCGATCGCCGCGCTCGGGCTCGCCCTCGCCAGCCTCGGTCTGGTGCTGCGCCGCCCCGAGCCGGCACACGTCTGACGCGCAGCTGACGCACGCCGTCCGGACGCGCAGAGCGACCGGGAGGTCCGGGCTGTAGCTTCCGATCATGCGACTGTTCGTCCCACGCGGGCGGGCGCGGCTCCTCGCGCCCGTCGCATTGCTCGCGGCTTCGGCGCTTCACGCGCAGGTGCCGGCGCGTGACACCGCACGCACCGTCACGCGCGACAGCGCGCGCACTCGTCCGGCGACCCTCGAAGGGGTGCGGGTCACCGCGACGCGCGAGGGGCCGCGCGCGCCGATCGAGCTGCCGTACGCCGTCACCCTGACGCGCCCCGACGCGCTCGCCGCCGCACGCCGGCAGGGGGTCGACGAGCTGCTCTTCGCCGTACCCGGCGTGGCGCTCGCGAACCGGCAGAACCCGGCGCAGGATCCACGCGTCAGCATCCGCGGCTTCGGGGCGCGCTCGGCGTTCGGGGTGCGCGGCGTCCGCGTGCTGCAGGACGGCGTTCCGCTCACCCTCCCCGATGGACAGACGCCGGTGGACGTCGTCGACGTCGAGGGGGCCGATCGGGTCGAGGTGGTGCGCGGCAGCGCGTCGTCGCTGTACGGCAATGCCGCGGGTGGCGTGATCGACGTTCGCAGCGCGTCGCCGTCGGAGCTGCCCGTCGCGCCATTCGCGCGCGTACTTGGCGGCGGCTCGGTGCCGACCATGACCGCCGCCGGCGCCGGCGGAACGCTCGGCCCACTCGGCTACACGTCGTCGGTCACGCGCATCGTCGGCCACGGCTACCGGGACTACTCCGACCAGCGCGCGACGCGCGCCGCGCTGCGCCTCCTGCATCCGCACGCCGAGGGCAGCGCGTTGCCGGGCCTCACGATCGCCGCGCGGCTCTCCGACGTGGACCGCGCCGAAAGTCCGGGAGCGATCACGCGCGCGCAGATGGACACCAATCCCCGCTCGGCCGATCCGCTCTCGGTGCGGAAGCAGGCCGGGAAGACGGTGCGGCAGGGCGATCTCGCGTTGACCGTGACGCAGCCGCTCGGCAATCGCGCCTCGCTCGACGCGACGGTCTACGGCAGTGTGCGCACGCTCGACAACCCGCTCACCTTCAACGTCGTCCACGTCGGCCGCTCGAGCGGTGGCGTGACGACGCGCCTGAGCAGCACCGGCTCGCTCGGCTCGCACGCCGTGCGCCTCGCGGCAGGCGGCGATCTCCAGTGGCAGAACGACGACCGGCAGGAATACGAGGCGTGCATCGACGCCGCCACGCCGACCGCGGCCTGTCCGGTGGTGAAGACGCAGCGTGGCAACCTGCGGAAGAACCAGCGCGAGCTGGTGTCGAGCGTCGGGCCGTTCGTGCGCGGCGAGCTCGCGCTGGCGCCGTCGCTGCTCGCCTCCGCCGGCGTGCGCGCCGACGCTGTGCGCTTCCGGGTAAAGGATCGCTTGATCACCGGCACCAACCCGGACGATTCGGGCGACCGCACCCTCCACGCGGTGAGCCCCGCCTTCGGGCTCGTGTGGCGCACGACGCCGCTCGCGTCGCTCTACGGCACGGTGTCCACGAGCTTCGAGACGCCGACCACGACCGAGCTGGGCAACAAGCCCGACGGGTCCGCGGGGATCAATCCCGACCTGAAGCCGCAGCGCGCCCTGTCGCTCGAGCTGGGTGCCAAGGGATTGCTGCCGAGCGGCGGCGTGCGGTGGGAAGTCGCCGCCTTCCAGACCGGCGCGCGCGACGAGCTCGTGCCGTTCGACATCCCGGGTGGCGCTGGGCGGCGGTACTACCGCAACGAGGGGCGCACGACGCGCCGCGGCGCCGAAGCGGGTGCCGAAGCCGACGTGGGGCCGCTCACCGTGCACGCCGCGTACAGCTACTCGCGTTTCCGTTACGTGGACTACCTCGTCGGTACTACGTCGTACGCCGGCAAGCGCATCCCCGGGGTGCCGGAGAGCGCGCTCGCCGCCGGGGCGTCGTACCGCCTGGCCGGGTTCACCCTGTCGGGCACGGCCGACGTCGCGACCGCCGTGTACGTGGACGACGCGAACAGCACCCAGGCCAACGGGCGAACGATCGTCGGGCTGGCGGTGTCGAACACGATAGGGGTGGGTGGGGTACGTCTCGCGCCGCTCGTCGCCGTGCAGAACTTGACCGGTGTGCGCAGCGCGGGGTCCGTGAGTGTGAACGCCACCGGTGGCAAGTTCTTCGAGCCTGCCCCGGGACGAACACTGCTCGTACGAATGGCGCTGTCGCGCGACCAGGGGGATGCTCCCTAGCTCGCGCGACTGTTCGACGCACGGCGCCAGACATCTCGGGTTTTGCGACGGTCGACCTCCCACACGGTTGGACTCGTTCCATGCGCCGTTCGGTCGTTTCGCTGAGCTGCATCCTCCTTGGTCTCCTTGCCTGTCGTTCGGGGCAACGTGACCCATTCGCCGGTGTCGGGCCTCTCGTGGGCGCCGACGCGATCGTCGAAGGCCGGGCTCAGGCGACCGAGACGGACACGGTCGAGGCGAAGATGAGCATCCGCCTGCTGCGGGCCCGCTGGGCGATGCGGACCGATCACGACGAGACGCGCGACTTCTGGAGCGACGTCGCCCTGCTCGACACGCAGAACGCCGAGCGTGCGGCGAACTCGATGGACGAGCGCACCTTCGCGGTGGCGCTTCGTACCCTGATGGAAGGCCAGCCGGGTGCTGCCGCCGTGGCGTTCGGGCTGCTCCACGCCGCCGCTACCGATTCGCTCGTGCGGGGACGCGCGCGCATCGGGCTCACGATGGCGTTGTCGTACGACTCCGACTGGCAGGCCATGGCGCGGCTGCGCGCCACCCCCAACCCGTTCGACTCGATCCCCGGCTCGCTCGCCGTCGCCGCCGGCGTCGAACGATGGGCCCGCGCGCTGAGCAATGTCCCGACGCCGGTGTTCGAGATCCCCGACCAGCCCGTCGTGCTGCCGATGCGTCGCAGCTTCCTCGGCACACCGGTCGTGACGATCAGGATCAACGGCAAGGAGCACGAGTTCTGGCTCGACACCGGCGCGAGCATGACGCTGCTCTCCACCGACGTCGCGATCGCCGCGGGGGCCAAGCTCGCCGCGGACGACACGCTCGCTCTCGGCGTGGTCGGCGGGCACATCGAGGCGCGCGCGATCTACATCGACTCGATGGCCATCGGTCCGGTGACGGTGCGCGGGCTCGGCGCCGCGCTCGTGAGCCCGGAGGCGCTCCGCTTCGACCAGAAGCTCGTGAACGGACTGCGCACCACCGTGCCGATCGACGGGATGATCGGCACCGACGTCCTGCGGCATCTCGACGTCGTGATGGACGCGAAGGCGGGCACGATCACGCTGCGCCGCCCGCGGCGCTATGCGGGGGCGCGGCGGAATCTGTTCTGGGTCGGCTATCCCGTCGTGCGGCTGGTCACCTCCGACGGGCGCGCCGTGCTGTTCGGACTCGATACGGGCGCCGAGGGGACGTACGTGACGAACACGCTGCTGAAGAAGATGCCGCGCACCGCGGTGGCGATGCG
>JAEKKK010000056.1 GCA_019510405.1 Gemmatimonadota bacterium | reverse complement strand
CACGACGAGCACGGGCGCAAAGTGGGATGGCGTGGAAGTGCTGGCGGGGGGAGGCATCCTCGCGTCGAGCCAGGCGGATTCGAGCATCCACATCTTCGACGGCGCGACGGGACACGCGATCATCCACACCCAGGGCGGACCAGCCGACATCGCGGTGGACACGAAGCGGAACCGTGTCGCGGTGCCGGTGGTGGCGCTGAACCACGTCGAGATCTACCAGTTACCGTGATGCGGGGCGCGTGCGAGCGGCGTGCGGATCCGGCGGCGTGCGCCCGGGTGGCCTAGAGGGAATCGGAGCGTGTCTCGGAGCGAACTCGTACCAGGCTGTCGGCGCGGCGCGCAAACACGTCATGCGTGACGGCGTGTCGCTCGCGCATCCAGGTGTTCTGCTCGAGGGAGTCGAGTGTCCAGCGGCGGTCCCGGAGACAGTACACTCCTGTCGCGTCGTCGCGTGCGCTGCTGTTGGACGACGTCCTGACGCACGGGCGGCCGCGAATGGGCTCGAGGTTCCACATCGCCGACAGGGCGCTGTCGGCGACGAAGCGGCGAATCGCGGGGGCGTAACGCCAGACGTCGTACCCGCGGTTCCCGGTAGCGCCCCAGAACTTGCCGACGACCAGATCGCGGTGACCATCGGCGTCGAGATCCAGGGCGCGCAGCACGTCGGTGTGGAACGGGAGTGGCATCTCGGCCTCGCCGGGCTCGCGATGCAGCACTTGCAGTGCATCGTGCGAGGAATCGGCACGAACGAGCACGCTATCGAAGCTGGGTAAAATCGTGTCGCCCGAGCTGGTGACCCGCAGCGTGAGCGAAGGATCGATCGTGCAACGGAACTCGAGGCCGCGCGTCGCGGCGCGCTCCCAGGCCTGCGCGCGCGGCGTGTCGAGCTCGCCGGTGGTGAACGTCGTGTCGGGGCGCACGCCACCGATCTGCGTGCAGCCATCGGTCGTCGCATCCCATGGCGTCGTCGATCGCGCGACCGAATCGGCCGACACCGTCAGCCTGGGCGAGGGCTCCGTGCGGCAGCTCAGGCAGAGAGCGAAGAGCAGAGGAAGGCGTCGACGCATACCTGTGGTGACGAGGCGCGCGCGTCGAGGGCAACGCGGGTCGTGGCCAGCGACGGGAACGTGCCCACACACCGTAGGATACTTCGACGCGCGGTGCGCCGGTCGCACCGGCCGAACCATCACCTGTGAACATCCATGCAGATAGGCATACTCGGCACCGGTGTCGTCGGACAGACGCTCGCGGCAGCGCTCGCGGAGAAGGGACACACCGTCACGATCGGCACGCGTGATCCGGCGGAGACGATGGCGCGCGAGACGGCGAAGCCGCCGGCGCGGGTCTCGTTCAGGGATTGGCAACGGTCGAATCCAACCGTGAAGCTCGCGACGTTCGCCGATGCGGTGCGCTCGGCCGACGTCGCGATCAACGCGACATCCGGAGTCGGCGCGATGTCGGCGCTCGAAGACGCCGGGGCCGAAGCGCTCGGCGAGACGATCCTGATCGACGCGAGCAATCCGCTCGACTTCTCGAAGGGGATGCCGCCGACGCTCTCCGTGTGCAACACGGATTCACTGGGCGAGCAACTTCAGAAGGCGTTCCCGCGCGTGCGGCTCGTGAAGACGCTGAACACGATCACGGCATCGCTGATGGTGAATCCGGGCGCGGTGAACGAGGGCGACCACACGCTGTTCCTCTGCGGCAACGACGCCGATGCGAAGGAGACGGTGAAGCGCTGGCTCGGCGAGTGGTTCGGGTGGCGCGAGATCGTGGACCTCGGCGACGTGACGGCATCGCGCGGGATGGAGATGTACCTGCCGCTCTGGCTGCGCACGTGGGGCGCGGTCGGCTCGCCGATGTTCAACGTCAAGATCGTGCGCTGACGCGTGTCGCGTCGCACATTGCGCAGCTGAATGCGCGAATTCCCACCGATCGTCCTCGCCGTCGCGTTCGCGTCGATCGTCGTCGCGGTGACGGCGATCGCGCGGCGGCTGCCCGTGCCGCCGCCGATCCTCCAGGTGGCGGCCGGGTTCCTCATCGGGCTCGTGCCCGGTGTGGCGATCCCGGAGCTGGATCCGGATCTCGTCTTCTTCGTCTTCCTGCCGCCGGTGATCTGGGCGGCGGCGTTCTTCACGTCACTGCGCGACTTCAGCGCGAATCGCCGCAACATCGGCCTGCTAGCGATCGGCCTCGTGCTGGCGACGACGGCGGTGGTCGCGGTCACGGCGCGCATGCTCTTTCCGGGCATGCCGTGGGCGGTGGCGGTAGCGCTCGGCGCGATCGTCTCGCCGCCGGATGCGGTGGCGGCCGCGGCGATCGTGTCGCGGCTGCCGGTGCCGCGCCGAGTGATCGTGATCCTCGAGGGCGAGAGCCTCGTGAACGACGCGTCGGCGCTGATCCTCTACCGCTCCGCCGTCGCCGCGGCGGTGACGAGCGTGTTCAGCTGGGGCGAGTCGATCGTGCGGTTCTTCGTCGACGCGGGCGTCGGCGTGCTGGTGGGCGTGCTCGTGGGCTGGCTGGTGCTGCGCGTCATGCGCTGGTCGAAGGACGCACTGGCCGAGACGCTTCTCTCGCTGGCCGCACCCTACGTGGCGTGGCTCGCCGCGGAGGCGATCCATGTATCGGCCGTCCTGTCGTGCGTCGCGGGAGGCATCTTCCTGCGGCGCAGCTTCTCGAGCGCGGTCACCCCGATGTCGCGGCTGCAGAACCGGAATGTGTGGGACCTCGTCGTGTTCGTGCTGAACGCGGCGATCTTCCTGCTGCTGGGGATGCAGGCGCGCGCGCTGCTCGCGTCGCTGCCGGCCGGCACGACGCCGAAGCTCGTACGCAACGGCGTGGTGATCAGCGTGGTGGCGATCGTCCTGCGGATGGTGTGGGTGCCGATCGCGGCGTGGCTGCCGCGCCTCTTGAGCCGACGGGTGCGACGGCACGAGCCGCGGCCGACGCGGCGCGGGATCTTCCTGATCGCGTGGACGAGCATGCGCGGCATCGTGTCGCTGGCGACGGCGCTGGCGCTGCCGCACGCGATCGCCGCCGGCGCGCCATTCCCGTTTCGCAGCGAGATCGTCGTGATCACGATCTGCGTGATCGGGGTGACGCTGGTGGTGCAGGGGCTGACGCTGGCGCCGATCATCCGGGCGTTCGGATTCGAGCCCGAGAAGACGCATCACGCCGAGGCGCGTATCGCCCGACTGGAGGCGACGCGGCGCGGTGCGGAGGTGCTGGACGATCTCTCGCGCGAGCAGTGGGTGGACGCGCGCGACGTGGAGTGGCTGCGCTCCGAGCTGCGCGATCGCATCCGTCTGCTCGAGTTCAACGCGGGAGAACCGGAGGCGCGTCGCCGTCTCCGGAGCGAGATGCTGCGCGCGGAGCGGCGGATGCTGGTGCGGCTGCGGAACGAAGGGGCGATCTCGGACGACGTGCTGCGCGAGCTGGAGCAGGAGCTCGATCTGGAGTCGGTGCGCGTTGGGGCGGGGGAGGAGCGGTAGTCAGCCGGGGAGCTTCTGGTCGCGCGCGACGGCCATTGCCGGGGCGGCGGCTTCCTGCGGGGCGGGGACGCTCGTGGTGCCGGGCTCGAGGCGCTCCAGGCGATCCAGCCGCTCGACGTCGATCGCGAGCACGTCCTCGGCGGAGCTGGCGAAGATGCTGGCGAACTTGGCGTCCCAGCGGATCTCGTCCCACCAGTACGAGGCGCGCGCGGTGACGCGGGTGGAGAAGGTCTCCTCATGTGCGTTCACGAGGATGAGCAGCTCCGCCTGGGCCTCGCGCAGACTGTCCGGCGTCGCCCCGTGGAGCGGGCTGTCGGCGGTGATGGGGTGAACGATGGTCCAGTGCAGGGTGAAGAGATCGACGGAGCTGCGCTCGAGGGCGAGCGGGTAGAAGTTGCGCTCGCGCTTTCCGTTGGCCTCCTCGAACAACGTGATGCTCACGCGCACCTGCACGTCGGTGAGCTCCGCGGGCTGCACGTTGACCATGCGGAACATGAGTCCGCGCCCTTCCTCGTACGGCGCGACGACGGCGGATTCGCTGAACCGGAGGCGCATGCGCGGGCGCGTGAGCCGCGCGATGAGCAGGCCGGCCGTGATGACGAGGACGAAGGGGCCGAAGAAGGATTCGAAGACGACGAGCCAGTGCGCCGTGGACCCGAAGGCGTACATCGGCGCGGTGCTGGTCGTCGTGAAGGTGCCGACGCTGAAGTCGAAGGCGCGCAGGAAGGGATCGCTGACGCCGATCGACTCCGCGCCGTGGATGGCGCCGTTGCCGAGCGCGAGGTAGGCGAGGGTGAAGAACCCGTTGAGCAGGAGGAGCGCGCCGAGGCTCCACGCGAGGAAGACGGGAAGGGGGGCGGCGAGCGCGCGCAGGTAGAACCGCTCGATGCGCTGCGCGCCGAGCCCGTACTTCCGGCTGGTGGGCTCGCCGTCGTGGGTGAGGAAGCGGCCGCGCACCGACTGCGCGACGACCTTGCCGAAGCCAAGGTCGGTGTAGCTGCGGATGGACGTCCGCGACACGTACATCGGGGCGTTCTCGTCGCGGTCGTCGATGTTGGGCTGGGTCACGGACGGATGATCGATAGACGGTGTAGTGAATGCAAGCAGTGAGTCGGTGAGTTGGCCGAAGCCATCAGCCGGTTCACTCCCGACCGACCAACTCATCCGCCCCACAATTCGTGCACGACGCCCATCAGCGTGGCGACGGCAGGCAGCAGCTCGCCCGCGCGATGCACGACGGCGAGGCGGGTGACGGGCGCCGGCGGCGCGACCATGCGGCAGACGACGCCCGGGCGCGCGAGCATGAGCAGCCCTTCCGGCACCGGCGCGACGCCGATCCCCGCGGCGACGAAGCTCACGACCGTCGCCGACTCCATCGCCTCCTGGGCGACGTTCGGCTCGAACCCCGCCTCGCGACAGGCGGCGACGACGGTGTCGACCCAGCTCGGCCGAGGCGCGGCGGGAAAGACGATGAGCCGCTCGTGGGCCAGCGCACGCAGCGGGATCTCGCGCATCGCGCCGAGGGGATGCGACTCGGGGAGCATGAGGGCCATGCGGTCCTCCCGCACGACGTGCGCGACGAGCTCGTCGACGTCGGCGGGGAGGCGCAGGAACCCGACGTCGATCTCACCGCTGCGCAGCGCCTGCACCTGCGCCGGCGTGGACATCTCGCGCAGGATCACCTCGACGTCGGGCAAGCGCTTGCGGTGCTCGCGGAGCAGGCGAGGGATGATGTCGTAGGTCGCCGAGCCGATCGCGGCGACGGTGACGCGCCCCACCTGACCGAGCCCCGCGCGGCGCACCTGATCGGCGGTGCGCTCGGCCAGCGCGAGGAGGCGGCGCCCTTCATTGAGGAGCAGCGTGCCGGCCGGGGTCAGCCGCACCTGCCGGCTGGTGCGGTCGAGGAGCCGGACGCCGAGCTGCTGCTCCAGCGACCTGATCTGCTGGCTCAGGCCCGGCTGGGCCATGTGGAGCCGGCGCGCGGCGCGGCCGAAGTGAAGCTCCTCGGCGACGGCGACGAAGTAGCGGACCAGCCGGAGCTCGGGGACACTCATAAGCCACGCTTATCGATCGTTAACAACAATCTATTTGCGCGATCGGTGCCCGGGGGAGATCGTTTCCACCTCGTGCTCGCTCTCCTCGGTCTGGCCACGCTCGTCGTTCTGCTCGCCGCGATCATGAGCGGGCGCGTCTCGCCGCTCGTGGCGCTGATCGTCGTGCCGACGGTGGCGGCTTTCGTCGGCGGATTCGGCGCGCAGACCGGCAAATTCATCACGACCGGCGTGCAGAACCTCGCGCCGGTCGTCGGCATGTTCGTCTTCGCGATCCTTTTCTTCGGCATCGTCACCGACGCCGGGATGTTCGATCCGGCGATCGACGCGATCCTGCGCGCTGTCGGCACGCATCCGACGTGGATCGTGATGGGGACGTTCGTGCTCGCGGCGCTGGTGCACCTGGAGGGCTCGGGAGCAGTGACCTTTCTCGTCACCGTGCCGGCGATGCTGCCGTTGTACGACCGGCTCGGGATGGACCGGCGGGTGCTCGCCGCGGCGGTGGCGCTCGGCGCGGGGGTGATGGTGATGCCATGGAGCGGACCGACGCTGCGTGCCGCGGGCGCGCTCAAGGTGCCCGTCGCCACGCTCTACCGGCCGCTGCTGCCGGCGGTGCTGTGCGGGATCGTCTTCGCGCTCGGGCTCTGCTGGTGGCTGGGACGGCGCGAGACGCGACGACTCATCGAGCGCGGCGGGACGGCGGGGCGCGACGTCGTCGTCACGCGAACGCTCACGGAAGGAGAGCTGGCACTGCGACGGCCCAAGCGGCTCTGGATCAACGTCGCGCTCACCGTCACGGTGCTCGGCCTGATGATCGCGAGCGTGCTGCCGCCGGTGGCGATGTTCATGCTCGGCACCGCCGCGGCGCTGCTGCTCAACTATCCGTCGGTGAAGATGCAGCGCGAGCGGGTGGACGCGCATGCGCGCGGCGCGCTGATGATGGCGAGCATCCTCCTCGCGGCGGGGGCGTTCACCGGCATCATGCAGGGGTCGGGGATGATCACCGCGATGGCGTCGCACGCGGTGGCCTACGTGCCGCGCGGTGCGGCGTCGCACGTGCCGTTCGCGCTCGGCGTCGTCTCGATGCCGCTCAGCCTCCTGTTCGATCCGGACTCGTTCTACTTCGGTGTGCTCCCCGTGGTCGTCGAGACGACGAAGATGCTCGGCGTGGCGCCGGCGTCGGTGGCGCATGGCGCGCTGCTCGGACAGATGACGGTCGGATTCCCGGTGAGCCCGCTCACGCCGGCCACGTTCCTGCTCGTCGGATTGAGCGGGGTGGAGCTCGGCGCGCACCAGCGGTTCACCATCCCGCTGCTGTGGGCCACGTCGTTGGCGATGGTGCTCGCCGCGGCGCTCTTCGGAGTGCTCGTGCCGTGAGCAGCATCTCGTTGTCGCGCGCGGTGCGCATCGGAGCAGGGGCAGGCTACTCGGGCGACCGCATCGAGCCCGCGATCGAGCTGGCCGAGCGGGCGCACATCGACTACCTCGTGTTCGAGTGCCTGGCCGAGCGGACGATCGCGCTCGCGCAGCAGGAGCGGCGACGCGATCCAGCGCGGGGCTACGATCCCTTCCTCGAGGCGCGGATGCGCGCCGTGCTGCCGGCCTGCAGGCGCCGCGGCATTCGCGTCATCACGAACGCAGGAGCGGCGAATCCCGCCGCGGCGGCGCGTACGGTGGCGGAGATCGCGCGTGGGCTCGGGCTGCAGGGGCTTCGCGTCGCCGCCGTGCTGGGCGACGACGTGCTCGCGCTGGTGCAGCGCCGAGCGGCGGAAGACGAGCTGCGCGACGAGTGCGGCGACGCCTTGCCGGCGGAGATGCTCTCGGCGAACGCGTATCTCGGTGCGGAGCCCATCGTTGACGCACTGGCGCAGGGGGCGGACGTCGTGATCACCGGGCGCGTCGCCGACTCGTCGCTCTTCCTCGCCCCGCTCGTGCACGAACATCGGTGGTCGGCGGACGACTGGATGCGGCGCGCGCGCGGTGCAGTGGCAGGACATCTGTTGGAGTGCGCAGGCCAGATCACGGGTGGGTACTTCGTCGACCCGACGTTCAAGGACGTGCCACACCTCGCGCGACTCGGCTTCCCGATCGGCGAGGTGGATGCGGAGGGCGCGATCACCGTGACGAAGCTCGGCGACACGGGCGGGTGCGTCACCGTGCGCACCTGTACGGAGCAGCTGCTGTACGAGGTCCACGATCCGCGCGCCTACCTGACGCCGGACGTCTGCGTGGACATCTCGGAGGCGACGGTCACCGAGCTCGCGCCGGACCGCGTGCGCGTGGAGGGCGTTTCTGGACGCGAGCGACCGGAGCGGCTGAAGGTGTCGGTCGGGTTCGCGCACGGATTCGTCGGCGAGGGGCAGATCTCGTACGCCGGCCCGGGCGCGGCGGCACGCGGGCGGCTCGCGCTGGACGTCGTGGCGGAGCGGCTGCGGATGACGGGCGTACACCACGACGAGCTGCGGCTCGATCTCATCGGGGTGAACGCCCTGCACGGCGACGCATTGTCGAGCGGCGCGGGAGAACCGTACGAGGTGCGGGCGCGCGTGGCGGCGCGGTGCGCGAATCAGTGCGACGCGCGCCGCATCGGCGAGGAGGTGGAGATGCTGTACACCAATGGGCCGGCGGGAGGAGGCGGCGTCGTCAAGGCGACGCGCGAGCTCGTCGGGGTGACGTCCTGCTTCGTGCCGCGCGACGAGGTTCGGGCGACGATCGAGTGGGAGGTCGCCTGATGCGCACGCTGCGCGAGCTCGCCCATTCCCGCACGGGCGACAAGGGGGACACCTCGAACATCTCGCTCATCGCGTACGACGCGGCGGACTATCCACTGCTCCTGCGCTGGGTGACGGCGGCGCGGGTGAAGGCGCACCTGAGCGAGATCGTGAAGGGGGATGTGATGCGCTACGAGCTGCCGCGGCTCGGCGCGCTGAACTTCGTGCTCGAGCACGCGCTGAGCGGCGGCGTGACGCGATCACTCGCGCTCGACGCACATGGCAAGTCGCTCAGCTCGGCGCTGCTGAGCATGGCGATACCCGACGGCGGGGAGGAGACGGGCGATGATTGACCGACTGATGCGCGCCGCTCTCATCGGCGCGGTGCTGCTGCTCGCGACGGCGCGCG
This sequence comes from Gemmatimonadota bacterium, assembly GCA_019510405.1. GTDB lineage: Bacteria > Gemmatimonadota > Gemmatimonadetes > Gemmatimonadales > Gemmatimonadaceae > AG11. The sequence continues at coordinate 10,935 of JAEKKK010000056.1, read as the reverse complement.
AGGCGAGCGCGAAGATCGTGCGGATCGAGATCGTGTCGCGGCAGACCGCGTTCGGGGGCCGCCGGTTCGGCGCGGTCGGTCAGTACGAGAAGATCATCGGGCGCGCGTACGGCGAGGTGGATCCCGCCGATCGTCGCAACGCGTTGATCCAGGACATTCTGCTCGCGCCGAAGAATGCGCGCGGCATGGTGGAGTACGTCGCCACGTTCACCCTCCTGCGGCCGCTCGATCCGACGAAGGGGAATGGCGTGCTGCTGCACGACATGGTGAACCGCGGGAGCAAGCTGATGCTGCCGACCTTCGACCGCACGTGCGCGATGGGAGAAGCGACGTGCGACCTAGAGGACGCCGGAGACGGCTTCCTGTTCCGGCAAGGCTACACGGTCCTCTGGAGCGGTTGGCAGGGCGACGTCGCCGAGATCGTCGGTGCCACGGATCGGAACGTGCGCGAGACGGTGCGCGTGCCCGTCGTGCGCAACGCCGACGGCTCGCCGGTTACCGGGCCGGTCGTCGTGCGCTGGAGCGACCTGCCGAGGGGAACGCAGACGCTCGCGCTGAGCCAGGCGGGCTACTACTCGGTGGGTGCGGTCGCGCTGGGCGCCTATCTCCCCGCCACGCTCGAGACGCGCGCGGCGCGGCTCGAGACGCACGCGAGCGAGACGACCACCGGCGACGTGCGCGGCGTGACGCCGGTCGTGGGCGAGCAGGATTGGGTGTGGGGCGACTGCTCCCGCACGCCATTCCCCGGCACGCCCGACTCGACGAAGATCTGCCTGCGGCGGGGCTTCGATCCGGCGCTGCTCTACCAGCTCGTGTACATCGCGAAGGATCCGCTCATGCTGTTGCTCGGCTTCGCGGCGATCCGCGACGTCGGCTCCTTCTTCCGCTACGAGGCGAAGGATGCGGCGGGCACGCCGAACCCGATCGCCGGAACGATCCGCGCCGTGATCGCGACGGGGCAGTCGCAATCGGGGAACACCCAACGGACGTTCATCCACTACGGCTTCAACGAAGACGACTCGGGGACGCGCGGCCGCATCGTGTGGGACGGCTCGAACCCGCACATCGCGGCGCGGCAGAATCCGGTGAATCTCCGCTTCGCGCGGCCGGGTGGTGCAGCCGGGTTGTACGATCCGGGGAGCGACGCCGTGATATGGTGGGAGCATCGCGCCGACACGGCGCGTCATCGCATCGCCGCGGGGATGCTCGACCGCTGCCGGGCGACGAACAGCTGTCCGAAGATCTTCGAGACGCTCGGCTCGGCGGAGTTCTGGGGGCTGCGCGCCTCGCCGGACTTCGTCGGCACGGACGCGCGGGCGGACATACCGCTTCCGTCGAACGTGCGGCGCTACTACTTCCCGTCGACGACGCACGGCGGCGGCAACGGCGCGTTCACGCGTGCGCCGGCGAAGAGCCGCGCCGTCTGTGCACTGCCGGACAATCCGGCGCCGGAAGCCGACCACGAGCGTGCGCTGCTCGTCGCGCTGACCGCCTGGGTGACGCGTGGCGTGGAGCCGCCGCCGAGTCGGTATCCGCGCCTCGCGGACCGGACGCTGACGTCGCCCGAGGACGTGGCGGCGCGCTTCCCGCGCATCCCGAACGCGCCGACGCCGGAGGGGATGATCACGCCCTTCCTGGATTACGACTTCGGTCCGCGCTTCGAGCCGAACGACATGAAGGGCGCGCTCGATTCGATTCCGCCGCGCATCCGGCGCGTGCTCCCGTCGCGCGTGCCGCAGATCGATCGCGACGGCAACGAGCTCGCCGGTGTGAAGTCGCCACTCGTCGCGAATCCGCTCGGCACGTACACGGGGTGGAACCGGACGGCGAGCGGCTTCGCGGCGGGGCAGCCGTGCGGGTTCTCCGGGGGCTTCATTCCATTCGCCGAGACGCGCACGGAGCGCATCGCGAGCGGGGATCCGCGTCCGTCGCTGGAGGAGCGCTACGGTTCCCACGACGCGTACGTGCGCCGCGTGCGCGAGACGGCGAATCGCCTGGTGCGCGGGCGGCTGCTGCTCGCGGAGGATGCCGAGCGGATCGTGGCGAATGCGGAGAAGAGCGACGTGCTGCGCGGTCGCGTCGCGCCGTCCACCGCGACGGAGAAGGTGCGGTGAGAAGAGCGTTTCGCGCCGCGATGCATGGCATCCTCGTCGGATGGTTGTGCGTCGTCGGTGTAAGTGCAGGTCCCTCGACTGCGCTCGGGATGACAGCGATTGTGGCATCCCGAGTGAGCGCAGCGAGTCGAGGGATCCGCACTTCGCGCGCGCACGCCGTCCCGTGTGATTCAGCGTCGCTCGCGGCGCTCCAGCTCGGGCACGCGCAGGTCACGGGCGCGACGCACATCGCCGCAGGCCCGTTCACGATCCCAGGGACCCAGCTCTCGACCGCCCCGCTTCCCGCGTTCTGTCGGGTGCGCGGTGAGGCGTCGAGCGGGGCTGGCTCCCTGATCCGCTTCGAGCTCTGGTTTCCCGATGGCGACGCGTGGAATGCGAAGCTGCTCGTCACGGGGAACGCGGGCTACAGTCCGATGCTCGCGTACGGCGACATGGCGATGGCGCTGCGGCGCGGGTACGCCGTGATGGGCGGCGATACGGGGCATCAGACGGAGAATCCCGATGACCTGAGCTTCGTCGTCGGGCACCACGAGCGGATGCTCGACTGGGGCGCACGCTCCATCCATGTGATCACTGCCGCCGGCAAGACGATCGGGGCCGCGCTCGGCGCGAAGCCCGTGCGTCGCAGCTACTTCTTCGGCTGCTCGACCGGAGGACACCAGGGCGTCGCGGAGCTGGAGGCGTATCCCGACGACTTCGACGGCGTGATCGCCGGCGCGCCGGGAAACAACCGCGTCCGGCTCAACGCGGGGTTCCTCTGGCAGTACCGGGCGAATCACGCCGCGCACGATGACACGATGCCGATCCTCACGCCGGCGTCGCTCGCGCTCGTGGGGCGCGCGGTCGTTGCGGCGTGTGACGCGAACGACGGTGTGCGCGACGGCGTGATCGACGACCCGCGCGATTGTGCCTGGACGCCCGATGCGCTGCGCTGCGCCGATGACCGAGCGTCGCCGGCGTGCCTGAGCCCGGTGCAGGTCGCAGCGTTGAAGGCGATGTATGGCGGCGCACGGAACCCGCGCACCGGTGCACAGATCTATCCCGGGTGGCCGAAGGGGAGTGAGGCGCCGATCCTCGCTCCGGACGGCTCGGTGCTCGGCGGTTGGAACCGGTATTGGGGGACGAACGCGCCGGCGCGCGCGGACTTCTGGCGGTACTGGGTGTTCGACGATCCCAAGTGGGACTGGTGGTCGTTCGACTTCGACCGCGATCTCGCCGTCGCCGACGCGAAGGCCGGTAGTGCGATCGATCACACGTCGGCGGATCTCAGTGCCTTCCGGCGGCGCGGGGGGAAGGCCATCCTCTATCAGGGGTGGGCCGATCCCGTGGTCAGCGCTTACGACGCGATCGCGTACTACGAGAAGGTGCGTGCCGCACAGGGTTCGCAGTCGGCGACCGATGGATTCCTCCGGCTGTTCATGGTTCCCGGCATGGCGCACTGCGCGCGCGGTCCGGGCGCGACGAATTTCGGCAACCAGGGTGGCGATGCACCGGTGTGCGATGCGGAGCACGACCTCATCGAAGCGTTGGATGCCTGGGTCGAGCGCGGGACGGCTCCCGATCGCATCATCGCGTCGCGCGTGGAGAACGGCGCCGTGACGCGCACTCGTGCACTCTGCCCCTATCCCCGCCGCGCGCGCTACGCAGGGCGCGGCAATCCCGACGACGCGACGAGCTTCACCTGCCGATGATGCGCTCTCACACTCCGATCCCGAACCGATCGATGCAGATCCGCCACCGTGGCTCGCAGCTTCTGGTTGGTGGCGCGACGGCGCTCGCCCTCCTTGTCGCCTTGCCCGCGATCGGCGCCGCACATTGGGGTCTGACCCCACCAGGTCTGACCCCGGCTGGGCCGGTGGTGCACACGAAGTTGGGCGACGTCAGCGGCACCGCGGGGAAGCTGCCGAGCGTGACGGCGTACCTCGGCATTCCATTCGCTGCGCCGCCGGTGGGCGGCCTGCGCTGGCGCGCGCCGCAGCCCGCCGCGGCGTGGAAGGGGACGCGCGCCGCCGATCACTTCTCCCCGTCGTGCATTCAGGGGCCGAACACGCCCTTCGGCCCGTGGACCTCGGAGTTCCTCCTGCTCGGCCCCACGAGCGAGGACTGCCTCTACCTCAATGTGTGGACCGCCGCCAAGGGGAACGCGCGCAAGCCCGTGCTGGTCTACATCTACGGCGGCGGCTTCTCGAGCGGATCGGGGGACGTGCCCGTGTACGACGGCTCGCATCTCGCCGCCGACGAGGGGCTCGTCGTCGTCAACATGAATTACCGCGTCGGCGCGCTCGGCTTCCTCGCGCATCCGGAGCTCACGAAGGAAGCGGGTGCGTCGGGAAACTACGGGCTGATGGACCAGGTGGCCGCGCTGAAGTGGGTGCGCGACAACATCGCCGCGTTCGGCGGCGATCCGCGTCGCGTCATGATCGCCGGCCAGTCGGCGGGGGCGATGTCGGTCTATCTGCTCACGGCGTCGCCGACGGCGAAGGGACTCTTCCAGCGCGCGGCGATCGAGAGCGGGCCGGGTGGTCTCGCGGCGATGGGGATCTCGACGGGCGCGGGGGTGACGCGCCCGCGCGCCGACGCCGAGCAGGCAGGCGTCGCCTACGCGACGAAGCTGGGCGCGAGCACGCTGGCCGAGCTGCGCGCGCTTCCCGCGGCGAAGTTCGTCGGCGGCGGACGGTTCGGGCCCGTCGTCGACGGCAAGTTCCTCGTCGAGGAGACACCGGAGACTTTCGCCGCGGGCCGGCAGAACGACGTTCCGACGCTCACGGGGCTGAACGCCGATGAGGGGAGCGCCGGCCCGGGCTACGGCAAGGCGACGGCGGACGCATTCAGGAAGCAGGTGGAGCAGCGCTACGGCGAGCGCGCGTCGCGCATCCTCGCGACCTATCCCGCGGGCACGGACGACGAAGCCCGCGCCGCGGCGATCCAGAGCGCGCGCGATGCCGGCGTCGCCGGTGTCGAGCGGCTGCTCACCGAGCGCGCGAAGTCGGCGCACACCGCGGCGTTCGCGTATTTCTTCGACCGCGCGATCCCGTGGCCCGAGCGTCCGGAGTTCGGCGCGTTCCATACGGCCGAGGTGCCGTACGTCTTCGGTACGCTGGACGTGCTGAAGCGGCCGTGGACCGACGTGGACCGCACGCTCTCGAAGACGATGATGTCGTACTGGGCCAACTTCGCGGCGACGGGCGATCCCAATGGCGCCGGTCTGCCGAAGTGGCCCGCGTTCGACCCCGCGCGCCCGACGCTGATGCGCCTTGGCGAGAAGGTCGAGCCGCAAACGCCCCTGCCGCGCGAGCGGTACGATCTGCTGACGCAGTGAGCTGCACGCCCCACCACCCACCGCCCACCAGGCTCGCTCCGATGCGCTCACGATTGCTCCTCCCTCCGGCGCTACGCACCTCCGGTCGGAGTTCCGCGTATCAATCCCTTTTCGTCGTCACGTTCACGCTGCTCGTCGCGGCCACGACGCGCCTCGCCGCGCAGACCAGCGCGCCCCTTCCGCGCAGCACCCCCGAGCACGAGGGGATTCCGTCGAGCGCGGTGCTGAGCTTCGTGCAGGCTGCGGACACGAGCATCGACGCGATGAACAGCTTCATGCTCGTGCGCCATGGACACGTCGTCGCCGAAGGGTGGTGGGGGCCGTACGCGCCGGCGACGCCGCACATCCTCTATTCGCTGAGCAAGAGCTTCACGTCGACCGCGATCGGGCTCGCGCAGGCGGAAGGGAAGCTGAGCATCGACGATCCGGTGCTGAAGTTCTTTCCCGACGAAGCGCCCGCCGATCCGTCGGCGAACCTGAAGGCGATGCGCGTGCGCGACCTGCTGCGCATGGTGACGGGCAATCAGACGGAAGCGGCGCTGTTCGGCGCGGTGGATTCGTCGATGCGCAGCGCGACCTGGGTGAAGCGCTTCTTCGCGCACCCCGTCCCGTTCAAGCCGGGCACGCACTTCCTCTACAACAGCCCGGCGACGTACATGCTCTCGGCGATCGTGCAGAAGGCGACCGGGCAGACGGTGAACGACTACCTCACGCCGCGTCTCTACGAGCCGCTCGGCATCGCGAAGCCGCAATGGGTGTCGAGCCCGGAGGGGATCAATGCCGGCGCGTACGGGTTGAGCGTGCGCACCGAGGACATCGCCAAGCTCGGCCAGCTGTACCTGCAGAAAGGGGTGTGGAAGGGGAAGCAGATCCTTCCCGCTGCCTGGGTGGCCGACGCGACGGCGCGGCAGACGTCGAACGGCTCGGCGCCGACGAGCGATTGGGACCAGGGCTACGGCTATCAGTTCTGGCAGTCGCGCCATGGCTTCCGCGGCGACGGCGCGTTCGGCCAGTACATGCTGATCCTGCCGCAGTACGACGCGGTCGTCGCGATCACGAGCGGCGTGCGCGACATGCAGGCCGTGATGAACCTCGTGTGGGACAAGCTGCTCCCCGCGATGCAGCCGCACGCGGTAGCCGAGAACGCGACCGCACAGCGCGCGTTGAAGCGGCAGCTGGCGAGTCTGGTCGTCAGGGTCGCGCCGGGCAGGGCGACGTCGCCGATCGCCTCGAAGGTGTCGGGGCGGTGGTACCAGCTTCCGGAAAACGATCGCGGCATGCGCGCCGTGTCGCTCGACTTCGCGAGCGCACCGGTTTTGCACGTGCGGACGGCAACGGGCGAGTCGACGACGCCGATCGGGCTCGGCATGTGGGCCACGAGCAAGGGGTGGACGAACGGCATCGAGCGGCTGCTGAGCGTGACGCCCCCGGTGGCGATCGGCGCGAGCGGCGGGTGGAGCGCCGACAGTGTGTTCACGGTGAAGCTCGTCGCGCCGGAGACGCCGTTCTACTCGACGATGCAGTTCCGCTTCGACGGCGACCGCGTGGTGATCGACGGCGAGAACAACGTCAGCTTCGGCGCACGGAAGATCCCGACGCTGATCGGCACGCCGGCCACGGCCTCCCGATGAGTGTCATCCCGAGCGAGCGAAGCGAGTACGGACTTCCACGGAGCGTGACGATGTCGACACGACCATTGACCATCCTGAGCGCCGCGGCGATGTGTGCCGCGCTCCCGCTCGCCGCGCACGCCCAGAACGCTGCAAGGCAGCCCTCGATCACTTCGCACGGTGCGCCCGTGATCGAGCAGAGCGGGCTCCGCTTTCGCGATCTCAACCGGAACGGCAAGCTCGATCCGTACGAGGACTGGCGACTCACTCCGGACGCCCGCGCCCGCGACCTCGTGTCGAAGATGACGCTCGAGGAGAAGGCGGGGGCGATGATGCACGGCACGGCGCGCAGTGGCGGCCAGATGGGCGCCGCCGGTGTGGGCGGGGCGTACGACACCGCGGCCAACCGCGCGCTGATCGAGGGCGCGAAGGTCAACAGCATGATCACGCGGCTCGGCGGTGATCCCGCCGCGCTCGCCGCGCAGGACAACGCGCTCCAGGCGCTCGCCGAAGGCACCCGGCTCGGCATCCCGCTCACGATCAGCACCGACCCGCGCCACCACTTCCAGTACGTCATCGGCGCGACCGTCACGGCAGGGAAGTTCTCCCAGTGGCCCGAGGCGCTCGGGCTCGCGGCGATCGGTGACGCGGCGCTCGTCCGCCGGTTCGGCGACATCGCGCGGCAGGAGTACCGCGCCGTCGGCATCCAGATGGCGCTCTCGCCGCAGGCGGATCTCTCGACCGAGCCGCGCTGGGCGCGCACGACGGGGACGTTCGGCGAGGACGCCGCGCTCACGGGCCGCATGGTCCGCGCGTACGTCGAAGGCTTCCAGCACGGCGCGCACGGCGTGGACTCCGGCGGCGTGGCGACGATCGTGAAGCACTGGGTCGGCTACGGTGCGGCGAAGCAGGGGCTCGACGGCCACAACCACTATGGCCGCTTCGCCGACTTCACGCATGACGGCAACGCGCTCGAGTACCACGTGCGGCCCTTCGTCCCTGCCTTCGCCGCCAACGTCGCCGGCGTCATGCCGACGTACGACATCCTCGAGGGGGCGACGTGGAAGGGGAAGCCGATCGAGCCGGTCGGCGCGGGCTTCAACAAGCAGCTCCTCACCGACATCCTGCGCGGCCAGTACGGGTTCAAGGGGATCATCCTCACCGACTGGGCGATCACGAACGACTGCAACGAGAAGTGCGTCAACGGCGCGCCGAAGGGCGAGCGTCCGTCGTTCGCCGACGTCGGCATGCCGTGGGGCGTCGAATCGCTGCCGAAGCGCGAGCGGTTCGTGAAGGCGGTGCGCGCCGGCGTCGACCAGTTCGGCGGCACCGAGGACGCGAGCGTCCTCGTCGAGGCCGTGAAGGCCGGCGAGATCCCCGTGGCGCGGGTGGACGAATCCGTGCGGCGGATCATGGCGCAGAAGTTCGAGCTCGGCCTGTTCGAGCATCCGTTCGTCGACGCGGCGGCGGCGGGACGGCGCGTCGGGAACGACGCGTTCCGCGCCGCCGGCGTGGACGCGCAGCGCCGCTCGCTCGTGCTCCTCGAGAACAAGGAGGGGATTCTTCCCCTCAAGTCGAAGGGGAAGAACGGCGCCCTGCGCGTCTATCTGATCGGTGTCGACTCGGCCGCGGCGAAGCGTGCAGGATGGACGGTGGCGAGCGATCCGGGGCATGCCGACGTCGCCATCGCGCGGCTCGTGGCGCCGTTCCAGACGCTGCATCCGGAGTGGATGTTCGGCTCGATGCAGCACGAGGGCGACCTCTCCTTCCACGCGGGCGACAAGGCGTACGACGAGCTCGTACGCGTGAGCGGCATCGTGCCGACCATCGCCACCGTGTACCTCGACCGTCCGGCGATCCTCACGCCGGTGCGCGATCGTGTCCGCGCGCTCATCGGCAACTTCGGCGTGAGCGACGATGCCCTGATCGACGTATTGAGCGGCAAGGGAGGGGCGGCGCCGCTCGGCAAGCTTCCGTTCGACCTGCCGTCCTCCATGGCGTCCGTCGAGGCCCAGCGCTCCGACATGGCGCACGATCTCGCGAAACCACTGTATCCCTTCGGCTACGGCCGTCGTTATTCCTCACCAACCCCAACCACCAGATGAGAACTCGACTCTCGATCGCGCTGCTCGCACTGAGCCCGTTCGCCACTGCGCTCGCGCAGTCGGCGGGCGCTCCGCGCGCGCAGACCGTCAACGGCACCGTCGTCGGCACCACGCTGCCGAGTGGCGTGAAGGCCTTCCGTGGCCTCCCCTTCGCCGACGCGCCGGTGCGTGAGAACCGGTGGCGTCCGCCGCAGCCGGTGAAGAACTGGAGCGGCGTGCGCAAGGCTGACCGCTTCGCCGATCAATGCATGCAGGCGCGCGTCTTCGGCGACATGATGTTCCGCAACTCCGGCGTGAGCGAGGACTGCCTCTACCTCAACGTCTGGGTGCCACCCAATGCGCAGCCGGGGGCGAACCTCCCCGTGCTCGTGTACTACTACGGCGGCGGCTTCGTCGCCGGCGACGGCTCGGAGCCGCGCTACGACGGCGAGAGCATGGCGAAGCGCGGCATCATCGTCGTGACGACGAGCTACCGCCTTGGCATCTTCGGCTTCTTCTCCCACCCCGAGCTCACGGCGGAGTCGCCCAACCATGCGTCGGGCAACTACTCGCTGATGGACCAGGCCGCGGCGCTCCAGTGGGTGCAGGCGAACATCTCGCGCTTCGGCGGCAACCCGAAGCACGTCGTGATCGCCGGTGAGTCGGCGGGCTCGTTCGCCGTGAGCGCGCAGATGGCGTCGCCGATGGCGCGCAACCTCATCGCCGGCGCGATCGGCGAGAGCGGTGCGTTCTTCTCGACGACGATCGCCACGCCGACGCGCGATTCCACCGAGAAGGTGGGCACGGCGTTCGCGCAGAAGGTCGGCGCAGGCAACCTCGCCGCGTTGCGCGCCATCTCGGCCACCGAGCTGCTCGACTGGTCCGGGCGCCCCGGGATGCCGCGCTTCGGCCCGAACGTCGACGGCTACTTCTTCCCGGAGGTGCCGGCCAAGATCTTCGCCGAAGGGAAGCAGGCGAAGGTGCCCCTCCTCGCCGGCTGGAACTCGGAGGAGATGACCTCGCGCGCGATCATTCAGGAGACGCCGAACTCCGAGAACGTGAAGGCGTTCTTGGCGAAGATGTTTCCGAAGAACACGGATGAAGCGGTAAAGGTCTTCCCGGCCAGCACGCCGGAAGAGGCGCAGCAGACCGCGACCGATCTCGCGAGCGATCGCTTCATCGGCTTCTCGACCTGGAAGTGGCTCGACGTGCACGCGAAGACGAGCGGCAAGCCGGTCTATCGCTACCTGTACGCGCGTCCGCGTCCGCCGACGGTCGAGGCAGGGGTGACGCCGAACCTCGCCGGTGGCGTGACGCGCGGCGGCAACACGCCGGCCCCGCCGCAGGCGAAGGGCGCCGTGCACTCGGCCGAGATCGAGTACGCAGACGATGCAGAGCTACTTCGAGAACTTCATCAAGTCGTTCAACCCGAACGGTGCGGGCCTGCCGAACTGGCCCGCGGGCAATCCGGACGCGAGCGGGCAGGTGCAGCGCATCCGGATCGACGTCGACACGCGCGCCGAGGCGGAGCCGCGCGCGCGGTATCTGTTGCAGGACCAGATCTACTCGGCGGAGCGGTAGTCGCCGGGCCACCGACTCTGACCCCGCGGGGTCAGAGTCGGTGGGGTCAGAGTCAGACTGGGCTACCTCCTGCGGCAATGGGGTCAGACGCCTTCGGTATCTGACCCCAGCGTCTGGCTCCGGCAGGGCGGGTGCAATATGTATCGGTACCGATATATATTCCGGCATGTCTCCCAGATCAGCAGCTACGGCGCGCGCGGTGCCGCGCGCTTCGGACGACGCCACGC
>JAEKKK010000208.1 GCA_019510405.1 Gemmatimonadota bacterium | reverse complement strand
TGGAAGGATCTGACGGACAGCGTGAACTCGATGGCGTCGAACCTGACGTCGCAGGTGCGTAACATCGCGGACGTGACGACGGCGGTCGCGAAGGGCGATCTGTCACGCAAGATCACGGCGGAGGCGAAGGGCGAGATCCTCGAGCTGAAGAACACCGTGAACACCATGGTGGACCAGCTCTCGAGCTTCGCATCGGAAGTGACGCGCGTGGCGCGCGAGGTGGGTACGGAAGGAAAGCTCGGCGGCCAGGCGGCGGTGCCCGGCGTGGCCGGCACGTGGAAGGACCTGACGGACAACGTGAACCAGCTGGCCGGCAACCTGACGGTGCAGCTGCGCGACGTGAGCGCGGTCGCGACGGCAATCGCGAAGGGCGACCTGACCCGCAAGATCACCGTGGACGTGCGCGGCGAGATCCTGCAGATCAAGGACGTCATCAACACGATGGTCGATCAGCTCTCGAGCTTCGCGTCGGAAGTGACGCGTGTGGCGCGCGAGGTAGGCACGGACGGGAAGCTGGGCGGGCAAGCCGAAGTGCGCGACGTGGCCGGTACGTGGAAGGACCTCACGGACTCGGTGAACTTCATGGCCGGCAACCTGACGTCGCAGGTGCGAAACATCGCCCTCGTGACGACGGCGGTCGCCAACGGCGACCTCTCCCAGAAGATCACCGTCGAAGCGCGCGGCGAGATCCAGGAGCTGAAGAACACGATCAACACGATGGTCGATCAGCTCTCCGGATTCGCGGCGGAGGTGACGCGCGTCGCCCGAGAGGTGGGAACGGAAGGACGGCTGGGGGGTCAGGCGAACGTGCAGGGGGTGAGCGGCACGTGGCGCGATCTGACCGACAGCGTGAACGGGATGGCGACGAACCTGACGAATCAGGTGCGCAACATCGCGCTCGTGACGACCGTGACCCGCGTGGCGCGCGAGGTCGGCACCGAGGGCAAGCTCGGCGGCCAGGCCGACGTGAAGGGCGTCGCCGGGACGTGGAAGGACCTCACCGACTCGGTGAACTTCATGGCCGGCAACCTGACCAGTCAGGTGCGTAACATCGCGGACGTGACGACGGCGGTCGCGAAGGGCGACCTGTCGAAGAAGATCACGGCCGAAGCCAAAGGAGAAATCCTCGAGCTGAAGCTCACCGTCAATACGATGGTGGACCAGCTCAACGCATTCGCGGCCGAGGTGACGCGCGTCGCCCGAGAGGTGGGTACCGACGGCCGGCTGGGCGGCCAGGCGAACGTCGAGGGGGTGAGCGGCACGTGGCGCGACCTCACCGACTCGGTGAACTCGATGGCGTCGAACCTGCGTCGAACCTGACGTCGCAGGTGCGTAACATCGCGGACGTGACGACGGCGGTCGCGAAGGGCGATCTGTCACGCAAGATCACGGCGGAAGCGAAGGGCGAGATCCTGGAGCTGAAGAACACCGTGAACACCATGGTGGACCAGCTCAACTCGTTCGCCGCCGAAGTCACCCGAGTGGCGCGCGAGGTGGGTACGGAGGGTGTGCTGGGCGGTCAGGCGAACGTGCCCGGTGTCGCCGGAACGTGGAAGGATCTCACCGACTCCGTGAACTCGATGGCGTCGAACCTGACCAGTCAGGTGCGTAACATCGCCGACGTCACGACCGCGGTGGCGAAGGGTGATCTGAGCCGAAAGATCACCGCCGAAGCGAAGGGTGAGATCCTCGAGCTGAAGAACACCGTGAACACGATGGTGGATCAGCTCTCGAGCTTCGCGGCGGAAGTGACGCGCGTGGCGCGCGAAGTCGGAACGGAAGGCCGACTGGGCGGGCAGGCGAACGTGCCGGGTGTGGCCGGTACGTGGAAGGACCTGACCGACAGCGTGAACTACATGGCGTCGAACCTGACGAACCAGGTGCGCAACATCGCCGACGTGACGACTGCCGTGGCGCTCGGCGACCTGTCGCGCAAGATCACCGTCGATGCACGCGGCGAGATTCTCGAGCTGAAGAACACCGTCAACACGATGGTGGAGAAGCTGAACTCGTTCGCGAGCGAGGTGACCCGCGTGGCCCACGAGGTGGGCTCGGAGGGAATCCTGGGCGGACAGGCGCGCGTGCCCGGCGCCGGCGGCATCTGGAGGGACCTGACCGACAACGTGAACTTCATGGCGTCGAACCTGACGTCGCAGGTGCGCAACATCGCGCTCGTCACGACGGCGGTGGCGAACGGCGACCTGTCGCAGAAGATCACCGTCGAAGCGCGAGGGGAGATCCTCGAGCTGAAGAACACGGTCAACACGATGGTGGAGAAGCTTCGCGTGTTCGCCGACGAGGTGACGCGCGTGGCGAAGGAGGTGGGCACGGAGGGCAAGCTGGGCGGTCAGGCCGAGGTGCCGGGCGTCGCCGGAACGTGGAAGGGGCTCACGGACTCGGTGAACGCGATGGCGAACTCGCTGACCGCGCAGGTGCGCAACATCGCCGACGTGGCCACCGCGGTGACGAAGGGCGACCTGACGCGACAGATCACCGTCGAAGCGCAGGGCGAGCTGGACGAGCTCAAGTCGAACATCAATCAGATGATCGCGAATCTGAAGGAGACGACGGAGCGCAACCAGGAGCAGGACTGGCTGAAGACGAACCTGGCGAAGTTCAGCCGGATGATGCAGGGGCAGAAGGATCTGGAGTCGGTGTCGCGCCTGATCATGAGTGAGCTGACGCCGCTGGTGTCCGCTCACCATGGCGCCTTCTTCATCATGGACAGCGATGCCGGCGCGCCGATGCTGCGGCTCATCGCGTCGTACGCGTACCGCGCGCGCAAGCACGTCGGCAACCGCTTCGCGCTGGGCGAGGGGCTCGTGGGGCAGGCGGCGCTGGAGAAGCAGCCGATCCTGCTGCAGAACGTCCCCGACGACTACATCCAGATCACCTCAGGTCTTGGCGAGGCTCCGCCCCGGAACATCATCGTCCTTCCGATCCTGTTCGAAGGTGAGGTCAAGGCGGTGATCGAGCTGGCGAGCTTCCTCCCGTTCAGCCAGATCCACCAGACCTTCCTCGACCAGCTCGCCGAGTCGATCGGCGTCGTGCTGAACATGATCGGCGCGAACATGCGGACGGAGGAGCTGCTGGAGCAGTCGCAGAAGCTGACCCAGGAGCTGCAGAGCCAGTCGAAGGAGCTCCAGCAGCAGCAGGAGGAGCTCAAGCGCTCCAACACGGAGCTGGAGCAGCAGGCCAAGACGCTGCGGCAATCCGAGGAGCTGCTCAAGGAGCAGCAGGAAGAGCTGCAGCAGGTCAACGAGGAGCTGGAGGAGAAGGCCTCGCTGCTGGCGGAGCAGAACCAGAAGGTCGAGCAGAAGAACCGCGAGGTGGAGGGCGCGCGGCTGGCGCTCGAGGAGAAGGCGGAGCAGCTCGCGCTCAGCTCGAAGTACAAGAGCGAGTTCCTGGCGAACATGAGCCACGAGCTGCGCACGCCGCTCAACTCCCTGCTCATCCTGGCGCAGCTGCTCGCGGACAACAAGGATTCGAACCTCTCGCCGAAGCAGGTGGAGTTCGCGCACACGATCCACTCCTCCGGCACCGACCTGCTCAACCTGATCAACGAGATCCTCGATCTCTCGAAGGTCGAAGCGGGGAAGATGGAAGTGAACCCGACGGACGTCTCGCTGAGGGACGTGGAGGGCTTCACGAAACGGACGTTCGAGCAGGTGGCGCAGCAGAAGGGGCTGCAGTACACGGTGGACATGCAGCCGGAGGTACCGCCGTCGATCTACACGGACGGCCAACGGCTGCAGCAGGTGATCAAGAACCTGCTCTCGAACGCGTTCAAGTTCACCGAGCATGGCGGTGTGACGCTGACGATCCGCAAGGCGGAGAAAGGCAAGCGCTTTGCGAGCCGCACGCTCGACGCGGCGGAGACGGTGATCGCGTTCGCGGTGAGCGACACGGGGATCGGCATCCCGAAGGACAAGCAGCAGCTGATCTTCGAGGCGTTCCAGCAGGCCGACGGCACGACGAGCCGGAAGTTCGGCGGCACGGGGCTCGGGCTGACGATCAGCCGGCAGATCGCCGCGCTGCTCGGCGGCGAGATCCGCGTGGAGAGCACGCCGGGCCATGGCAGCACGTTCACGCTCTTCCTGCCGGGCCGGTACGTCGATCTCGAGCACGCGCGCGCGGACGCGGGGCACGCTCCACGCCGCCGCGACGCCTCGTGGGGCGGAGGAGACGCGGGCAGCACGCGCAACCGGCCGAGCGCCACGCGGCAGCTCGCCGCGAGCGCGAGCGCGCCGGAGGGTGCGAGTGCCGCCGGCTCGATGAGTGGCGCGTGGATGCAGCCGTCCGGCGGAACGGCCGTCGCACCAGCGAGCGCGCCCGACGACGACGACGAACTGATGTCCCGTGATTCATTGCCGCGCCCGGAGGGGTTCGACGACGATCGCGACGACATCGAGCCAGGCGACCGCACGCTGCTCATCGTCGAGAACGACGCGAACTTCTCGAAGGTGCTGCTCGAGATGGCGCGCGAGAAGGGATTCAAGGGACTGTGCGCGCTGGATGGCGAGTCGGGACTGAAGCTGGCGCATGCGTTCGAGCCGGACGCGATCACGCTCGACATCGACATGCCGGGGATGGACGGCTGGGCGGTGCTCGACCGGCTGAAGCACCATCCGCAGACGCGCCACATCCCGGTGCACATCATCACGGGGATCCGCGAGCGCCAGCAAGGCTTGAAGTCCGGAGCACTGGCGTACCTCGAGAAGCCCGTCACGAAGGAGGCGCTCGACGAGTCGTTCGCGCGGATCTCCAACTTCATCGACAGCTCGGTGAAGCGGCTGCTCGTCGTCGAGGACGACGAGACGCAGCGGCACAGCATGATCGAGCTGATCCAGCACGAGGACGTGGAGATCACTGCGGTCGCGAGCGCCGAGGATGCGCTGCGCGAGCTGGCGACGTCGCACTTCGACTGCATGGTGCTTGACCTCGGCCTGAAGGACATGAACGGGTTCGAGCTGCTGGAGACGGTGAAGGCGAACCCGCAGATGCGTGACCTGCCGATCATCATCTACACCGGCAAGGATCTCTCGCAGGCGGAGGAGACGAAGCTCCGGAAGTTCGCCGAGACGATCATCGTGAAGGACGTGAAGTCGCCGGAGCGGCTGCTCGACGAGACGGCGCTCTTCCTCCACCGGGTGGAGGCGAAGCTGCCGGAGCAGAAGCGGCGCATGCTCGAGCGGCTGCACAACGCGGACGCCGTGTTCGCCGGCAAGCGCGTGCTCGTGGTGGACGACGACGTGCGCAACATCTTCTCGCTCACGAGCATGCTCGAGGATCACGGCATGCAGGTGTCGTTCGCCGAGAACGGGAAGGACGCCATCGCGCTGCTGCGGGAGCGGCAGGACTTCGATCTCGTACTGATGGACGTGATGATGCCGGAGATGGACGGGTACGAGACGACGCGGGCGATCCGCGAGATGCCGGCGCTCAAGTCGCTGCCGATCATCGCGCTGACCGCGAAGGCGATGAAGGGGGACCGTGAGAAGTGCATCGCCGCCGGCGCGTCGGACTACATCACCAAGCCGGTGGACACCGAGCAGCTGCTCAGTCTGATGCGGGTATGGTTGTACCGGTGAGCGATGGGCAGGCCCTTCCAGGGATGACCTCCCGCTACAGCCCCGACCTGGAGCGGCTCGAGATCGAGCTGCTCCTGGAAGCGGTATACCGGCACTACGGTTTCGATTTTCGCTCGTATGCGTACGCCTCGATCCGTCGCCGGCTCTGGAAGCGGGTCGAGGGGGAGGGACTGAAGTCGATCTCCGAGCTGCAGGCGCGGATCCTTCACGACACGGACGCGATGGAGCGCCTGCTGCTCGACCTGTCGGTGAACGTGACAGCGATGTTCCGGGACCCGACGTTCTACAAGGAATTCCGCGAGCTCGTCATTCCGATGCTGCGGACCTATCCGTTCCTGCGGATCTGGCACGCCGGCTGTTCAACCGGAGAGGAGGTCTTCTCGATGGCCATCCTCCTCGAGGAGGAAGGGCTGTACGACCGGGCGCGGCTGTACGCGACGGACATCAACGACGTCGTGCTGCAGCGCGCTCGCCAGGGAATCTTCCCACTCGACCGGATGCAGGAGTACACCGAGAACTATCTGCGTGCGGGAGGCAAACGGTCGTTCTCGGAGTATTACACGGCGAAGTACGACGGCGCGCTGTTCAACTCTTCGTTGACGCGGAACATCGTGTTCTCGCAGCACAACCTCGTGACCGACCGGTCGTTCAGCGAGTTCCACGTGATCTTCTGCCGCAACGTCCTGATCTACTTCGACAAGGGGCTGCAGAACCGGGTGCACGCCCTGTTCTACGAATCGCTCGTGATGCTCGGAATCCTCGCGCTCGGCAGCAAGGAGACGTTGAAGTTCTCGCAGTACGAACCGTGCTACGAGAAGCTGAGTCCGACGGAGAAGCTCTACCGGAAGGTTCGCTGATGACCGACGCGCCGGGCGTGGGGTACGATCTCGTGGTCGTCGGGACGTCGTGGGGCGGGCTCGCCGCGCTCAAGACGCTCGTCGGCGCGCTCCCTGCTTCGTTCCGGATGGCGGTCACGCTCGTGCAGCATCGTCACAAGGATTCCGATCACGTACTCCGCGCGCTGCTGCAGGAGTGCGCGCACCTGATCGTGTGCGAGGTGGAAGACAAGATGCCGCTCGAGGAAGGGCACATCTACGTCGCGCCGCCCGACTACCACACGTTGATCGAGCCGGGCCACTTCGCGCTGAGCACGGAAGCGCCGGTGCGATTCAGCCGTCCGTCGATCGACGTCACCTTCAACTCGGCGGCCGATGCGTACGGACATCGGGTGGTCGGCGTCGTTTTGACCGAGGCGAACCAGGACGGCGCGAGCGGGCTAGAGCGCATCTCCGAGCTGGGTGGGCTGGCGATCATCCAGGATCCGAAGACGGCGGAGAGCCCGACGATGCCGGCGGCGGCGCAGCAGGCAGTGCCGCGCGCGCGCGTGATGTCGCTGCAGCGCATCGGGGAGTATCTGGCGACGCTGCCCTCGGGGAA
>JAEKKK010000207.1 GCA_019510405.1 Gemmatimonadota bacterium | reverse complement strand
CCAACGTCGATGACGAGGCGACGATCGTCGTCACGTATCCGGAAACCCAAGCCATTATCCAAGCCTCATGGAATTGGCCGATCGGGCGCAAGGACATGGAGCTGTACGGCACGCGCGGCTACGTGATGACCGACAACCGAAGCATGATGCGCACGCGGGTCTCGGAGGAGGCGAAGGAGAGCACGGTCTCCCTCCCCGAGCTGGACTCACCGCGCAACGACCCGTTCTCGTACCTGAAGGCGCTGATCGAGCACCGGGTGCAGCCGTCGCGGTACGAGCCGTCGTCGCTCGAGAACAACATGCTCGTCATGGAGATCCTCGACGCCGCAAAGCAGAGCGCTCAGCAGGGGAAGACGATCCGGTTCTAGCTCGCTTGGCCCTGTCTTTCCGTGCGACGCGCTGCGCTCGGTAGGATGCCGGCGTTCCGCGGGCGCCGCTACTTGCGCCCGTCTGCGGCGACGTCCAGAATCGCCTTGCCGTCGACACACCCCTGGAGCCGGTGAAGTCCCCCGCCCACCGCCGTTCAATTCCGAGGCAACCGCATGTCGTCGGTCCCCACCTCCGGGCCGCTGCCGGCCTTCCCGAAGAAGACGCTCATCCCCGTCTTCCAGACGACCTCCAAGAAGCTCAAGGATATCCCCGTCGATTCGGCGCTGTCGTTCTACTATGCCGGCATCTCGGCCATCTGGCTCTGGTACCGCGCGCCGATGGACGTCCTGCGCGCCTATGTCGAACCGCTCGGCATGACCCCGTACGACTTCGGCGACGGGCAGGGCGCGGTCAACATCAACTTCTTCAACGCGGTCTGCTTCTACGGTTCGGGGCAGCCGGGCAATCAGGGACTCGGCGGATTCAGCGAGACCGAGATCAACGTCATGGCGTACGCGACCAAGGTCGCCGCGAACGTACCGACGAAGATCAAGCTGGAGGACTATCTCATCTCCGGCGACCCGACGAAGCGGATCGGGAACTACCGCGTCTGGGTGGCGTGCGACGACGCCGTTGCCGTGGCGTGCGGCATCCAGGTCTTCATGGAGAACAAGTTCCTCGTCGCCTACGACTACGACATCCCGGGTCCCAACAACCGGCACACCAAACCCGGCACCGAGTTCACCTACGACTGGACGTGCGTCGACACCGATGGCGCGAGCATCTACAGGGCCACCCTCAAGCTCGACGGACTGTCGTGCGTGCCGGGCAACGTGTCCGAGGTGATCGATCTCAGCTTCGACAAGGCCTCGCGCCGGCCGGTCGGCTCGAGGCGTAACTACCTCGGTCTGTTCGACACGTATCTGCAGCCGCAGGTGAGCAGCGCGGTGACGCTGAAGTACGGCAAGAGCGAGAACGCGATGCGCCACGACATGCAGAAGCTGATCGGCAAATCGACGCCGGTGGCCATCCAGATGTACAAGAGCCCCACCTGTATCGCCGAAGCAGCCGGCTACTACGCCGACCTGTAGGCGCTCCACCACCGGGAGGCCACGCTCGTGAGCCGTCGTCCCGCACCAGCCGCGACTCCATCGGCGACACCGGGCGCGTACGCGCCGCCCGGTCCCGCGGGACCACCACCGCCGCGCCTGCAGCCGTTCGATCTCTTCCTTTCCTTCTCCGTCACGATGACGGGATTCAGCGAGGCGGAGCTGCACGGAACGGCGATGGCGAAGACGTACTTCGCGCTAATCCCCTCGATCGTCGGTGAGGCGCTGTTCGGCCGGCTCCTCGCGATCTGGCATGACAGCTGGATCCGCGGCAAGGGTGACGAGCCCCTCCTCGAGCAGCTCGTGACGGACCAGATCCTCGACGATCCGGATCTGGGTCCGATCGCGCGCAACGTCGCGTCACTCTGGTATCTCGGCATGTGGTTCCAGCTCCCCGCCGAGTGGCGGAACGTGCACGGCGCGTGGGCCAACGACGTCACCTTCGTCGTCTCGCCGCAATCGTACACCGAGGGACTCGTCTGGAAGGCGATCCACACGCATCCTCCCGCCGCCAAGCAGCCGGGCTACGGCTCGTGGGCGCTGCCGCCGGTGACGACGGAGGATGCGTCATGAGCGTGAGCCAGAGCCCGAGCGGGAACTACGACGCGATCATCGTCGGCGGCGGACCGGTCGGAGCGCACGTCGCCAAGGAGCTCGTGGCGAAGAACAAGCGCGTGCTGATGCTCGAGGCCGGCCGCGCCGGCGGGCTGACGTATCAGGGGTATCGCTCCTACGTCGACACCTACTACACGCGGGTCATCAAGGACACCAACTCACCCTACCCGTACAACCCGAGCGCACCGTCGCCGAACGACACGGACATCGTCAAGATCGTGAAGGGCACGCCCGACCTCATCGGCTATCAGGTGGAGATGGGGCCGGAGGCGTTCGGATCGACGTATCTGCGCCAGCTCGGCGGCACGTCGCTGCACTGGCTGGGGACGACACCGCGCTTCTGCCCGAACGACTTCAAGCTGAAGACGAAATACGGACGCGGTGTCGATTGGCCGCTGACGTACGACGAGCTGGAGCCCTACTACGGGCAGGCGGAATGGTCGATGGGTGTGTCGGCCAACAAGGGTGACCAGGAGATGCACGGGATCAAGTTCCCCCGCGGATACGACTATCCGATGGAGCGCATCCCGATGAGCTACAGCGACCAGGTCATCGGGAAAGCGGTCAAGGGGAAGACGGTCAACTTCTCGGGGAAGGACTACCCGGTCCAGGTCAGCAGCCTCGCGCAGGCGCGCAACTCGATCCCGCGGAAGGGCTACACGCCGGTTGGTGCCGTCGGCAACCCGGACGTCGGCCAGCGCTGCGAGGGCAACGGGGCATGCATCCCGATCTGCCCCGTGCAGGCGAAGTACAGCGCGCTCAAGACGATCGCCGCGCTCCTCGAGTCGCCGTACTTCACGCTGCTCGCGCAGGCGGTGGTGACGAAGGTGACGCTCGGCGCGAACGGTCGCGTCAACGGCGTCGAGTACGTGCGCTACGAGACGGAGGGTCTGGGGCCGAACGCGACGTTCACGGCCACGGCGACGATCTACGTCCTGGCCGGCCACGCGGTGGAGAACGCGAAGCTGCTCCTCGCGTCGAACGTCGCGAACAAGTACAACAAGGAAGTCGGCCGCAACCTGATGGACCATCCCTTCTCGTACACGTGGGCGCTCGCCCCGCAGTCGATGGGGAGCTTCCGCGGCCCGATCCAGACCTCGGGCATCGAGACGCTGCGGGACGGCGACTTCCGGAAAGACTTCGCCGCCTTCCGCACCGACGTCGGCAACGCCGGCTGGGACATCGTCAACTATCCGCCGAATGGCGACGTCACCGAGGCGCTCGGGAAGAACGTCTTCGGCAAGAAGCTACGCAGCCAGCTCGCCAACACGCTGCCGCGCCAGGTCCGCATCGGCTACGACGTCGAGCAGCTTCCCGAGTGGAAGAACTGCGTCGAGATCGATCCGACGTACAAGGACGCGCTCGGGTGCTACCGCCCGATCATCAAGTACGACGTCAGCGATTACTCCTGGCAGGCGATGGTCGAGGCGATGAAGGTCTCCAAGGTGGTGTTCGACGCGCTCGGCATCCCGACGAAGGATCAGCATTTCCACGGACGGATCGCCGGCGTGGCCGACTCGAAGCACTACACCTCTCCGGACGGCAAGCGCCATCCGCTCAACTTCATCGGGGCGGGACACCACATCGGCACGCACCGCATGGGCTTCACGAAGTCCGACAGCGTCGTGAACAGCGATCAGCAGAGCTGGGATCACGACAATCTCTACGTCGTCGGCTGCGGCAGCATGCCGACCACGGGAACCGCCAACCCGACGCTCACGGCGGTCGCCCTCGCGCTGCGGTCGACGAAGGCCATGCTCGGACAGCTCCGCTGATGAAGACGACATCGTCACGGACGTCGTCGCTGACGCCTCCGCTCCCGCCCCCGATCAATACGCCGGACAGCCTCAAGGAGCATCTGCAGACGGCGCTGATGATCGAGCACTCGACGATCCCGCCCTATCTGTGCGCGCTCTACTCCATCCCGAACGGCGAGAACGTCACCGCGAGCACGTTGATCCGCAGCGTCGTGATGGAAGAGATGCTCCACATGGTGCTCGTCGCCAACCTGCTCAACGCGATCAATTGTCCGCCGAAGGTGAAGGATCCGAAGTTCATCCCCACCTACCCGGCGTATCTGCCGCACAGCGACAAGAAGTTCGTCGTGCAGCTGCTGCCCTTCGGCACCGACGCGATCGAGACCTTCCTGAAGATCGAGATGCCCGCGCCACTCGGCGCACCCCCGCAGAGCGGCGACTTCCGGACGATCGCGCAGTTCTACGCCGCGATCCGCCAGGGGTTCGAATACCTCTGCGCCCAACCGGGCGGCGAGAAGAAGCTGTTCGTCGGATCAGCGTCGAAGCAGATCGACGGCTCCTCCTGGTACTACGGCGGCGGCGGCGCGCCGTTCGCGGTGGACAGTCTGAAGACGGCGCTGGAGGCGATCGCCGAGATCACCGAGCAGGGTGAGGGCTACGACCACACGCTGTACGACGGCGACAATCGCTTCGGGCAGGTGGACGAGCTCGCGCACTTCTTCCGCTTCAACGAGATCCGCGCCGGCCGACGCTACCAGGCGACGGACACACCGAACGGCTATCCCACCGGCGCCGCGCTCGTGGTGGACTGGTCGGCCCGCTTCCCGATGGCGCCCAATCCCAAGGTGAGCGAGTACGCCGATCGGCCCGAGATCCATCAGCTGATGATGGAGTTCAACCGGACCTACACGAAGCTCCTGGGGTCGCTGGACACCGCGTTCAACGGCACGCCCTCCGAGCTGCTGAAGGCCGTACCGCTCATGTACGACCTGAAGTACCGCGCGCAGACGCTCATGGCGATTCCGTCCGGTCGCGGCGACGGCACCACGGTCGGACCGAGCTTCGAGTACGCGCCGTGAGTGCGCGAGGGACGACGTCAGCTCGGCGCGATCGGGATGGCGCCCGCCCGCTCGAACGCAGCGATGCGCTTCACGCCGAAGAACTTGATCCCCGCCTTCGGCGACCTGCCCTCGAAGTGCTCCGCCCAATTCGCGGTGAGGCGCTTCCACGAGCTGCTCGCGAGGTGCGCCTGCAGCGCGGCTTCGTTGCGGTAGCGCTCGTAGAAGTAGAGGGTCCGCGTCGGCTTGCCCTTCGCGTCGAGCACGCGATGCACGAGGTAGACGAGGGTGCCGGGCTGCTCGCGCTCGGCCTGGCGCTTCACGGCCCGGATGAGCGCGAGCGCGTCGGTCTCGCGCCCCGCGCGGATGGTGAACGTCGCGATGCTCGTGATGGTCATATGGTCCGATCGGGTAAGCACTGCAATCCACTGCACACAACGAGAAGTTCAGGCGCCACGGGCCCAGACCCCGTTGGGGCCTGACCCCACAGGAGGGGCAGATGGTCGCACCAATCAGGCTGACGGTCAACGGCGAACCGCGCGAGGTGCAGGCCGAGCCGCGCGCGCTGCTCGTGCACGTCCTGCGCGACCAGCTCGCGCTCACCGGCACCCACATCGGCTGCGACACGAGCCAGTGCGGCGCGTGCACCGTGCTCCTCGACGGCCGCGCCGTGAAGAGCTGCTCGATGCTCGCCGTCCAGGCGCGTGAAGAGCTGCTCGAGGCTCGCCGTCCAGGCGGAGGGCGCCGAGATCACCACGATCGAGCGCATCGGCGCGAACGGACTGCACCCGCTCCAGCAGGCGTTCTGGGACAAGCACGGGCTGCAGTGCGGATTCTGCACGCCGGGCATGATCCTCACCGCGTTCGACCTGCTCCAGCAGAACCCCGACCCGACCGAGGCGGAGGTCCGCCACGCGCTCCAGGGGAATCTCTGCCGCTGCACCGGCTACCAGAACATCGTCGACGCCATCTGCGTCGCCGCCACCGTCATGCGCCAGCAGCCGTCGAACGCGAAGCTCATGCAAGAGCAGACGTCGAGCGTCCCCGCGTAGAGCCCGAGCCAGCGGAGCACCTACAGCCGGCTGCACCTGACGTCATCTGCACCTGTCGCCCTTCCAGCCATGACACCAACTCCGATCGGCAAGGCGGTCAAGCGCCGCGAGGATCCGCGCCTCATTACCGGAAGCGCGACGTACACGGACGACATCCAGCTCCCGCGCATGGCGTACGC
>JAEKKK010000206.1 GCA_019510405.1 Gemmatimonadota bacterium | reverse complement strand
CCGACACGAGGGGGGGAATGATCGCTTCGGTGAAGCCGATCTGCTCCAGCGTCTCCCCGACCATGACATGCGCGGCGTACGACGCGAGCGGCGCGCCGATCGCCTTCGACACGAACGGGATCGTGCGGCTCGCACGCGGGTTCACCTCGAGCACGTACACGATGCCGTCGCGAATCGCGAACTGCACGTTGATGAGGCCGATGACCTTGAACGCCTTCGCCATCGCGATCGTCTGCTCGCGCATGGTCTGCATGGCGCGCTCTTCGATCATGTACGGCGGAAGGACGCATGCGGAATCACCCGAGTGGATGCCGGCATCCTCGATGTGCTGCATGATGCCGCCGATCACCACGTGCTCGCCGTCGGAGATCGCGTCCACGTCGACCTCGAACGCATCCTCGAGGAATCGATCGATCAGCACGGGACGCTCCTCCGAGGCGAGCGCCGCGGTCGCGAAGAAGCCCTTCAGCGACGGCGCATCGTAGCAGATCTGCATCGCGCGGCCGCCGAGCACGTAGCTCGGGCGTACGAGCACGGGGTAGCCGATGCGCTCCGCCGCTGCGAGCGCATCCTCGAGCCGCGTCGCGGTGCCGCTGGGCGGCTGCGTCAGCCCCACCTCGCGCGCGATCTGCTCGAACCGGCGACGGTCCTCCGCCGCGTCGATCGAGTCCGGCGACGTGCCGAGGATGGTCACGCCGGCCGCCTCGAGCCCGCGCGTCAGCTTGAGCGGCGTCTGCCCGCCGAGCTGCACGATCACGCCGAGCGGCTCCTCGCGCTGCACGATCTCGAGCACGTCTTCGAGCGTGAGCGGCTCGAAGTACAGCTTGTCCGACGTGTCGAAGTCGGTGGAGACGGTTTCGGGGTTCGAGTTGATCATGATCGTCTCGTACCCCTGCTGCCGCAGCGCCATCACGGCGCGCACGCAGCAGTAATCGAACTCGACGCCCTGCCCGATCCGATTCGGGCCGCTGCCGAGGATGACGACCTTCTTGCGGTCGGTGCGCGGCATCTCGCTCTCCTCGTCGTAGCTGCCGTACAGGTACGGCGTGTCCGACGGGAATTCGCCCGCGCAGGTGTCGACCATCTTGTACGACGGCCGCACGCCCAGCGCCCAGCGCCGCTCGCGCATCTCCGTCTCGCTCTCGTCCCGCAGCAGGGCGAGCTGGCGGTCGGAGAACCCGAGCTGCTTCATGCGCCGCATCGCGCCCGCGTCGATGTCGCCACGCCCGACGAACTCGCGCTCGGCCTCGAGGAGCTCGGCCATCTGTGCGAGGAACCACGGGTCGATCGCGGTCAGCTCGTAGACCTCCTCGACCGACATGCCGCGCTCGAGCGCCCGCTTCACCTGGAAGATCCGCTCGGGCGTCGGCTGGCGCAGGGCGCCCCGCAGCGTCTCGATCGTATCGTCGCTGAGGCGGTCGTCGATCAATCGGGTGCTCACCGCCCATCCCGGCCGGCCCGTCTCGAGGGCGCGCAGCGCCTTCTGAAACGCCTCCTTGAACGTGCGCCCGATCGACATCGCCTCTCCCACGCTCTTCATCTGCGTGGTGAGGATGGGGTTGGCAAACGGGAACTTCTCGAACGCGAAGCGCGGTACCTTCACGACGACGTAATCGAGCACCGGCTCGAACGACGCCGGCGTCTTCTTCGTGATGTCGTTCGGGATCTCATCCAGCCGGTAGCCGACCGCGAGCTTCGCCCCGATGCGCGCGATCGGGAAACCCGTCGCCTTCGACGCGAGCGCGGACGAGCGGGAGACGCGCGGGTTCATCTCGATCACGATCATCTCGCCGTCGCGCGGATTGATCGCGAACTGGATGTTGCACCCGCCCGCGTCCACGCCGACCTCACGAATGATCGCGACGGCCGCGTCGCGCATCGTCTGATACTCGCGATCGGTCAGCGTCATCGCCGGCGCGACGGTGATCGAGTCGCCCGTGTGCACACCCATCGGATCGAGGTTCTCGATCGAGCACACGATCACGACGTTGTCGTACCGGTCGCGCATCACTTCGAGCTCGAACTCCTTCCATCCGATCAGCGAGCGCTCGAGCAGGATCTGGCTCGTCGGCGACTCCGACAGGCCACGCCGCACGATCTCCTCGAACTCCTCACGGTTATAGGCGATGCCGCCTCCCGTTCCCCCCAGGGTGAACGAGGGCCGCACGATCGCCGGGAAGCCGGTCACGTCCAGCAGCGCGATCGCTTCGTCCAGCGTGTTCGCGATGCCCCCGCGCGCGACGCCGAGCCCGATCCGCTCCATCGCCTCGCCGAACTGCTTCCGGTCCTCGGCGATCGCGATCGCGCGCGCCGACGCGCCGATCAGCTCGACCCCGTGCTTCGCCAGCACGCCGCGCTCGGAGAGCGTCATCGCGA
The DNA here is from genome assembly GCA_019510405.1 of Gemmatimonadota bacterium. Classification (GTDB taxonomy): domain Bacteria; phylum Gemmatimonadota; class Gemmatimonadetes; order Gemmatimonadales; family Gemmatimonadaceae; genus AG11. The sequence continues at coordinate 3,380 of JAEKKK010000206.1, read as the reverse complement.
CGTTCAGCGCCGTCTGTCCACCCATCGTCGGCAGCAGCGCGTCCGGCTTCTCGCGCTCGATGATCAGCTCGACGAACTCCGCCGTCACCGGCTCGATGTACGTCCGATCCGCGATCTCCGGATCGGTCATGATCGTCGCGGGGTTCGAGTTGATCAGGATGACCTCGTACCCCTCCTCGCGCAGCGCCTTCGTCGCCTGGGTGCCCGAGTAGTCGAACTCGGCGGCCTGGCCGATGACGATCGGGCCCGAGCCGATCACGAGAATGCGATGGATGTCAGCGCGTCGCGGCATGTATGAGGTCGTCGATGATGTCCTCGCGCGTGCGACGAGGGGTCCAGCCGGTGGCGCGCCGCAGCTTGGCATTGCTGCCGATCTGGACGGGCACGTCCACGGGCCGCGTCAGCGCCGGATCGCTCGAAATGTCAGCAGGGATACCGATCCGCTGCAAGACTGACTCGGCAAGGGCTCGGATGCTCACTCCCTCACCGCTGCAGACGTTGTACACCTCGCCGGGAGTGCCCCCGTCGGCGAGGGAAAGATAAGCGTCCACCACGTCGTCGACGTGGAGAAAATCCCGCACGGTGTCGCCGTTGCCGAGCGTCAGCCGCCCGCCGTTCCTGGCGACGGCCAGGGCGCGACTCACGAGCCCCGGCAGGACGAAGCTCGGCGCCTGTCCCGCGCCGGAGTGATTGAAGCTCCGCGTGCAGATCACCCGCAGTCCGTCGCCGCGGAATGCCTGCAGCGCGACCAGCTCCTGCGCCGCCTTCGAGGACGCGTAGAGCGTGAGCGGCCGCTGCTCCGCCTGCTCGTCGAGCGGCATCTCGCCACGTTCGTGCCGGCCATACTGCTCCGACGACCCCACCACGAGCACCACCGGGTCGCTCCGTCCATCGCGCCGCCGCTCGGCCAGCTCGGCGAGCAGCCGTACGGTACCCACCGTGTTCACCTCGAACGCCCGCGCGGGATTGCGCTTCGCGTCCGGAACGTGGCTGATCGCCGCCAGATGGAGCACGAGATCGGGCGCGGCGCGCTCGACCGCGGCGCCGACCTGCTCGCTCTCGGTGACGTCCATCGTCACCCACTCGACGGCGCGGCGATCGGCGTCGGTCAGGATCGAGGATTCGGCACCGTGATGAATGCCCGCCGCCGTCACCTGCCATCCACGCGCGAGCATGGCTCGGATCGCCCACTGGGCGACGAACCCCTGCCCCCCAGTGACGAGCGCGCGACGCGTCACGTCGTGCCGGCGTGCCGCGCGAGGTCTGCCTCGACCATCATCTGGATGAGGGCATGAAACCGCACGGTCGGTTGCCAGCCGAGCTTCTCTCGCGCCTTGGCCGAATCTCCGACGAGCAGATCCACCTCCGCCGGCCGGTCGAACTTCGTGTCGTGCGTGACGTGGTCGCGATAATCGAGGCCCACGGCATTGAACGCGACCTCGCACAGTTGGCGAACCGACCAGGTCTCACCCGTGGCGATCACGTAGTCGTCGGGATCGTCCTGCTGCAGCATCCGCCACATCGCATCGACGTAATCGCCGGCGAACCCCCAGTCGCGCCGCGCCTCGAGGTTGCCGAGCTTCAGCGTCTTCGAGATGCCGAGCTTGCAGCGCGCGGCGCCGTCCGTGACCTTGCGCGTCACGAACTCGAGTCCGCGCCGCGGGCTCTCGTGGTTGAAGAGGATTCCCGAAACGGCGTACAGGCCGAAGCTCTCGCGGTAGTTCAGCGTGATCCAGTGGCCGTAGACCTTGGCAACGCCGTACGGGCTTCGCGGATAGAACGGCGTGGCCTCCCGCTGCGGGACCTCGACGACCTTGCCGAACATCTCGCTCGAGCTGGCCTGGTAGAAGCGCGCCTTCGGCGCCGCCTTCTTCATCGCCTCGAGGATGCGGGTGACGCCGAGCGCGGTGAACTCACCGGTGAGCACCGGCTGCGACCAGGAGGTCTGCACGAAGCTCTGCGCCGCGAGGTTGTAGATCTCGTCCGGCTGCGTGTCGTGCACGGCGTCCGTCAGCGACGTCTGGTCGAGCAGATCCGCCGACACGAGCTCCAGCCGGTCGACCAGGTGAGCGATGCGCTCGTACGGGGTGGTCGAGCTGCGACGGACCACGCCGATGACGCGGTACCCCTTCGCGAGCAGGAGCTCGGCGAGATAGGAGCCGTCCTGGCCCGTGATGCCGGTGATCAGTGCCGTGCGCATTGCGTCGTGAAGTCCGAAGTGGGGAGTAGAGAGCGCGGAGTGCATTCGGCCGGCAAGGTGTTCGCCGGCCCCCCACACTCCCCGCTCCATACCAAGAAAAAGGGGAGCCCCAAAAGAGCTCCCCTCGCCTTACGGGACACGCGAGCCGCCCGTCACGCCACCTGCACGCCGCGCGGCGCGCGCGGCACCTTGCCCGCGTTGAGACAGCGCGTGCAGACCTTCACCTTCGTCACCTTGCCGTCCACGAGCGTGCGCACGACCTGGAGGTTCGGCTTCCACGTCCGACGCGTCTTGTTGTTCGCGTGCGAAACGTTGTTACCGAACGCGACGCCTTTGTCGCAGTGGAAGCAGCGATTGCGTTGAATAGCCATGGCTTCAGTCCTGACAGAACTCGATGCGCGCCATCTCTGCGCCGTCACCCTTGCGGTGGCCGGTCTTGAGGATGCGCGTGTAGCCGCCGTTCCGCGTCGCGAACCGCGGACCGATCTCCTGAAACAGCTTGTCCGCCACGGCGCGCTGCTGAATGTGGCGGCCAGCCAGCCGGCGCGCGTGCAGCGTGCCGGTGCGAGCCTTGGTGACCAGCTTCTCGACGAAGGGACGCAGCTCCTTCGCCTTCGCCTCGGTCGTCTCGATCGACTCGCTCACGATGAGCGAGCTCGCGAGGTTGCGCAGCAGAGAGAGCTTCTGTTCGCTCGTGCGGCGCAGCTGACGTCCAGCCTTCCGGTGACGCATTGGTATTACTCCTCTTCGTCGTCGGGCGCCGCGGCGGCAGCCTGGCTCGGCGGCGTGCCCCAATCGAGCACACGAACGCCTTCGCCGTTCTCCTCGAACCGCATCCCAAAGTTCAAGCCTTCGCGCTCGAGCAGATCGGCGATCTCCTGGAGCGACTTCTTCCCGAAATTCTTCACCTGAAGGATCTGGCTCTCCGTCTGACGGACCAGATCCCCGAGGCTCCGGATGTTCGAGTTCTTGAGCGAGTTCACCGACCGGACCGACAGCTCGAGGTCGTCGATCGGCGTCTTGAGCAGCTGCTGCATCCGCGCTCCGTCGGTGCCGGCGCCGTCACCCGCACCGCCCGCCACCGGCGCGGAGCTGTGGGAGCCGAACTCGACGAAGTACTGGAAGTGCGTCTGTGCCAGGGCCGCCGCGTAGCTCACGGCTTCTTCCGGCGTGATGGTGC
>JAEKKK010000205.1 GCA_019510405.1 Gemmatimonadota bacterium | reverse complement strand
ACGTGCACCGTCCCCGACGCGGCGGCGACCAGCGTCGGGACGCCCTTCAGCAGCACCGCCGCGCCGATGTCCGCCGCGAGGCGTGCCGGCAGATCGAATCGACCGGCCAGCACCGACTCGACATCGAGCCCGACGAGCCGGCCGAATTCCGCCGGATGCGGCGTGAGGAGGGCGGGCCGTGTGCCGATCACGCGGGCGAGCGAGCGCAGATCGCGCGCGTACGCATTGAGCGCATCGGCGTCGAGCACGACCGGTCCCTGGAAGACGCCGAGCAGGCGCTCGACCATCGTGCGCGCGCCCTGCTTTCCCAGCCCCGGGCCGATGAGGAGCACGTCCGCCCAATCGGCGATCGCGTCGAGGCCGGGATCGTCCGTCGGCCAGACGGCGCCGAGTGCGGCCGGCTCGGCTTCCTGCACTGCCTGCAACGACGCGGGCGCCACGACGCAGCGCACGAGACCAGCGCCGGTGCGCAGTGCGGCGCGCGCGGCGAGCACGCTGGCACCGGCCATGCCGGCTGCGCCGCCGATGATGGCGATCTTCGCGCGCGTCCCCTTGTGCGCGTCGGCGGCGATCCGCGGGAGCGATTCGCAGAACCACGACGCGCCGGCGAGCTGCATCACCGACGCCGCGGCGCGTGCGTGCGCGCCCAGCCCGATGTCCACCACGACGATCTCGCCGCATGCGTCGCGCGCGACGAGCTGGCCGCGCTTCACCGTGCCGAAGGTGATCGTGAGCGCGGCGCGCAGCGTACCGGTCTGCTGTCCCGTGGTCGCATCGAGCCCCGTGGGCACGTCGAGCGCGACGACGATCGCGCCGCGCTGCGCCAGCTCACCCATCCGGTCCACGGCGAGTGCGACGTCGCCGCGCAGCGGGCCGTCGGCCGCGAAGCCGGTGCCGAGCAGCGCGTCGACGATGACCTCCTCACCTCCGGCGAGGAGGGTGTCGGGTTTGTTGGTTGCGACGACGCCGGCCGCGAGGGCGGCGTCCCGCTCGGCGATCGCGTCCGGCGTGCGCGCCGCCACACACTCGACGACCCGCACGCGAACGCCCGCGGCATGCAGTGCGTGCGCGACGACCCAGCCGTCGCCCCCGTTGTTGCCCGGTCCCGTGGCGACGACGACGCCCCGCTCCAGCACGTGGCCGAAGCGCAGCGCGATCTCCGCGGCCGCCGACGCGCCCGCACGCTGCATGAGCGCGCGCGACGGGATGCCGCTCGCGATGGCCGCCGCATCGCAGGCCGCCGCGGTCGCCGCATCCACCACGGCGACTGACGGGTAGGGCGAGCTCACGGGCCGAGGCCCGGGCGCACTACTTCTGGGAGGCGCCGACGCTGCGGCCGTATCCCAGCTCGCCGTTGTCGATCCGGACGTTGAACCCGCACTCGGGATTGCTGCACACCCATGCCTTGAAGGTGATGGGGGCTCCGTCGCGACCGTAGTCGCTCAGCGGAAGGAGCGTGCCCGCGCCACACTTGCGGCAGGCGGGAAGCTCGGACGGCAGGTTCATGATGCGACGGCGATGCGGTCGATCAGACGAACTGCGCGCACCAGGGGTAGTCGCGCTCGAACGCCTGGTCGAAGTCGAACACTTCCGCGAACTCGTCGCGCGAATCCGTCGGCTGGCTCATGAGCAGCTCGAGCTCGACCAGCGTGAACACGACGTCGCCAATGTCGCTCGACGTCTGGATCCCCCAGCTCTCGAGGACGAGCCGCGCCAGCACACCGAAGCGATCGAGGGCCAGATCGCGGCAGGCGAGCGCGAGCTCGCGCCCGCTGATGTGGCGCCGCTCGGGAAGCCGCTGCTGGCAGTACTCCAGCGCGCCCAGCACGAACAGGTAGGCGCGCTCGTCGAAGCGCTGCTCGCGCATGCGGATGCGATCCATGATGCCGTCGCGGAATGCGAGCTCGGGCACGGCTGCTGACGACTCCTCGTGAAGCGGTACGGCTGCGCGCCGCGGACGCGGCGTGCGTGAGAATCAGGATCCGGCGCCGAGGCCAACGGTGGGAACCGTCAGGCCTGGGCGCCGGCTGGTGCAGTATGGTGCCCGGGGCCGTCGGGCACAACTCCGGCCCCGGGGGTGCGGCTACCGGTGGGCCGCCTGAGGTGCGGGGTACAGCGGGAATGCGTTCGCCAGCGTACGCACCTCCTCCTTCACCCGCGCCGCGACGCTCGCGTCTTCGGCCGACATCAACACCTGGTCGATCAGGTCGGCGATCCGTTCCATCTCCGACTCGCGCATCCCCCGTGTCGTCACGGCCGGTGTACCGATCCGGACACCGCTCGTAACGAACGGCGACTGCGTCTCCTTCGGCACGGTGTTCTTGTTCACGGTGATCGCTGCGAGGTCGAGCGCCTTCTCCGCCGCCTTGCCGGTGAGCCCCTTGTTCCGCAGGTCGACGAGCATGAGGTGGTTGTCCGTCCCGCCGGAGACGAGCTGGTAGCCGCGCGAGACGAGCCCCTTCGCCAGCGCCTGCGCGTTGGCGACGATTTGCTGGCTGTACTGATCTGCTTCGTGTAGTCATTGAAGGACGGATCGAGTGCTTCCTTCAGGGCAACCGCTTACGCGGCGATCACGCGCTCGAGCGGCCCTCCCTGCGTCCCCGGGAAGGTGGCCTTGTTCACTGCGGCGGCGTGCTCGGCCTTGCACAGGATCATCCCGCCGCGCGGGCCGCGCAGCGTCTTGTGCGTCGTCGTCGTGACGACGTCGGCGTGCGGTACCGGCGACGGATACACGCCCGTCGCCGCGAGCCCCGCGAAGTGCGCCATGTCCACCATGAAGATCGCGCCCACGTCCTTCGCGATCTCGGCGAAGGCGGCGAAGTCGATCACGCGCGGGTACGCGCTGTAGCCGGCGATGATCATCTTCGGCCGGTGCGTGCGCGCCTGGCTGCGCACGGCGTCCATGTCGATGTAGCCGTCGTCGTTCAGGCCGTACGACACCGCCTTGTACAGCAGCCCGGAGAAGTTCACCGGCGAGCCGTGCGTGAGATGCCCGCCCTGCGACAGATCCATGCCGAGGAAGGTGTCGCCCGGCTTGAGGAAGGCGAGGAACACCGCCGCGTTGGCCTGCGCGCCCGAGTGCGGCTGCACGTTGGCGTGATCGGCGCCGAAGAGCTGCTTCGCGCGATCGATCGCGAGCTGCTCGACCTTGTCCACGACCTCGCAGCCGCCGTAGTACCGCTTGCCGGGCAGTCCCTCGGCGTACTTGTTCGTCAGCGGAGAGCCCATCGCCTCGAGCACGGCGGGCGACACGAAGTTCTCGCTCGCGATCAGCTCGATCCCCTCGTTCTGGCGGGAGATCTCCTCCTCGATCAGGCCGGCGATCTCCGGATCGCCATCGCGCAGCGCCTCGCCCGGCGGACAGCGCTCCCAGTTGGACCAGGACGACATCAGGGCTTCTCCTCGGTTGAAGTATCCGTCGTGGCGTCGCGCTCGATCTTCGCGATGCGGCGCGCATGGCGGCCGCCGGCGAAGGGGGTATCGAGCCACGCCTTCAATATCGCCTTTCCTTCCTCGGTCCCGACGAACCGCGCCGGCAGGACGAGCACGTTCGCGTCGTTGTGCTCGCGCGCCAGCGCGGCGATCTCCGGGGTCCACGCCACCGCCGCTCGCACGTGCGGGTAGCGGTTGGCCGTGTACGACATGCCGAGGCCGGTTCCACACAATAACACTCCCCGCTCCGCCTCGCCGCTCGAGACGCGCGCCGCGAGGGGATGCGCGAAGTCCGCGTAGTCGATGGACGCGTCCGACGCCGGCCCCAGATCGTCGACCTCGTAGCCGAGCGACTTCAGCTCGGCCTCGAGTGCCTCCTTGAGCTCGAAGCCGGCGTGGTCGGAGGCGATGAGAATGGGGGGATGAGACGGCATCGAGGATCTGCGGTTAACGGTTTGCGCGCGCGTCGAACAGTTCTCTCGCGATGACGATCCGCTGAATCTCCTACGTCCCTTCATAGATCTCCGTGACCTTCGCGTCGCGGAAGAAGCGTTCGACGGGATAGTCCTTCACGTAACCGTAGCCACCCAACAGCTGCACGGCCTGCGTCGTGACCCACATCGCCGTCTCGCTCGCGAGGAGCTTGCTCATCGCACCGTAGAGCGTCGTCGAGCCGCCGTGATCCTTGAGCGTGGCCGTGGCGTGCAGGGTCGCGCGCGACGAGACGATGCGCGAGCCCATGTCCGCGAGCTTGAACTGGATCGCCTCGAAGTTGCGGATCGGCTCTCCGAACTGCTGGCGCTCCGACGTGTAGTCGAGCGCGTGCTCCAACGCGGCGCGCGCGATCCCCAGCGCCTGCGCGGCAATGCCGAGCCGCCCGTTGTCGAGCGACTTCATCGCGTAGATGAACCCCTGCCCTTCCTGTCCGAGCAGATTCGCCGCGGGCACGCGGAAGCCGTCGAAGTTGAGCTGCACCGTCGGCGACGCGCGCAGCCCCATCTTGTCTTCCTTCTTCCCGACGTGGAATCCCGGCAGGTCCGGCGTGACGAGGAACGCCGAGATCCCGCGCGATCGATGGGCCGGATCGAGTGGCGACGTGCGGGCGATGACGACGATGACGTCGGCCTCGCTGCCGGTGGTGACCCAGCTCTTCGTCCCGGTGAGCACATAGTCGTCGCCATCGCGTTCGGCCCGACAGCGAAGCGACGCGGCGTCGGAGCCCGACTCCGGTTCACTGAGCGCGAACGCGCCGATCTTCTCCCCACGCGCCATCGGCCGGAGCAAGCGCTCCTTCTGGTCCTCATTGCCGAAGTTGAGGATCATCTGCGTCGGCAGCGAGTTGTGCACGCTCATCAGCACCGCGGTGGACGCATCGGCGACGGCGATCTCCTCGAGCGCCATGAGGTAGGTCAGCGTGTCGAGCCCCAGCCCGTCGTACTGCTCGGGGATGAGCATGCCGAGGAAGCCGAGCGCGCCGAGCTTCTCGGCCAGGCTGCGATCGAACCGTCCGTCGCGATCGCGCTCGGCGGCACCGGGCGCGAGCTCGTCGCGCGCGAATCGGCGCGCGAGCTCGATGATCTCGCGCTGCTCGTCCGTGAGCGGAGTCAGCCCTCCCGCATCGTCCCGTTGGATGGCGGGCTGGGACGGAGGGGTGGGGAGCTGATTGCGCATGCGCGCCGTCGTGCGTTCACCGTCGCCGCCCATCCGCGGCTCTCCGCCCGCATTCTCAATACGCATGAAACCCTCGTCCTGACTTCCGTCCGAGCCAGCCCGCCGCGACGTACTTCCGCAGCAACGGGGCCGGACGGTACTTCGGATCGCCGAGTCCCTCGTGCATCACCTCGAGGATCGCGAGACACGTGTCGAGTCCGATCAGGTCCGCCAGCGCGAGCGGACCGAGCGGATGGTTCATCCCGAGCCTCATGACCGTGTCGATCGCCTCGGCCGAACCGACGCCTTCCATGAGGCAGTACACGGCCTCGTTGATCATCGGCATGAGGATCCGGTTCGCAACGAAGCCCGGGAAGTCGTTCACCTCGACCGGCGTCTTCCCCACGGCCTTGCTCCACTCCATGACGCGCCGCGTCGTCTCATCCGACGTCGCGAGCCCGCGGATGATCTCGACGAGCTTCATCACGGGGACCGGATTCATGAAGTGCATGCCGATCACCGCCTGCGGGCGCGACGTGCGCGCCGCGATCTCCGTGATGGAGATCGACGACGTATTCGTCGCCAGCACCGCGCTCTGATCGGCGAGCCTGTCCACCTCGGCGAAGATCTTGAACTTGAGGTCGCGGTTCTCCGACGCCGCCTCGACGACGAGCGCCGCGCCCGTGACGGCGTGCAGCGACGTGTGCGTGCTCACACGCTCGAGGATCGCGCCCCGCTCGCTCGCCGGCACCGTGCCCTTCTCGATCTGACGGTCGAGGTTCTTCTCGATCGTCCCGCGCCCCCGCCCGAGCGCCCCTTCGGCGACGTCGATCATCGTGACCGGGAATCCCGCCTGCGCGAAGACGTGGGCGATCCCGTTGCCCATCTGTCCGGCGCCAATCACCGCAATGCGATCGGTCACGTGGTCACGACTCCTCGCGGCGAGGCCGCGACTGGGAAAGCTCCGCGCGGCGGTGCCGCGAATGGTAAAGATAGAACAGGCCGGCGAGCATCCCGACCGCCGCCGCGACGCCCCCCTCCGGCCCCCACGTGCCTCCGGTCGCCCACACCGGGCCGTCGCTCACCGTGCGATAGTCCGGCGCGTCGAGCGCCAGGCCGCTCACGGACGCGTGGAACGGAACGGCCATGATCCAGTTCCATGCCGCATGCGCGGCCCACGCGGCGTAGAGGCTGTCGAATGCCAGGCGCACCGCCGCGAGGAACACACCCGCGAGGGTGACGTTGACCACCGACTCGACCGTGGCGCCCGGATTCTGCACGTGCGCCACTCCGAACAGCAGGCTCGTGAAGACCACCGCGATCCGCGCGCCGGTGCCGTCGCGAATCGCGGTGAGCAGGTATCCTCGGCTGACCAGCTCCTCGGCCAACGCCGCGGGGAGCAGGAACGCCGAGATGCGCGCTGCGGCGACGAACGAGGAGCCCGGCGGTGCGGGGACGATGTGCAGCCAGCCGAAGGCGAGCAGCGCACCGCACGCGGCGCCGATCGTCAGCCCACCGAGCAGCAGGCCCTCCAGCACGGCGCGCGGCCGCGCGGCATCCGCGCCGAGGCCCACGTCGCTCCATGGCCGCACGTCGATCGAGCGGAGCATGATCGCCGTCGCGGCGAGCGCGGAGAGCGCACTGGCCACCCCGCTTGCGATGTACGGGTCGTGCATGGCCGCGGCGAGCCATTGCAGCGGCTGCCCGAACAGCGAGACGATCGCGGCCTGCAGCAGGAAGAAGAGCAGGAGGAACGCGAGTGCCCGCGCGATCCCCCCGGCGAGTGGCCGAAGGGGGATCGCCATGGTGCCGCCGCTCAGCTCTGAATGTCGCGGCGGGGGCCGCTCACCGCGCCGGCGACGAGTGCCTTCACGAAGTCGGCGGCGGCGAAGGGGAGCACGCCGATCACGGCGGCCGTCGCCAGGCTGCCGGTGATGATCATCAGTTGGGCCAGTCCGCCGGCGTAGATGACCAGCATGCCCGCCAGGGCCGCGACCGCGCGCTGCGCGAACATTGGCCGCTGCGCGCCGAGCCAGCCCGCCACGGCGGCCGCGAGCGGATACGCAAGGAGGTAGCCGCCGGTCGGCGAGAGGAGGCGCGCGAGTGCGGGCGGGCCCATCGGAGCGAACACCGGCGCGCCGAGCGCGCCGAGCACGAGGTAAGCGACCATCGCGCCGGCGGCGTCGAGGGGCCCGAGGAGGAGGCCGGCCAGCACGACGACGAACGGCGTGAAGGTCAGTGGAACGGGAGTGCCCGGCAGCGGGATCGCGATCTGCGCCGAGAGCGCGAGCGCCGCGACGCAGATGAGGATTCCGAGCGCGCGGCTGCGCGGCGTGCGCGCGGCAAGAGCGAGAGTCGTCATGTCACTTTCCTCGGGAGACGGAGAGCGCCACCGCATCGCCGCCGCCGAGGCAGAGCGTCGCGAGGCCAGTGTCGAGATCGCGGTCCTGCAACGCATACAACAGCGTGGTGAGCACGCGAGCACCACTCGCGCCGATCGGATGGCCGAGTGCGATCGCGCCGCCGTTCACGTTGACGCGATCCCAGTCCCAGCCCAGCCCTGCTCCATCGGCGAGCGCCTGCGACGCGAACGCCTCGTTCGCCTCGATCAGGTCGTACTGCTCGATGCTCGAGCCTTCTTTCTTCATCAGGTTGCGCACCGCGGTGATCGGTGCAAAGAAAAGCTCCTGCGGATTCCCCGCGCCAGTCGCGTAGGCGCGCACGCGGCCGAGGATGCGGAGCCCGTGCGCTTCCGCGTACGCCTGCGACGTCACGACGAGCGCCGCGGCGCCGTCGTTGAGCGAGCTCGCGTTCCCCGCGGTGACAGTGGCGTCGTCGCCCTTGCCGAACGCGGGACGCAGCTTCGCGAGCGCGTCGGAAGTGGTGTCGGCGCGCGGGCCTTCGTCTGTGTCGACGACCACGTCCCCCTTCCGGCCGCTGATCGTGACGGGCGCGATCTCCGCCTTGAACCGGCCCGCCTTGATCGCGTCCACTGCCTTGCGATGCGACGACGCAGCAAACAGGTCCTGATCCCGTCGAGATATGTCTGCTTTTTTCGCCGTGTACTCGGCGTGGCCGCCCATGTGCACGTCGCACGACGCGCACCAGAGGCCGTCCTTGATCATCCCGTCGACGAGCGTCTGGTCGCCCAGCTTCACCCCATTGCGCATGCCGTACACGTAGTACGGCGCGTTCG
>JAEKKK010000204.1 GCA_019510405.1 Gemmatimonadota bacterium | reverse complement strand
CTTCAACCCGATCACGCCGGAGAACTCGGAGCCTGGTCTGACGAACTCGTTCAACGAGCAGCAGACGAGCAACTTCGACTGGACGTGGACGAACACGGCGCGCTACAACAAGCAGCTCGGCCAGCACACGTTCAACCTGCTCGCCGGACAGGAAGCCAACCACACCCAGTATCGCGGCCTCTTCGGTTCCGAGGCGGCGCTCAAGTCGACGGATCCGAACAACCTGTACCTGCAGGCCGCCCTCGGCGACGCGTCGACGCTGTCCGTGAACTCGAACGGCAACCAGAGCGCGCTGCTGTCGTACTTCGGCAAGGCGGACTGGAACTTCCAGGACAAGTACGTCGCGAACTTCACCGTTCGCCGCGACGGCTCGTCGCGCCTCGGTCCGGAGAACCGCTGGGGCACCTTCCCGTCGGTCGGCCTCGGCTGGCGCATCACGAAGGAAGGGTTCCTCGAGAACAACAAGTTCCTGTCGGACGCCATGCTGCGCGCCAGCTACGGCGTGACGGGTAACCAGCAGATTCCGTCGGGCCGCATCCTGAACCAGTACGGCGGTGACCGCGGCGACACGTACTACGACATCACGGGTTCGAACAGCTCGATCGTGCCCGGCTATCGTCTGACGGCGCTCGGCAACCCCGACCTGAAGTGGGAAGAGAACCGCGCGACGAACTTCGGTGCCGACCTCGCGCTGTTCAACGGCTACCTCAACGTGATCGCGGACTTCTACACCCGCCGCACGAACAACCTGCTGTTCAACCCGCAGCTTCCGGCCACGGCCGGCGTCGTGGGCGTGACCGGCCAGCCGATCGTCAACGTCGGCAAGATGCAGAACAAGGGCTTCGATCTGTCGGTCGGCCACCAGGGCGATCGCTGGAACGCGACCATCCAGGGCAGCCACTACAAGAACGAGATCCTGTCGATCGACGGCGTGCAGAAGTTCTTCTACGGCCCGGTCTCGACCCGGTACGGCAACCAGGTCATCAACAAGGTTGGCCAGCCGATCGGCGCCTTCTACGGGTACGTGGCGGACGGGTTCTTCCAGAGCGACGCGGAAGCCGCGGCATCCGGTCAGTCCGGTGCCAAGGCCGGTCGCATCAAGTTCCGTGACGTGAACGGCGACGGGAAGATCACGTCGGACGACCGCACGATCATCGGCAGCCCGCACCCGAAGTTCACCAGCTCGCTGGATCTCGGGTACCGGTACGGCAGCTTCGACATCAGCGGCACGGTGTTCGGTACGTTCGGCAACGACATCTTCGACAACCAGAAGGAGTGGTACGTCTTCCGCGAGTTCAACACGAACGTCCGGAAGGACCTCCTGGCCAACTCGTGGACGCCGACCAACCCGAACGCGAAGTATCCGCGCATCGACATCTCCGACACGTACAGCTCCTCGATCAGCAGCTTCTACGTCGAGGATGGCTCGTACGTCCGGATGCGCAACATCCAGCTCGGTTACAACGTGCCGTCCACGCTCTCGCGCTGGCTGTCGGCGACGCGCGTGTACGTGCAGGCCGAGAACCTGTTCACGATCACTGGCTACAACGGTCTGGATCCGTCGCTGCCCAAGGCTGACGTCTCCGGCGCCGCCGGCGACATCCGCGACCAGTACATGGGCGTGGACCGCGGCAGCTATCCGTCGAGCCGCACGTTCAGCATCGGCCTCACGGCTTCGTTCTAATCGATGAGTCACCTCAAGGAGAGAGTCGCAATGACGAAGGCATCGAGGCAGCCGATGCTCCTCGGAACGGCGCTGATGTTTCTGGCGGCAGGTACGCTGTTCGGTTGTAAGGACAGCTTCCTGACCGACGCGGCGGCAGCGCAGGGAGTGTTGGATCAAAGCGTGCTGGCGAATTCGGCGGGCGTCGAGGGCAACCTCATCGCCGCGTACCGGTCGCTGGATTACACCAACGGCGTCGGAGGCTCACAGTGCTCCGCCGCCAGTGACTGGTGCTGGGCGAGCGTTCCGAGTGACGACGCCTACAAGGGCACGGAGCCGAGCGATTTCACGGCTCTGAACGACATCGAACTCTTCCACTGGAACACCGGTCTCGCCGACGGTGTGCTGAACGACAAGTGGAAGGCCATCTACGAGGGCGTCAGCCGCACGAACGCGACGCTCCAGCTGATGGCGCAGGTCGTGAAGGACAAACCCGCTGAGATCAGCGCTGCGAACCAGGCTGGTATCAAGGGCGAGGCGTACTTCCTTCGCGCCCACTACATGTTCGAGGCGTACAAGATCTTCGGAAACGTCCCGTACCTCCGGGAGGCGGACACCGACCTGCGCAAGGCTGCGGAGAACAAGGCCGCGGTGGGCGCCGACATCCTCAAGGACCTGGATGTAGCGATCGCCAACCTTGGCGACACGCCGCGGAACGGTCAGGTCGGTCGCGCGACGAAGTGGACGGCGACGGCGTACAAGGGCAAGGTGCTGATGTACCTCGGCCAGTATGCCAACGCGCTTCCGATCCTGAAGTCGGTCGTGGCGAGCGGCAAGTACTCGCTGCAGCCGAGCTTCGATCAGGTCTGGACGGGCTTCAAGGCGTACGAGAACGGTCCGGAGACGATCTTCGCCTATCAGGCGTCGGCGAACGACGGAGAGCCGAACGGCAACAACGCCAACTACGGCGAGCGGCTCAACTTCCCGCACTCGGGCAGCCCGTTTGGCTGCTGCGGCTTCCATCAGCCGTCGCAGAACCTGGTCAACTTCTTCAAGACCGACGCAGCTGGTTTGCCGCTCGCGCTCTCGGATCCGGCGAACTGGAACTCGGACAACCAGGATCTGCGCGCCGCCGTCACGGGGAACATGAACTTCGATCCGCGCCTGGACTGGACGGCCGGCCGCAACGGCGTGCCGTTCAAGGATTGGGGTGCGCACGACTCGACCTGGATCCGGAACATCCCGAACGGCGGTACGTACAGCGCGAAGAAGAACGTGCACGAGAAGGCTTCGGGCGCGCAGAGCAGCGTGGGTTGGGTGAACACGCAGCTCAACTCGGTCAACATCCATATCCTGCGCTACGCCGACATCCTGCTGCTGCTGGCAGAGGCGGAAGTGCAGACGGGTGACCTGGCCAACGCGATGATCCACACGAACATGGTGAGAACCCGTGCGGCCGTGAAGGCGCAGGGTCCGGGCACCAGCTCGGCGAACATCGCGGTGCCGATCAACGACCCGAGCATCACGTGGGCGAAGTACGTCATCAACCCGTATCCCGCGACGTACTTCGTCGATGCGGCGACGGCCCTCAAGACCGTCAAGACCGAGCGTCGTCTCGAGCTCGCGATGGAGGGTCAGCGCTTCTTCGATCTGAAGCGTTGGGGGGAGATGCAGACGACGATGGCCGGGTACTTCAACGGCGTCGGCGGCGGCAACGAGAAGTCGCGTCGCCTGTGGTTCAACTCGGCCGAGCTGCCGGTCGCGAAGCACGACAACTACCCCATCCCGGTCACCCAGGTTGAATTGAGCAAGGTGAACGGCGAGGTTCGCGTTCCGCAGAACACGGGCTGGTAAGCACAGCCACGCTTCAAATGAATGGGGCGCCGGTCCATTTGGACCGGCGCCCCATTCGCTTTTCACGCATCGGAAATGGCGCGGGACGTCAATACGGCAGGTACTGCGAAATCTGTCCGCCAGACCAATACGACGATGTGTTGTCGTAGGCGACGACGAAGGCGTAATCCGCCTTGGCGGTCCAGGTTCCGGACTGCCAAGGCGCACTCATGGGGTTGACCGAGCAGGACTGCGTGCTGTAGCACGTCTTGGTGAACTGGTAGCGCGTTCCGTCCTGGTAGGTCAACGATGCCACCAGGGAGATCTGCTGCTCGATGCCCGGCGAACATTGCCAGTCGTTGAACGAGACCACGTTGCTGCCGACGTGGTTCGGGTAGCCGATGTCGGCCCAGCAGGTGACGGATGGTCGTGCGCCGAGGTTGGCGCTCGCGACGAGGGCGGCGTCGGCACGCTGGGCACCAAAGCCGACGGCGACGACCGCGACGGCGACCGCGAAAGCGCGGGCGATACGGCGAGAGCGAGACATGTTGATCCACCTGTTCGTTGAGGATGGGCTGCGCGTGAACCACGAAAGCGTGACAGCGGTGGACAGCGGTGTGGCGCACTTCGTCAGAGCGCGCCCGGCCTCCCTATCGCTCAGCCAACTCGCGACGGCTGACATCCACGCGGCGCGCAGCCCATCCTCGGGCAGCTAGACTGCCAGCAACTACACGCCAGGCGCGTGAGCACCGGCGTGTGCAAACGGTGTGCGGCCGGAGGGTGTCAGGTTCGATTTCTTTCAGGGTGCCGCGATTGCACCGTCACAGCGCGGGAACGCTGTCCTCTCTGATGCGCGCGACGACGCCTCGCCCTCTGCTTTCACTCACAGCGCGCATGGAGCGGTCGTCGAAACGCGCGGCACGGTTGCCCGTGCCGGGTCGCTCAATGCGTCGATGCGGTAGCGCGCGGGGGGGCCGTTGGCCGCCGGATGGAGAAGGCCTGGAGGGTGTCGCCGGTGTTGGCGACAATGAGCGTGCCGCCGGTCGGAGCGCCGGCGAGCGCGATGCCCGACACGTTCTTCGTGGCGAGCAGTCCGCTCTGGCGCGAGGAGACGGGAGTGAAGTGCCCGTGTCCATCGCCGCGCAGCCACAGGCCGTTGCCGGCGTCGGCGCGCGGCATGTTCGGCTCCGTGTCGTACTGGTTGCCGGCGACGACGAGGTCGAGGTGGCCGTCTCCGTCGACGTCGTGGACGACGATGCCCCGGATGGGGGAGATCTGCGCCATGTCCGGGAGCGGCGTGGCCGTGAAGGTGCCGCCGCCGTCGTTGTGCAGCAGGACGCTGGCGAAGGTGTCCGCCTCGTAGTGCGTCGCCTTCTGGAGCTGCGCCGGTGAGAAGAGCTGCGGCATCGTCGCTTCGGAGAAGGCGCCGTAGGTCGGATACTTGAGGCTGAGGGTGTACATCTCGCGTCCGAGCGGCACCATGCCGGCGAGAGGCCACTCCGTCTTGCCGATGCGCTGCGTCAGCACGATGTCGGTGCCGAGGTTGTTCTGGAAGTCGCCCGCGAAGACGCCGAACACGGTGTCCTTCGACGTCACGTACCCGTAGTTCAATCCGACGTTTCCAGCGACGAGGTCGGGCCGGCCGTCGCCGTCGAAGTCGCCCACGGCGAGACTCGACCACCAGCCGCGCATCGACGGCAGCTTCGTGGAGGCGGTGACGTCGCGCAGCCGCGTGCCATCGTTGTGGAAGAAGCGAATCGTCTGCCACTCCCCGACGGTGACGAGGTCGAGCTTTCCATCGCCGTCGAAGTCCACCCAGACGGCGTCGGTGATCATGCCGCCGGGCTTCACCAGCTCGGGGCAGACGGATTCGGTGACGTCGGTGAACCGGCCGCCATCATTTCGGAGGATGAAGCTGCGGGTCGGGAGGGGCCACTGCCGAGGGTCGAGGCGTCCGCCGACGAAGAGATCGAGCTTGCCGTCGCCATTGAAGTCGCCGGCGCGAACCGTCGAGGTGACGGTGGGAGTCTTCGGCAGCGCGAGGGAGTCGCGGACGAAGCGCCCGCCGCCCTGGTTGATGTAGAGCCGGTCCTGCAGGAGGGGTGAGCTCGCGACGAGCTGATAGCCGCCACTCGCGACGTACAGATCGGGACGCCCGTCGCCGTTGGCGTCGAAGAACAGCGCACCCCAGTCCTCCATGGACTTGTCGGTCTCCCAGGGCTGGCTAGGTGCGGCAACGAAGCGTCCGTCCTTCGTGCGGAGGAAGAGGCGCCCCGGCGTACCGGAGCCGCCACCGACGTAGACGTC
>JAEKKK010000055.1 GCA_019510405.1 Gemmatimonadota bacterium | reverse complement strand
CAGGCGAGCAAGTCGCACGCCATTGGAGAAGTGCGGCGAAGATACGGACGCAGGTTTTTTCGCGCAATGAGAAATTCTGCGGCGAAAAAAATCTTCGCCGCGCGACGCGCTCAGACTTTGTGGTACGAGATGCGCGCCGCCTCGCGGCGATCCTCGGCCTGGTAGATCTCGAAGTCGGAGAAGAAGCCGGGCGCTTCCTCCTGCAGCACGCGCAGCACGGCACGACGATCTTCGTCTCCGTGGAGTTCGGGAGGACGCCGCGCGCCGCCTCACGAGCCATCTTCCGGCGGTGGACCCGGTCCGCAACCCAGCCGTAGCGCTCCATCAGTTGCGCCACGAGCGCGACGTACGTGCTCTGCGCGCTCTCGATCTGCGAGCGCCACGCCCCCTCGAGCGCCTCGTCGCCGGCGATCGCCGGCGGGACGACGAAGCTGGCCTCGCTCTCGTCCACGTACCGCTGCGAGAGCTGCGAGTACGCGAATCCCGCCCGGTGCCGCACCAGCTCGTGCGTCAGCGACCGGCTCACGCCCTCGAGGAGCAGCGAGTAGTTCGCATGCTCGAGCACACTGCCGTGCCCCTGCTTCTTGATGTTCTCGAGGTAGTCCCGCGTCGAGCGGCCGGCCGGATTGTGCTGGCTCATGTAGCAGAGCCGGCCCGCGAACTCGGCCAGCCGCTCGCCGTCGGTGCTGTCTCCGATCCAGTTCACGCCCAGATGCTCCGGCGTCGTGAACACGGGGCGCGAGAGGACGGTGACCTTCGGCTCGAAGTAGTAGCGCGAGGTGGGGGCGGGTGCGGCAGCGGTCATGTGGGCGCGGCGTGTGGGAGGGTGGCGGCGAAAGTTAGACGTCGCCCCTCAGCGCGTCGAGTCACCGCGCCGCTTCGTCCAGCAGCGCGAGGCGCGAGCGGGCATACGCGCGCTCCCTCTCCACGCGCACGAGCGCGTCGCGAGCGGGCTCGGGCAGCGGCGGCAGCGACGGATCGTACTTCACGTCTGTCACCGCGCGCGCTCCCGCGACGGCGACCTTCGCTCCCGGATTGAGGATCCCCGCGGGATCGAACGCGCGCTTCACCGCCGCGAATCGCGTCACGGACTCCGCGCCCCACACGCGCGGCAGCAGCGGCGCGCGCAGCCGGCCGTCACCGTGCTCGCCGGTGATCGTCCCGCCGAGTCGCGCGACGAGCGCGGTCACATCGTCGAGGAGCCCCTCGACGCGCGACCGCCAGTCGGGTTCTCCCACGCGCACCAGCGAGTTCACGTGCATGTGCGCGTCGCCGGCGTGGCCGAAGATCACCCCGCGGATCCCGTGGCGCTCCAGCAGGGCACGTACGCCGCGCACGTACTCGGCGAGCCGATCGGGCGGGACGCACGCGTCCTCGATCAGCTGCATCGAGGTGAGCGACGGATCGAGATGGTTCAGGATCGGGCTCGCCGCGTGACGGATCTCCCACAACGCATGCTCGGTGGCAGGGTCGAGCGCCAGCGTGATCGCCGTCGCGCCAGCGGCTCTGAACTCCGCCTCGATCGCCCGCACCATCGCTGTCGCCTGCTCCGGCGTGTCCGCCTCCACTTCGGCGAGCAGCACGGACTCGGCGTCCTCCGGCGTCGGCACGGGAGCGCCGCCGCGGCGCGCGACGTCGAGGAAGGTGCGATCGAGCGCCTCGCACGCGACGGCGCCCATCCTGCGCGCGCCGTCCGCGCCGGCGACGGCGCCCTCGAGCGTCGCGAACGCTCCGAGCACACTCGCCGTGTGCGGCTGCAGCGGAGCGAGTCGCAGCGCGAGTCCGACCACCAGCGCGAGCGTGCCCTCGCTCCCGGCAATGAGATCAATGAGGTCTCCGGATTCGGCGAAGGCGGCAAGTCCGTAGCCCGACGACTCCTTCCGCACCCCCGCGTGGCGCGACGGCGAGGCCCGCTCCGCGGCGACCACCGGCGCCAGCGCGTCGAGTGCGTGATCCAGAAGCGGTATACGCGGCGCCGGCGCGCCCCGTCGCAGCTCGGCGCGCGAGCCGTCGGCGAACACGCAGTCGAGCGCCTCGATCCATGATCTCGTCGAGCCGTAGCGCAGCGTGTGCGCGCCCGCTGCGTTCGTCGACACCATCCCGCCCACCGTGCAGAACGCGCCACTCGAGGGATCGACGGGGAACTGGAGCCCGACGGCGCGCGCCGCCTGATCCACCGCGTTGCGCACCGCGCCAGGCCCGCAACGGATGGTGCGCGATGCAACGTCCGGCGCTTCCGTGGCATCGAGGCGGCTCAGATCGACGATGACGCCATCGCCGATCGCGCCGCCCGCCATGCTGCTCCCCGAGCCGCGCGGTACGAGCGGCGCCCTCGTCTCTGCCGCCCAGCGGACGATCGCCACCACGTCGTCGGCGTCGAGCGGAACGGCCACCGCGTGGGGCAGGATCCGCGCGATGCCCGCCGCCTCACTGTACACGGCACGCGCGGGCAGGTCGATGCGGAACGCGCCGCGGAATCCGAACGACGCTGGCGTAGGTGGCATGGGTCCGACTCGCGGGTATCTTTTATGGTGTCGAGAAGTCTAACCGTCGTGACTGGAGCGCCAATGGAACCGCGGAGCACGCGGGACGATGCCCGCGTCGAAGACGCCGAGCGGTTCGCGAGGGAGATTCTCCCCGCCGTCTCGCGTACCTTCGCGCTCAGCATCCGCCTCCTTCCAGGCGCGCTCGGCCGCGCGGTGCGCACCGCGTATCTCCTCTGTCGCATCGCGGACACCATCGAGGACGAGCCGCGGATGGCGGCGTCCGAGAAGGCGATCCTGTTCGACGAGCTGCTGCGCTGCTTCGACGATCCCGCCGCCGCCGACGCCTTCCCACAGTTGCTCGGCGATCTGCAGGGCCGGCCGGCCGACGTCCGGCTCGCGCTCCACGCCGACCTCGTGTTCGCGCTCTATCGCTCCCTGTCCAGCGCGACGCAGGCGCACGTCCGCCGCTGGGTCGGCGAGATGATCGTCGGGATGCGGAAGTTCGTGCTGCTGTACCCGCACGGCATCCGGATCCAGAGCCTCGAGGAGTACAAGGAGTACTGCTACTACGTCGCGGGCACCGTGGGCTACCTCGTGACCGACCTCTGGCACGAACACGTGCCGAGCATCGGCGCGCGCCGGCACGGCGTGCTGCGCGAGAAGTGCCGCGCCTTCGCCGAAGCGCTGCAGACGGTCAACATCCTCAAGGACGTCGCCACCGACGCGGAGCACGAGAACTCGATCTACATCCCGGAGGAGTTGCTGCGGGCGCATGGCAGCTCGCACGCCAACCTGCTTGCCCCGGACCGCCTCCGCGGAACGCGTGACGCGCTCGCCACGCTGGTGCAGCTCGCCTGGCGCGATCTCGAGAGCGCGCGCAGTTATCTCCTCCTCATTCCGCGCCGCGCCATCGCGATTCGCCTCTCCTGCGTCCTCCCGCTGCTGTTCGCCTACGCGACGCTGCGCGACCTCACCCGGACACCGCATGCGCTCGTCCGCCGCGAGGTGGTGAAGATCTCCCGGGCCGAAGTGAAGTCGCTCACGCTGATCGGCTTCCTCGTGATCCTCAGCAATCGCGGCCTCTCCTGGCTCGCCGACCGCGCGATGCGGAGACCGTTCGTAGTGGTGGGACTACAGTGATCTGAGGGGATGCGGGGATGGGGAGATGCGCAGATGCGATACGGCCTCGGGAGCAGAAGCTTCCCGAGGCCGTTCCGCATCCCCGCATCACTCATCCCCGCACCACCGCCGCCAGCATGCTGAGCAACGTCGGCGGGCGTCCCGCTTCGCCGCGCTCCAGCCGGTCGAGCACCTGCTCGAGCGCGAGCTGCGCACGCTCGACCGTGCGGCCGTGCGCCGAACGCGTCGCACCCCACACCGCGGGGACGAGCACGACAGCCGGGGCGACGGCGGCGAGCACGGGGAAGCTGAGGGCCGCGAGTACGCCGCCGGCAACGACCGATGCCGCGCCGAGTCCCGCGTTCACCGACGCCATCGAGGCACGATGTCCGCCGAGGTACGCGTCGAGGCGCACCAGCACGCGCGAGCCCTCGAGCGCGATCGCCGTCGCCGCGACGTCGTTCGCGCGTACGAGCGCGTCGCCCTTGCCGCTCACGGCGCGCCGGACCACGCTCGCCACGCTGCGGTCCGCCTCCCAGACGATCCGCTCGCTGAAGTGCCGCTTCACTCGCAGGCACTCCTGCCGCTGCATCCAGTCGTCGAGCGCCTGGAGCACCTGAGCAGGCGTGCCGTTCACGATGCGCTGCGCGCTCACCGTCGCGCCGCCGTACAGGGCGGCGAGCACGCCCTTCTCCTCGGGCACGGCGACCCGCGTGCGTTCCTCGGCGAGCGCCTGGCGCAGGTGCACCGGATCGAGCCCGACTTCCTTCGCCAGGTCGAGGAGCTGCGCCTCCGTCAGCCGATCGGACGCGTCGCCACCGGACGCCCCAGCCTGCAGCTCGAGCGCGCGCGCCAGCACGCGCTCCACCGCCGCGCGATCGATCGCCGCTGGAAGGTTGGTCGGCTTCGGCCCCTCGGAGGACATGGAGGAAAGATAACGGCGCGTCGCGCCGTCAGATCCCCCCGAGGATCACGTCGAGCTGCCGGGTGATCGCCTCGCTGATCGCGTCCGGCACGACGAACGTCGCGGTGAACGCCGCCTTGGGGTCGGTCGGTGCGGCGCGGCCCGCCGCCTTGAGATAGAACCGCATGTAACCAGGCACCGCGCTTGGCATTGCCTTCTCGAGCAGCAGCGCCCCGGCACGCACCGCCGCCGACTGCTCGTAACGCGACGTCGTGCCCGCGCGACGCTCGGCCGGCGTCGTGTTGTCCTCGATCGCGGTGCTCGCCACCGATCCGGCGATCTCGTGGGCGAAGACGTACAGCGCCACCTCGGCCTCCTGCGGCGAGTCCGGCATCTGCACCGCGACGGCGTTCTGCACCTTGCCGAAGTGCACCGTGCGACCCTCGCCGTCGAGCGGCAGCGAGAGGTACAACTCGCCGTTCTGCTGCTGCGTGTTGTTCAGGAAACGCTGCAGCGACGGCCGCCACACCCGCTGCCAGAGCGAATCGACCCGCGCCGCGGACGCGGCATGCGCGCGCGATTCGCTCAGCCAGTAATCGTGATAGAATCGCCGGCTCTCATCCTCGACGGCCCGGACGAACTCCCGGAGCCAATCGCGATCTGCCGCCGTCTGGAACGTCGCGCTGAGGATCGCGAAGAGCTGCTGCATGGTCTGATCTGCCCCGCGCGGATTTCCGTTTCGCTGCACGAACAGCTCGGCCGTTTCGCGGAGCTGGTCCCACGACGCGAAGTAGAACGGCAGGAACTGTGGGCTCGTCGCGAGCGACGGGTTCACCGCGAGCCGCTCCATCAGCTTGGGGCGACTCGTGTCGAGCAGCGTGCTGATGCCACGCTGGCGTCGCACCGCGACGACCTGGTCGCGGTAGCCGCGCCGGAAGTAGGGCACGAGGGTCGTGTCCGGCGTCAGCAGTGCATACGAGTGCAGCCAGAGGTCCACGTGCTCCGCCGATCCCGCGGGCCACGTGGCCTGCACGAGCGGCATCGTCCCCCCCTGCGCCGTGCTCGGAGGTGCGGACGGACTCGGAGAGGGAGCGCGCGTCGGAGAGCTCGCCGCCGGCGTCGCACATCCGGCGACGACGAGCAGTGCGGCGGCTGCGAGCTGGCGCATGGTGCGGCGCGATCGGTCGGAGCGGTTCACGGTCGTGTCTCGGGCGAGTGCGTGTCCACGGGGACTACGAGATTGTCTCGCAAGCCACGCGCCGAGGCCGCTGCAGCGCGTGGAAGAGGGCCGAACGAACAGCACGGCAGCCGGAGGTGCGAAGCGCCGTCGTTACGAGTTGCCGGCGGCCCTGCCGCACGTGACACAGAACTTCCATTCGTGCTCCAGTTCGCTGCCGCACGCGGGGCAATGGCGCATCGTCAGGTCCTGCCCGCAGTGCGGACAGAAATTGATCGGTCGGCCCGCGGGGAGCTCTCCCTTGCAGTGCGGACACTCCTCGCCCGGCGATGCGACGGTGATCGGCCGTGTCGGTCGCCGCGCCGCCGTGGCCGGCGCCGACGCCGTCGTGCCGGTCGGCCTGGCAGGCGCGGCGCCGGTGTCGCGCGTGGTGCCGACCTGCGTGGTCGGTGCCGTCGTCGACAGACTCGCCGTCGGGCGGGCGGCGGATGTCGCCTCCCTGATCGTCGTACCGGCGGGCGCCGTTGCGATCGTCGCGGTGTCGGCGGCCGGCGCGACCGCGGCGGGCTGCGCTTCACCATCGAGCTGTCGCAGCGCGGCCGGTGCGAGCGCGATGCGCGCGCCAGCGAACTCCTTGATTAGCGCTGGATCCGGACTCGCCGACTTGAGCGAATCGGCGAGCGTCTGCTTCATCCGGTCTTCCACGATCAGATACCCGCGCGCTCCGGACAGCAGCTCGAGCAGCGCCATCTCGTAGTCCTGATTCGTCTCCAGCCCCAGCTCGCGCCGGTGCAGACGATAGGGCAGGATCGTGGAATACAGGTCGCTCACCGGGAACGGCTGCGTGAGCAGCTGCGGTGAGGTGGTCCGAATGATCCGCACCAGTTGCCGGTACATCCGCTCCACGTCGTCCATCGTCGCTCCTAGTGAGAGGTGGTACTGACCCGCGGCAGCGGGCGTGTCGGCGCGAACGGCCGTCCCGATGGGAATGGTGCCGGCTCGACCATTACACGCTTACGCAGCCGTTGTGCCTCGAGCCACTCGTCGAAGCGTGACGTACGTGCTCCCTCCGACGACGACTGCTCCTTCGCCGCCTGCACCGCGAGATCGTTCGCGTATTCGTTCTGTGGATGCCCGGCGTGGCCGCGCACCCACTGCCACTGCACGTGGTGGGTCGCCGCGACCGACACGAGCTCCTGCCAGAGCGCGAGGTTCTCGATCGCCCCTTCCTTGCGACGCCACCCGCGGCTCGCCCATCCATACACCCACTCGGTCATCCCCTTCACGAGATACTGCGAGTCGCTCGTGAACAGGACGCGGAACCGGCCGCCCTTGCGGCCGATGACGCGGAACGCCTCGATCGCACTCCGCAGCGCCATGCGATTGTTCGTCGTCGACGGCTCGGCGATCCAGTAGTCCCAGCGCGTCAGCCGCTCGGTCGCCGTGTTGACGTGCTCGATCACCCCGGCCGCGCCGCCAGGGTTGTCCCCCTCGCGGCCGTTCCCGAGGCACGATTCGTCGGCGTAGATCGCCACGAGGGGAAGGGCGTCGCTCTCCGCCGTCACCGCACGACCTCGATCCCTTCCAGCTCGTCGATGTACAGGGTCAGCTGGTCGCCCGTGGTCGGATGATGCGCTTCGAGCGCTTCCCGCCCTTCGATGAGCTGCAGCCGGTCGACGACGACGAGGAACTCGGTGCCGCGGCGCCAGACCGAGAGTCGGCGACCGTCGGCGATGGCCCGCTCCAGCGCGTCGTACTGTGCGGCGGTGAGTTGGGTGATCTTGTGGCGACGAGGCATGCAGCGGCGGAAGATGCGGAACGCTCAGCCGCACCAGCGGCGAGCGAGGACGTCGAGGACCGACGTGGCGCGGTCGATCTCGTCGAGCGGAATGTACTCCTCCGCCGCATGCGCCAGGGAGATGTCGCCGGGCCCGAAGCAGATGGCCGGGATCCCCGCTGCGTTGAGCAACGCCGCGTCCGTCCAGGCCGACATCCCGGCGACGCGCACGGGCTCGTCGCACGCGCGCAGCGCGCCCGCGAGCTCGCGCGCGATCGGCGCGTCGACCGCGACGTCGCTCGCCCCCTGCGTCATCAACAGCCGCACGTCGGCCGCGAAGCTCGGGCGGCGCGCGCGGACTGCGTCGCACGCGCGCTCGACCTCCTTCACGACGTCTTCTCCGCGCTCGCTGGGCAGCGTTCGGCGCTCGAGGCGCACGACGCACCGATCGGGATAGGTCGACATGCCGATCCCTCCGGCGATCGTCGACGCGTGCAGCGACGCACGCCCGAGCAGCGGATGCGTGCGGCGCGGCAGCTCTTCCGCGTCGACGCGATCCAGCTCGTGCAGCAGCAAGCCGGCGTGGCGGATCGCGTCGACGCCGACATCCCAGCGGCTGCCATGCGCCGCGCGCCCCATCACCTCGACCTCGATCCACACGAAGCCGCGATGCGCCGGCATGATCTCGAGTTGCGTCGGCTCGCCGACGATCGCCGCGTCCGCCCGCTCGCCGCGCTCCAGCATCGTGCGCGTCCCGGCGCTCTCGTACTCCTCGTCCGCGGTGAGCGCCACGACGATCTCGCCGCCCAGCGGCTCCCGTGCCGCGCGCCACGCTGCGGCGCACATCGCCGCTACGCCCCCCTTCATGTCGGCCGCGCCGCGCGCGTACAGCCGGCCGTCCCGCTCCACGCCATCGAAAGGAGCATGGGTCATCCCATCCACACCGACGACGTCGAGGTGGCCGCTGAACATGAGCCGCCGCGGTGCCGTCGCCTCGCCGATCCGCGCGAGCAGATTGGGCCGGCCCGGGCGCGCCTCGTGCACTTCGGTGCGGAATCCCCAGCCGTCGAGTACGGGGCGGAGCAGTGCTACGCATTGCGCTTCGCCCGCGCCCCCCGGCGTGAGCCCGGGATTCCGCGAGTCGATCCGCACGAGCGCGTGCGCCAGAGCGCGCGCGTCGCCGGCCGCGATCACGGGCTCGTTCGTCACTCCCCTTGCTCGTCGCTCGGCGTCTCCCCGTGCGCCTCGTCCAGCACGGCGATGATCTGAAAGCCGTCCCGATCGACGTCGTAGCGCAGGCGCTCGCCGAGCGGTGCGAGCGCCGTCGCGAGCTCCTCTTCGCGACCGTCGTCGGCGATCGCGAACACGCAACCGCCGCCCGACGCGCCGAGTGCCTTCAGGCCACGTGCGCCGTGGCGCAGCGCCGTCTCGACGATCGTTTCGATCCGTGGCGTCGTGATGCGCGGATGCAGCTCGCGCTGACGCACCCAGTGCTCGCGCAGCAGCGCTCCCAGTCCGTCGAGGTCACCGCCGCGCACCGCGTCGGCCATCTCGATCGCCAGCGTCTTCATGCGAGCCAGCGCTGCCGTGGTGCGCGGGTTGCCGGCGACGTACGCATCGCGCACCGCGGCGACCGTCTCTCCGGAGAGTCGCGATTCCCCCGTGTAGAGCAACACACCGCGCCGCACGAACGCCTCGGTGGTCGCCTCGGACATCGCCAGCGGCTCCACGCCGACGCAATCGGTGAATCTGAGCAGCATCGCACCACCGTACGCGGCCGCGTAGTGATCCTGATAGCCGCCGGCGACGCGCAGCTCCTCCACCTCCGTGGCGCGGCTGCGCGCGGCGAGCTCGCCCTGCGAGAGCGCATCACCGCGCAGCATGGCGAGCGCTCCGGCGAGTGCGACTCCGCACGCCGAAGAGCCTCCGAGGCCGGCGCCGGCGGGATAGTCGGAGACGACGCTGGCAACGCTCCCCGGGATGTTCGCGCGGCGCAGCGCGGCGGCCGTGAGCGGGTCTGGCGAGCCCCTGGATGCCCCGGCGACGCGCGCCATCCGGTCGTCGAGCGCCGCCGTCGCCGTTGCATAGCGCGCGATCGCGATGGCGCACACGGCACCTCCCTCCCGCTCGGGATACGGCGGCACGTCGGTCCATCCGCCGCCGAGGTCGAGTCGCGTGGGTGCGCGCGCGACGATGGCGCGAGTCACGCGACGACGGTCAGGACGAGTGGTCGTGCACGATTCGCCACCGTCCGTCGACGCGACGCATGACGAGCGAGGTGGGGCCGGTGGCCGTGACCGAATCGCGTCCCCCGACGCGGCGAGCGAGGGTGTACCGCGCGACGACGTTCACGACGCCGGGCCCCAACGGATCGACGTCGAGCAGTACGAAGGAGAGCGAGTCGCGCACGCCGCCCGGCGCGAAGCGCGGTGCGTATGCCGCGCGGATCGGCAACGTCCCGCGCAGGATGCCGCGCCCGCCCACGAACGTGGTCGTGTCGCCCGGCAGATAGTCGTCGACGAACGCGTCGAGATCGCCGCGATTCCAGTTGGCCGCCGAGTGGACCATCATCGCCGCGATCTGATTGGTGACGGCTGCCCGTTCGGCGTCGCTCGCGCGATACGTCGTAACGGTGCGGGCGCACGCCACCACCAGCAGCCCGCCCGCGGCGAGCCGTGCGCCGCGCCGCGGGCGCACGGCGCTACCGCTTCTTCTTGGCCGGTGCCTTGGCGCCAGCCTTCGCTGCGGGCTTGGGCGCGGCCTTCGCACCGGCCTTCGCACCCGGCTTGGCTGGCTTAGAGGCGGAGCCCTTCGCGGGTGCCTTCGACGCAGCCTTGGCGGGTGCCTTCGCAGCCGCCTTCGCCGGCCCCTTGGCAGCGGGCTTTGCCGGCGCGGCCGCCTTCACGGCGGGCTTGGCCGGAGCGGCCGCCTTCGCCGCGGGCGCAGCGGGGGCGGGCGCAGCGGGAGCCGGCGGCGGCGGCGCAACCGGCTTGGCCGCTGGACGCGGTCCACCGGTGCGGAGCGAAAATGCGCCAGGACGTTGCGGAGGTGCGGCCGCAGCCGCGGCCGCGGCCGCCGCATCCCGGGCGGCCTTCTCAACCGCTGCCTTCTCGGCTGCAATCTTCGAAGCGGTCGGGCGCGCCTTCTCGCTCGCCGGCTTCTTGGAGTGCGCTTCCTCGGCCTCGCGGATGAGCTTGTCCGCCTCTTCCTGCGTCATCTGGCCGCGGCGAACCATGTACTGCACGAGGTCGCGCGCGCTCTCGATGGCGAATCCAGCAAGGCCGGCCGCAGCGCTGATCACGTCCTTCATCGCCGAGGAGACCTTGCTGCCGGCTTCCTGGCTGATCAGCTGGGCGCGCTCGGCCATCTCGGCCACCGTGTCGCGCATGTCGGCGCCGCGGTGTCCCGGTCCGCGGCGCGGGGCGGCGGCCGGAGGTCCGGAGCTCGCCTCGTCCGTCGTCGAATCGTTGTCCACCATGTGCCCGTTCCGTTCCGATGCGCCGGGGGAGGGGCTCCCCGTTTGAAGGTCAGCCGGGCGGTCGGTACCTTCGGATCGGTTGCCGAGCAGCCCGGTTTTGTGGCGGCAAGTATATGATTTTTCGACAGCTACGCAAGGTTTGTTGACCCTCCGCGCGAAGCCGCGACGGCATTCGACAATGCTCGATCTGCGATCATCTGTTGAATTGAGCCGATATTCTGGCGCCTTACTAAAAACATAATAGCGACAGTTTATGCTCACTGGAGTCAAACTACTCGATCTGAGCCGAGTCCTCGCTGGGCCTCTCTGTACAATGATATTGGGTGATATGGGAGCCAGCGTGATCAAGGTCGAGCGCCCCGGAGTGGGCGACGACACGCGAGGCTGGGGACCGCCGTTCGACGAACAGGGGGAGAGCGCCTATTTCCTCAGCGTGAACAGGAACAAGCTCGGTATCACCGCCGACCTGGACGACCCGGCCGACCTGAGCTTCCTGAAGGCGCTGGCTCGTGAGGCGGATGTCGTGATCGACAACTTTCTCCCCGGCACCCTCGAGCGGCGCGCGTGGGGAGCCGAGCAGTGCTGCGCCGAGGCGCCCGGGCTCGTGTGGTGCAGCATCGTGGGTTTTGGTGAAGAGCCGCGCCGCCCAGGGTACGACGTCCTAATCCAGGCGGAGAGCGGCTGGATGTCGATCACGGGCGAGCCGGCAGGCGAGCCGATGAAGCACGGCGTCGCCCTCGCCGACGTCCTTGCCGGCAAGGATGCCGCAATCGCCATCCTCGCTGCGCTCGTCGAGCGAGGCCGGACCGGGGTCGGGCGCCGGATTCGTATCGCCCTCTCGACGAGCGCCGAAGCGGCACTCGTCAACGTGGCGCAGAACGCCCTCGTCAGCGGGAGGTCACCCGTGCGCTGGGGGAATGCCCACGCCAACCTGGTTCCCTATCAGCTCTTTCATGCTGCGGACCGGCCGATGATCGTCGCGGTCGGCTCCGACGCCCAGTGGCGCGCCTGCGCCGATGCCCTCGACCTGCCCGAGCTCGCGAACGATCCCGCGCTCGCCACGAACGCTGGGCGGTTGGCGCAGCGAGGACGCCTCGTAGAGAGCGTCGCGAACCGAATTGCCGCCCGGACGGCCTCGCACTGGCTTCAGCGCCTCGATGCGGCCGGCGTTCCCTGCGGCCTCGTGCGCTCGGTCCCCGAGGTGCTGGCCGATCGCTCCGCCTCGGCGAGGGACGGAATGCCGCCCAGCGTCCCGGGGACGATCCGGCTTCCTCCGCCACGACTGGGCCAGCACTCGGCGCTCGTGCGTGGCGAGGGGTGGAACGCCTTCGCGCACGTGCTCGACTCGACTGATTAGCAGCGAACGCCGCTGTTACGCGACGGCGTGATTCGTCGTCCACCCACCGTGGCTACTCGAGCAGCAGTAAACGGTGGGACAGGCACCCTGTCCGGTAAGCAGAATCCGCGTTACTCTATCGTCGTGAGAACAACGACGGAGCCCGAACCGATCGTTGATCAGGACGACTCGGATCAACGAGTAATCCAGCGCGTGCTCGCCGGCGAGCGCGACGAGTTTACGGTGCTGATCACACGCTACAGTGATCCGCTCTACCGACACGCGCTCTGCATGACCGGCAGCCCGGATGTCGCGGAAGACATCCTGCAGCTGTCGTTCATAAAGGCATACCAGCATCTCGCGGAAGTCCGCGGGCGCTTCGATGCCTGGGTATTCCGCATAGTCGCGAACGGCTGCAAGGATTGGCTCAAGAACATCCGCCGCTCGCATCTCAGCTACGACGAGGACGATCAGCCGTCGAGCTATGCGACCCCGGAGGAAGAGCTGGATCGCACCGAGCTCAGAAGCGATCTGGACGTTGCTCTTGCGTCGTTGCCCGCCTCCCTGCGTGAAGCCTTCGTCATGAAGCACGTCGAAGGGCGTTCGTACGAGGAGATGGCGGATCTACTGGGAACAACGGTCGGCGCGCTGAAGATGCGAGTGCACCGCGCTCGCGAAGCGCTGCAGGCCTTACTCGAGGAAAAGTACGCCTAACATGCTCGACGACCTTCAATCCGACGGCCTCGGCGACGGCCGAAAGCGGGAGCGCCCGGTCAATCCGGAGCGTCCGCTCGCCGATCGCGAGGTCCCGCTGGGTCCGCCGTCGAGCGCCATCGCCGACACGGTGCACTCGTGGCTCGACGGTGATTTGCCGGAGAGCAGTGTGCGCCGCGCCGAGTGGTCGCGCGACGTGGACTTCTGGAAGCGCATGAACGAGGATCTGGAGCGCCGCCGCCGGATGCGGACGCCCGCGCACGTGCAGGGCCGCATCATGGAGGCGATCCCGCAGCATGCGCCTCAGATGAGCACCCCCTGGTGGCGCCGCGAGCTCGTCCTGACTCCGTCGAGCGCGCTCGTTGCAGCCGCCACGCTCCTCGCCGTCGCCGTAGCAGCGACCGCAGCGGTGCTCAGGTTCGTTCGCTGAGCTGAGCGAGTCCCAAGCACGAGTCGAGCGGCCGGCCACTTCGTGGCCGGCCGCTCTCGCTTTGGAACCGATGCGTGCGCGTCACGCTTGGTCGAGCATGCCCGACCACCTGCTGCACGCGAGCATCCAGCTACCACTCCCGCGAGCGGAGGTCTTTGCCTTCTTCGCCGACGCGGCGAATCTGGGGCGAATCACCCCGCCCGAGCTGGCCTTTCGCATCCGCACCCCGCTGCCGATCGCGATGCGAGAGGGCACGTTGATCGACTACACGATCGGGCTGCGCGGAATTCCAATGCGCTGGCGAACGCGCATCACGCGGTGGGTGCCCGGCGAAGAATTCCAGGACGTGCAGCTGCGCGGTCCCTACGCCCTGTGGGTTCACACGCATCGCTTCAGCGACGACGGGGCCGGCGGCACGCGGATCGACGACGAGGTGCGCTATCGGCTGCCGTTCAGCCCACTGAGCGAGATCGCGCACCCACTCGTCCGCGTCCAGCTGCGCCGGATCTTCGCCTTCCGGGCGCAGGCAGTGCGACGCGCCCTTGGCGTCGAAGCCACACCACGTCCGGAGGAGCAGCCTCGGTTCGACTGAAGGCGCAACACGGACGCGCCCTACGGATGGATCAGCGCCAGCCGCCGAGGTACCGGAGGAGGGCGAACAGTCCCGTGACCACCAGCATGAAGCCGACGACGGAGGCGAGGAAGACGGCAAGCGTCACTGGTACCGGCGGCTGCCGACGGACGCGATCCTTGTTCGAGGTGGGGACTTCGTCGTTCATGAAAACCTGGTGAAGCGGGAAAGCGGGATGCGAGAACAAAATCTGATCGAACGCATCAGCGTGCGCTACGCACTGTAGGCGAAGTGCTCAGCGTTGCACCGCTCAGCCGACCGACGGCGCGCGCTCGAGGGTGAAGAGGGTGATCTCCGGACGCACGGCGAAGCGTACCTGAATGAGGAATCCCACGCCGCGGTTGATGTAGAGCGTGCGACCGGGGCCGACCTCGAAGACACCCGCCGTATACCGACGGTTCTTCACCGGCAGTATGGGCGGAGGGAGGAAAGGCGCGCGCACCTGACCGCCATGCGTGTGCCCGGCGAGCACCCAGCCGTGCACGCCATCCCAGATCGGCAGGTCCTGCGCGTCCGGATTGTGGGAGAGCACCACTGTCGGCTGCTCCGGCGCGAGCGATCGGAGCGTCGCGGCCGCGTCTCGTCCCGCGTGCACGAATGGGCTCGACGGCGGCGCGAGCAACGCGTCAGCGGGCCCCTGCCCATGGCTGGGCCCGAACTCGGGACTCCAGTAGTCGGCGAGGCCGGCGATCTGCAGCCCGTCGATGGTGCGCACGTCATTCCGCAGCACGACCATCCCGGCGTCCGTCGCCACGCGCGAGATGTCGTCCGCCACCGCGATGCTGCGCCAGTTGCGGCCGTAGTCGTGATTGCCGAGCGACGCCACCGTGCCGAGCCGGCCGTGCGGCATGCTCTGCAGCACACGCGCGAGCTCCTTCACCTCGAACCCCGAACGAAAGGAGACGAAGTCGCCGGTGAAGGCAACGAAATCCGGCTCGAGCGACTGAGCGGCGGTGAACGATCGGATCAGATAGTCCGAGCTCACGCGCGGCCCGACGTGGATGTCGCTCACCTGGAGCAGCGTCTTCCCGACGAGCGACTCCGGGAGGTTCGGCAGCGGCATCGGACGTCGCACGAGCTCGAGCCAGAACGGCTCGATCTGCCACGCATACACACCACCCGCTGCTGCGGCGCCGAGGGCGCTGGCTCCGAGGGTGAGAAACCGACGCCGGTTCATCGGGCGCCGTCCTCCGCGCCCGGACGCCAGACCAGCAAGCGGAGCGCGACGCCATCGCGCACCAGATCGTCCACGCGCCCCTCCTCACGAAAGCCGCGCGCTGCGAGGGCGACCGCCGAAACGTCGAATGGCGGGTCGTTCGGCAGCTCGCAGACGACCAGACGCTCTCCCGAACGCTCACAGGTCTCGCGCACGGCGTCGATGAGCGCGAGCTGAACTCTCGGGTCGGGAGCCACGACGGCGTGCACCTTCGTCGCCAGCCGCGCGCCGAGGATGGTGCCGAAGAGCACGAGGCCGTCCGGCGGAGCCTCCTCCTCCGGCGCGGCGAGCAGGCAGAGGAACTCGGGATCCTCGAACTGCAGAGCGCTCTCGAGCACCTCATTCATGCGCTCGAGATACGGCGTGCCGCGAAAAACGTTTCCGACGAGCGCGTGCGCCGAGCCGGCATCTGCCGGCATCAGCGGGCGCACGACGATCGCTGCCACTGCGACTAGAAGTGGATCGCGCGACCGAGAGCAGCGAGCGCGGCTTCCTTGGTCGCTTCGGAGAGTGTCGGGTGAGCGTGCACCGTGATGCCGATGTCCTCGGCCGACGCACGATACTCGAACCCGAGCACGACCTCGGCGATCAGCTCGGAGACATTCGGGCCGATCATGTGCACGCCGAGGAGCTCGTCAGTCGTCGCGTCGGCGATGACCTTCACGAAGCCGGCGGTGTCGCCCGCGGTCCGCGCGCGACCGTTCGCCGAGAAGGGGAACTTGCCGACGCGGTACTGCCGCCCCGACGCCTTGACCTCGTGCTCCGCCAATCCGACCGTCGCGACCTCGGGCCAGGTGTACACCACGCCGGGGATCGAGCGGTAGTGCATGTGCACCGGCTTGCCGGCAATGACCTCGGCCGCAATCACGCCTTCTTCTTCGGCCTTGTGGGCGAGCAGCTTGCCGCCGACGCAGTCACCGATTGCGAACACGTTCGGAAGGTTGGTGCGCATCTGGTCGTCGACGAGCACCTCGCCGCGCGAACCGAGCGCCAATCCGAGGCCGGCCGCGTCGATGCCGCCAAGCACCGGCTTACGCCCCACGGAGACGAGGACGTAGTCCGCCTGGAGGGTTTCCGTCGCGCCGTCCCGCTCGAGGTCGAGGGAGATCGTGTCTCCCTCGCGCCGCGCGCCGGCCACCTTGGTGCCGGTGCGGATGTCCAACCCCTGCTTGCGGAACACCTTGTCCGCTTCCTTCACCACGTCTTCGTCCGTGCCGGGGAGGATGCCCGGCATGAGCTCGACGACGGTGACCTTGGCCCCGAGGCGGCGCCACACGCTGCCCAGCTCGAGCCCGATGACGCCGCCGCCGACAACGACGAGATGCTTCGGCACCACGGGGATCTTGAGCGCACCGATGTTCGAGAGGACGCGCTCCTCGTCGAACTTGAGGAAGGGCAACTCGAACGGCAGCGAGCCGGTGGCGATGATGACGTTCTTGGCCTCGTACGTCGTGCTGGAGCCGTCCGCCGCGGCGACGTCGACGAGGTTGCCGGCGCGCAGCGTGCCGCGCCCCTTCGCCCAGGTGACCTTGTTCTTCCGGAAGAGGAACTCGACACCCTTGGTGTTCTGCGCCACCACGTCTTCCTTGCGCTTCATCATGCGCGCGAGGTCGATCTGGACGTCGCTGACGCCGATGCCGTGCTCGGCGGCGTGCTGGCGAATGAACTCGACGTGCTCGGACGAGTTGAGGAGCGCCTTGGACGGGATGCACCCGACGTTGACGCAGGTGCCGCCGAGCGTCTTGTCCATCTCGACGCAGACGGTGACGAGGCCAAGTTGAGCGGCGCGGATGGCGGCAACGTATCCGCCGGGGCCGCCGCCGATGACGACGACGTCGGCCGGTATGTTCGAAGCCATGGAATTCGGAGCGGAAGCGGGACGAGTCAGCCTGAAGAATGTAGCCGGGGGATAAGTACCGTGCGACCGAGCCACGTTCCATCTGGCGTGGACCTCACGGGCTCCTTACCGTAGCGGTTGGCTCCCCACCCCCCGCTCCTGAGGTATCGATGGCAACCGCTGCTGCGACCACGGCGCCGCTCGACGCCGTCACGTACGCACCGCCGAAGCGGCAACGTGTCGACTCGATCGACCTGCTGCGCGGACTCGTGATGGTCATCATGATGCTCGACCACGTTCGAGACTACTTCAGTGCGGCGACCTTCCAGTTCGATCCGACCAATCTCGGGAAGACGACCGCGGCGCTGTTCTTCACGCGCTGGATCACGCATTTCTGCGCGCCCGTCTTCTTCTTTCTCGCTGGAACGGGTGCCTATCTGCGGCGCACGCGTGGCGCGACGAACGCCGAGCTGAGTCGCTTCCTCATCAGTCGCGGGATCTGGCTGATCGCCCTCGAGCTCACCGTGCTCCGTTTCCTGATCACGGCGGACTTCTTTCCCCACGGCGTGTACGTCGGCCAGACGATCTGGGCCCTCGGCTGGTCGATGATCGTGCTCGCGGGGCTGATCTACCTCCCGCTGAGCGCGATCGTCGCGATCGGCGGTGCCCTGGTCGCGTTCCACAATGCATTCGACGGACTGAAGCTTCCTCCGTGCGGTCCGGGTGCACCGCAGTGCGGAGGCGGCGATCTGCTCGCGTACTTCCTCCACGTGCAGGCGATGTTGCAGCTCCGGCCCGGATTGAACTTCTTCGCCTTCTATCCACTCATTCCGTGGATCGGCGTGATGTCGCTGGGGTTCGCCTTCGGGCGGCTCTACACGCTGGACGCCGAGGTGCGGCGCCGGATGCTTCTCCGCCTGGGATTCGGCCTCATCGCGTTCTTCGTTTTGCTGCGCGCGACCAATCTCTATGGCGATCCGAATCGGTGGTCGATTCAGCCACGAGCCGGATTCACGATCCTCTCGTTTCTGAACGTGACGAAGTATCCGCCGTCGCTGCTGTACCTCTGCATGACGCTCGGGCCGGCGATCCTTCTGCTCGCCTTCCTCGAGCGCGAACGGCGCAGCGCGATTGGCCACTTCTTCGTGACGTACGGCCGAGTGCCGCTGATGTACTACGTCCTGCAGTGGGTGTGGGCGCATGGGCTCGCGTTCCCCGCCCACAAGCTGGCCGGCAAGCCCACCGATGCCCTCTTCCTTCTCCACAACAATTCGCCCGATGCACTGGCGCACGCCGGCTTCTCCCTTCCCGTCGTGTATCTCGTGTGGATTGCCGGCGTGATCGCGCTGTATCCGATCTGTGCGCGATACGCGGCGCTCAAGCGTCGGCGGAACGACTGGTGGTTGGGATACCTTTGATTGGCTGAACTGCCACTCCCAGTACTGGGTACCTGGTATTTGGTACCGAGACTGGCGTACTGCCCCCGGAATGCGGGGTCAGACTCAAAAGGGTCAGAGTCATCCACTCAGGCTCTTACGACAAAGGGGTCAGACACCGTCGGTGTCTGACCCCTACTCCCATTCGCAAAGGGGTCAGACCCTTCGGTGTCTGACTCCAGGATCTGCGGTCAGTCGATCAGCATTGCAGCCGGGTCTTCCATCAACTCCTTCACGCGCACGAGGAAGAGCACGGCCTGCTGACCGTCGATGATGCGGTGGTCGTAGGAGAGCGCGACGTACATCATCGGCCGGATGACGACCTGGCCGTTCACGGCGATCGGACGGTCCTGTGTCTTGTGCAGTCCGAGAATGCCGACCTGCGGGAAGTTGATGATCGGCGTCGAGACGAGCGAGCCGAAGACACCGCCATTCGTGATCGTGAAGGTGCCGCCGGTGAGATCGTCCATCGCGAGCTTGCCGTCGCGCGCCTTCTTGGCCAGCGCGCCGATGTCGCGCGAGACCTCGATCATCCCCTTGCGATCGGCGTCCTTGACGTTGGGGACGACGAGCCCCGCCTCGGATGCGACGGCGATGCCCATGTTCACGTAGTTCTTGTAGACGATCGAGTCGCCGTCGATCTGCGAGTTGACGACGGGGTACGCCTTGAGCGCCATGGACGTCGCCTTCACGAAGAAGGGCATGAAGCTGAGCTTCACCCCGTGCTCCTTCTCGATCTTCTCCTTCATCCGCTCGCGCAGGGCACTCACGGCGGACATGTCGATCTCGTTGAACGTCGTGAGCGTCGCGGTGGAGCTCTGCGAGAGGAGCAGATTCTCGGCGATGCGCTTGCGACGCGTCGTCATCTTCTCGCGCGTCTCGCGTTCCCCCGTGGGGG
The DNA here is from genome assembly GCA_019510405.1 of Gemmatimonadota bacterium. Lineage (GTDB taxonomy): Bacteria > Gemmatimonadota > Gemmatimonadetes > Gemmatimonadales > Gemmatimonadaceae > AG11. The sequence continues at coordinate 398 of JAEKKK010000055.1, read as the reverse complement.
CGAGCGTGCGCTGCGGTGCCGGTGCGGGTGCCGACGGCGCTGGTGTCGACGGCGCAGGCGCGGCGACCGGTGCAGGCGCGGCGACCGGTGCAGGCGCGGCGACCGGTGCGGGCGCCGCACTGGCGGCGTGCTGAATGACGTCGGGCTTGCTCACCACGCCGCCACGTCCCGTGCCGGTGACGGCGGCGAGGTCGACGTTCTGCTCTGCGGCGACGCGCTGCGCGGCGGGGGATGCACGGACCGGCGACTCCGTCGCTGGGGCCGGCGCGGCGGCTGCAGGTGCAGCGGCGGCGGGCGCCGGCGCGGCTACCGGAGCGCTCGCCTGCGGTGCCGGCGCACTCGGGGCCGCGGCGCCCTCGGTGAGCTCGCCCAGCAGCTCGTCCACCTTCACGACGTCC
>JAEKKK010000203.1 GCA_019510405.1 Gemmatimonadota bacterium | reverse complement strand
CCCGCATCCCCGCATCCCCGCTAGGGCACCACCTGCTCCACACTGGGCGGGGGCGGGCACACGCCGCGGTGCACCACGCGCTGGGTGTGCACGCGAACGTCGGCGTCCTCGAAGCGCGCGATCGGCTGACCGCAGCGATGACAGTTGGGGAACATCGCGAAGACGTCCCGCGCGAGCTGCTCCAGCTTCGGGTCGTCGCGGCGCCCCGAGAGAACCACGGAGCTACTCCTCGCCCCCGATCGGGCGGCCACCGGCGTGGAGCGCGCGTCCGAGCACGGCCACCGCAACGGCGAGCAGCGCGTACGGGAAGCAGAAGACGCGCGCAAAGTCCGGATAGCTCTCGCCGAGCAGCAGGCCGAGGCCGGCGCTCATCGCCGCGAGCGTGATCGCCGCCGCGACGAGCGGCGACAGGGCACCGATGGACTTGCCGGTGATCCGCTCGCGCACGGCGAAGTAGGCACCGACGGCGAACAGCGCCCAGCCGATCAGGGCGCTCGCACCGGTGGGACCGAGTGCGAGGGTATGGCCGAAGAGCCGGATGCTGTGCGGTCCGGCGAGCATGTCGAGGGAAGGCATGTCGTCAGGACGAGCGAGCAGTGCTCTGGGGCACGGGATCGTCGTCGGCCCCGAGCTGCGCTGCCCACAGGCTGGCGAGCCGCGAATCCTCGAGCTGCACCAGCGCCTCCCAGGCGCCCGACGCGACGAGGCTCCCGTGATCGAGCACCACGACGTGGTCGGCCTGGCGCGCCGTCGTGAGCCGGTGGGTGATCGTGAGCACGGTGACCGCCGGGGTGAGCGAGGCGATCGTGTGGCGGATGGCGCGCTCGCTCTCGGGGTCGAGCGCGCTCGTCGCCTCGTCGAGCACGAGCAGGCGCGGGCGGCGGAGCAGGGCCCGCGCGAGGGCGAGCCGCTGCCGCTCTCCCCCCGACAACAGCGTGCCGCGGTCGCCGATCAGCGTGTCGAGCCCCCGCGGCAGCCGCGCGAGCAGGGCGCTCGCGCCGGCCATTCGCAGCGCCTCGAGCACGTCGTCGTCGGTCGCTTCCGGAGCGACCCAGCGCACGTTCTCGCGCACGCTGTCGTGAAAGAGATGCGTCTCCTGCGGCACGTAGCCGATACTCGCCCGCCAGGCGTCGCGCAGCTCGTCGCCTACCGGCGTGTCGTCGACGAACAGCCCGCCCTGCGCCGGCGTGAGGAGCAGCAGCAGCACGTCGGCGAGGGTGCTCTTGCCCGCGCCCGAGCTGCCGACCACCGCTGTCACGCGCCCCGCCGGGATCGACACGGATACCCCGCGCAGCGCCGGTGCGACGGCGCCCGGGTACTGATACGTGACCTCACGCAGCTCGACGGACTTGCGCACCTCGAGTGGGGCGGAGGTCGGGCGCTCGGCGCGCTCCGCGGCGCCCTCCAGATCGTCGAGCAGCGCCTGGACTGCCTCGGCCGCCGGAAGCGCGCGCGCCGTGATGAGGAAGCTTCCCTGCACGGCAGTGATGCGCGGAACCAGCCGCGCGCAGACGAAGAGCAGAATCAGGAGGCTGGCCGGCGCGAGATGGATGCGCTCGACCGCCACCCAGACGACGACGGCGAGTGCCGCCGCCGCGCCCGCGGTGAGGAAAGCGGCCGCGGCGCGATAGCGTGCGTGGGCCATGATGAGTGCGCGCGCGTGCACGCGTCCGCGCTTGCTGAACCGGTCCGCGACGCGGCTCGCGATGCCGGCGCTCTTCGCCATCTTGAGGGTCGCGACTTCTTCCGTCGCGCCGACGAACAGCTCCGCGCCGAGCACCGTGAGGACGTCGCCGTCGCGCCGCGCCTGGCGCTGCTGCCGGCGCGCGGGCAGCAGGAGGATCACCGCGCCCCCGGCCGCGACGAGCGCGAGCCCTGGCGAGATGGCGACGGCAGCGCCCGCGTAGATCAGCGCGATGAGCAGTTGCAGCGCGCCGCTGAGCATCTCGTGCGTCGTGAGGCTCACGCGTTCGAGCTCGGTCGTGAACACGTGCGCGAGGCGTGCGCCGCGCAGCGGAGCGACGGTCTCCCAGCGTGCGCCGATGAGGGCGCGGTACAACCGCTCGCGCAGCGATCGCGTCACCTCCGTCTGCACGGTGACGGAAGCGACCGTCTCCGCGAACTCGAGCGCGGCGCGCGACGCGACGACCACGACGTAGACCAGCAGCAGCAGCCCGAGGGAATGCGGCAGGAGCGCGGTGACGCGTCCGACGATCCCCGACTGCGGCGCCGAGACCCCGGTGGTGACCCCCGCGAGCGCGAGCAGGGGCACGAGCAGCAGCAGGCTGATTCCCTCGGTGAGCGCGACGATCACCATCAGCACGACCGAGACGACGGTCGCGCGCGGCGCGGCGCGGAACAGCATCGCCGCGAAGCGACGGATCGACAGTCCGCGGCCCGGCTCAGGCATAGGGATCGATCGTCATGAGCGGCGAGAACTGCGCAGCCTCGGCACCACCGACGGGAATGCCATGTGGCGTCTCGAGCCAGGCGTGCGCTCCGAACGCTTCCTTGGTATCGAGTCCGTCGAGCTTGACGCCGATCGTCATGCGCGAGCGCTGGCCGCGCCGTGCCCAGACGATCATACCGGCCGTCGCCTGGGCGAGACACTTCGCGCCTGGCACGAGCAGGGCAGCGCGCCGCACCGCTCGTCCGAGTTGGGCATCGGCCTCCGGCGTGCCGTCGGCGGGGCGGGGGGCAAGGCGCCGCACGAGCGCCACCGTGAGCCGCTCCACGCGCTTGAAGTTCATCAGCATCAGCGAGATCCGGACGGCAGCGAGCACGAGGAAAGCCTCGCCGAGCGCGAACCAGTCGCCGTTTGGCCAGCGGCGCCTACGAAACAGCTGCATGGCCTTCCCCCGCGTCCGACTCCTCGCGGATCAACCGGCGCTCGGCAAGCTCGCCGAGCAGCACCAGGACGTCGTGCTCGCACCGCTCGCGGCCGACCTCGAACTCCTCCCTTACCGCCTCCACGATCTCGGACACCAGACGAGGTGCGGCGAGCAGCGCCCACACGCGCGCCCCCACGGCGTCGAGTCCGTAGTACACGCCGTCTCCCAGGCCGAGGATGACGGCTTCGTCGCCGAGCGAGGTGTGGACCTGCTCGTCGGAGACGACGACACGCGATTGGAGGGCGAGGGGCATTGAGGCAGGATACCGATCGACGGCGGGATTCCAACCTTAGGCGCATGAGCGGAGCAAACGCAACGGCCCATGCTCGTCCGTTCCCTCGCCCGAAGGTCGATCGTCAACATCCGACCGTCCCGAGTGGCGCCGATCGATCCCCGCGCCCTCCCCCCACCTGTCCGGATGCCACTCCCCACGTTCCTGCTGGCTCGCGCTCGCCGCGTACGCCACACTGCGCGCGGTCGCGCTGATCGTCGGGTACGGCCGGAGCTTCGCCTTCCCGCCCCATGTGCTCATCTCCGTGGCGTCCGGGGTGGCCGGTTGCCTTCAACTCACCTGGCTCCTCCTCGGCACCTACGAGCTGACGACGGGAACCTCCCTCGACGCGCGAACCTCCCGGCGGCTCCTCGTCGCCGCCGCCGTCGGCGGCGCGCTCCTCCAGGGAGTCTTCTGGTGGGATCCGGCGAACGCGGAGATCGTCTACCACCTGCGTGTCACCCTCCGCCGCCTGTTCGTCGCGGCCACCGCGCTCGTTGCGGCACGGGCGATCAGCCGCACGCCGCGCATCGCCCGCGCGATCGGTCGGCGCTCGGTGATGCTCGCCCTGCTCGGCCTCGCCGCACATCAGGTCCAGTTCCTCGCCCTCGGCACGGATCCCGGCATCCGGCACCAGTATCCTCTCTGGATCGCGACGCTCGGGCTCGTGGACGTGATGCTCTACTTCGGCCTCGCCATGGGTCTCGTGATCTGGCTGCTGGAGGAGGAACGTCAGGCCACGATGGATGCCGCGGCGAAGATCGAGAAGATCGCCTACCACGATTCGCTGACCGGCCTCCCGAACCGCCAGCTCTTCCTCAATCAGATGGGGATGGCGCTCCACCGGGCCCGCCGCACGGGTACCAACGTCGCGGTGCTCTTCCTCGACCTCGACCGCTTCAAGATCGTGAACGACTCGCTCGGCCACGCGGCCGGCGATCTCCTCCTCCAGACCGTCTCGGAGCGCATCCGGAGCGCCGTGCGGGGCGAGGACTCCGTCACCCGGCTCGGCGGCGACGAGTTCGCCGTGCTTTGCACGGAGGTCGGCTCGCCGGACGACGCGATCCTCGTCGCCGAGCGGATCATCGCGGCGGTGAAGCGGCCGATCTCGCTGGAGGGGCAGGAGGTGTTCGTCACGACGAGCCTGGGCATCAGCCTGTATCCCGCCGACGCGACCCAGCCCGAGGCGCTGCTCAAGAATGCCGATGCCGCGATGTACCGCGCCAAGGCGCAGGGCCGCGACCTCGTCGAGCGCTACGTCCCCGAGCTCGGCGCCGCCGCCCTCGAGCAGCTCGGCCTCGAGAGCCACCTCCAGCGGGCCGTCGAGCACGACCAGCTCCTCGTCTATTACCAGCCGATCGTCGATTCCAGCTCGGGGCGCATCAACGGCCTGGAGGCGCTGCTCCGCTGGAACCACCCCGAGCGCGGGATCCTTCTCCCCTCGGAGTTCATCGGGCTGGCCGAAGCCACCGGGGCCATCGTGCCGATGGGCGAGTGGGTGCTCCGCGCCGCGTGTTGCCAGGTCCAGCGCTGGCGCGACCGCGGGCTGACGCATCTCAGAGCGGCGGTGAACCTGTCCGTCCGGCAGCTCCAGCACCCCGACCTGGTCACGCGCATCCAGCAGGTGCTCGACGCGACCAGGCTCCCGGCCACGCACCTCGAGATCGAGATCACGGAGAGCATCGCCATGCGCTCCAGCGGCCGCGCGATCGACAGCCTGCGCGCCCTCAAGGCGAAGGGAGTACGCATCTCGATCGACGATCTGGGCACCGGCTACTCCTCGCTCAGCGCGCTCCGGCTCTTCCCGATCGATTCCCTGAAGATCGATCGCAGCTTCGTGAACGGGGTGCCGAACAACACGGACGACAGCGCCATCGCCGCCGCCGTCATCGCGCTGGGCCAGACCCTCGGCGTCAACGTCATCGCCGAAGGGATCGAGCGGCCGGAGCAGCTCGCGTTCTTCACCGAGCATCGGTGTGCCGAGTGGCAGGGCTACCTGCTCGTCTCCCCGCAGACCGCCGAGCAGTGCGAGGAGCTCCTGTTCGGCGCCGGTGGCGCGCTGGAGCTTGAGCGGGTCTCCGCAGCGTTCGCCGTTCGCTGAGCGTTCCGGCATAAAAGGAGGGTGTCCGCCGTCTGCGGTGTCGACGGTGACGGCACCACGTCCTTTGGTCCATCTTGTTGCGACGCGGCGGCCTGGGTTATCAAGCGCCGGCAACACCGACGTCGTGGGCGACATCTCGCTCATCGACGCCGGCGAGCGTGCCTGCAGGCAGTGTTCCGCGTCATTCCGTCGCGCCACACCGAAACGAGACCGCATGTCCCTGCACGCACGTGTGTTTGCCCTCGTGGGCACAGTCGCGATCATGTCCGGCATCTCTGGCTGCAAGAACGATGGACCAGTGGGACCCGTCGGCGGAGCCTTCGAGCTCGGCCAGTCCCTCTCGGTCGGCCGCGGGCGCGACGCGCGAATATTCGGCAACTCGACGGGCGGGACTTTCTTCGCCGTCGTCGTCAACAGCGGTCTGGACAGCGTCGGGCAGGCGGGTTTCACGCTGCGCGCGTCCGGCATCCGAGCCCCGGACATCCCGCCCCTCGACCGGATCCCGCTGCCGGCGGAGGAAGGGCGGGCGGTGCCCCTGCGTCCCGACCGCGCGTTCGAGAGCCGACTGCGGGACGTCGAGCGGGCCACGCTGACGCCGCGCTTCGCCGCGACGCGCCAGTGGAACGCGACGCGGGTCCCCGCGCTCCCGACCACCGTCGCGATCGGCGATCTCGTCACGGTCAACGTCAACGCCACCGATCCCTGCGCCAACCCGCAGTATCACACGGCGCGTGTCGTGGCGATCGGGGCGAAGGCGCTCATCCTCAACGACACGCTCAACCCGAAGCCGGGTTTCTCCACCACCGACTTCCAGCGTTACGCGGCCAAGTTCGACACCCTCGTCTATCCGATGGACGTCGACGCCTTCGGCGAGCCGACGGACATCGACAAGAACGGGCACATCGCCATCGTCTTCACCCGGTCGGTGAACGAGCTCACTCCACGCGGTGCCTTCTCGTTCGTCGGCGGCCTGACCTTCTCGCGCGATCTCTTCCCGCAGGTCGGCACGGCGCGGGCCCAGGCGTGCCCGTCGAGCAACGAGGGCGAATACCTGTACCTGATGGCGCCGGATCCAAACGGCACGATCAACGGGAACCGCCGGACGAACGGCTTCGTGGACACCAACACGACCGCCGTGATCGCGCATGAGCTCGTCCACCTCATCAACGCGTCGCGGAAGCTGTACGTGAACACGGCCGCGCCGAAGTTCGAGGTGAAGTGGCTCGACGAAGGGCTGGCGCACATCGCCGAGGAGCTGCTGTTCTATCGCGAGTCCGGGCTCACGTCGCGGTCCAACCTGACCTACTTCAACCTGGCCGAGACTCCTCGCACCCGCAGCGCCTACCAGGCGGACATGGCCGCGAACACGGGCCGGTACCGCGAGTACCTCGCCGCCACGAGCACGAGCTCACCGTACCGCGCTGGGGACGACCTCTCGACGCGCGGCGCGGCCTGGTCGTTCCTCCGCTATCTCGCCGATCGCCGTGCCGCGTCCGACGGGGACGTCTTCTCACGGTTGGTGAACAACTCCGCCATCGGCACCGCGAATCTCCAGTCGGTGTTCGGCACCGACGTGGCGTCGCTCGTGCGCGACTGGTCCGCGTCGCAGGCCGTGGACGATGTGCAGGGGGTGGCCGCCGAGCTCCAGCAGAAGAGCTGGAACTGGCGCAGCATCTTCGGCGGCGTCACGGCATCGCCCGCGCTCTATCCGCTCTCGGTCACCCATATGGCCGCGTCGACGCCGTCGTACGCCGGCTCGGTGGTCCCGGGCGGATCCGCGTTTTTCGACTTCACGGTGGCGGCGAACGACACCGCCACCTTCACGCTCGACGGACAGGCCGGCGCGCCCGCGTCGAACCTCCAGCTCGTCATCGTCCGGACTCAGTGATGCGCCTTCGCCACTTCCCGGCTGCCGCGTTCGCGCTCGTCGCGCTCGCCGCGTGCGGCTCCGACTCCTCGGGCCCGAAGGTCGGCCCCGCCGCTCAGATCGAGCTCGTGTCGTCTCCCGCCAACAAGGGGGCGGTCACGACGGCGGTCGGTACCTTCTCGGTGAAGGTCTCCGACGCCAATGGGCACGCGGTGTCCGGCGCGAACGTGACGTTCAGCGTCACGGGCGGCGGCGGCGGAGTGACCCTCGCGCCGTCGTCGGCGACCACCGACGCGTCGGGAGTGGCCGGCACGGTCGTCACCCTCGGCACGCGGACGGGGGCCATCATCGTGATGGCGTCGGCGGCCGGTCTCTCGAAACGCGTCGAGGCCTTGATCACCTCCACGCCCGGCCCGCTGGCGACGGTCATCTCGAGCCCGGACGCCATCAAGCTGTGGGAAGTCGGCGACACGGCACGCATCACGTCCCAGCTGCAGGACGAATTCAAGAACGCGGTCACCGACTTCGTTCCGTCGTTCACCGTTGCCGACCCGACGCTGGCGAGCGTGGACGAGACGGGCCTCGTGCGTGCGCTGCGCAAGGGCGGCTCGAGCATGATCATCGTGAGTGCGTCCGGACGCTCCGACTCGGTCGCGATCCGGGTGGCGGCGCTGGGCGAGTCGCCGTGCACGGGCGCGGCGACGGCGACCCCGCTCGCCGTCGGCGACGTGGTGACGGCGAACGGTGCCAACATCTGCATCACCGGCGCGGCGTCCGCATCCGCCGACTACACGGTCGTCGCGTACAATGCGTCGACTGACGGCGCCTCGGCGCTGTACGCCACGCTCCAGGCCAATGGTATCAGTACGCCCCCGGCGACGAGCCGCACCCCGGCGACGAGTCCCTTCCGTGCGAGTCGCGCCGTCCTCCCGGAGGGCGCAGCGGCCACGGTGTCGCGTCCCGCGCTCGACGAGAGCTTCCACCTGAAGCTGCTCGCCGGCGCGCGCGGCCAGGGCGTCCGGTATCGCGCGTCGCGCGCCGCGTTCGACGCGCGGCTGTCACGGCCGAGCACGAGCACAGGCTTCACGCCGAGGTTGTCGCGCTCACGGATCCCGGCGAGCGCCGCGGTGGGCGACGTCGTCACCCTCAACGTGTCGGACACGTCGTGCACCGGCGCGGTCATGCACGGCTTCCGCGTCGTCGCGGTGGGGAGCAAGAGCATCGTGCTCGCCGACACCCTCAACCCGGCGAACGGCTTCTCGGCTCAAGACTACGCGCGCTTCGCCGCCCGCTTCGATACGCTCGTCTATCCGCTCGACGTCGGTGCGTTCGGCGCGCCGAGCGATCTGGATCAGAACGGCAAGATCGCGATCCTGTTCACCGAGTACGTGAACGAGCTCACGCCGGCCAACTCGCCCTACTTCGTGGGCGGATTCTTCCACCCGCGCGACATCTTCCTCAAGACCGGGCCGTCCAGCCAGTTCACGTGCCCGACGAGCAACGAAGGAGAGATGTTCTACATGCTCGTCCCCGATCCGTCGGGGCAGGTGAATGGCAATACGAGGACGCTCGGATTCGTCGATACGCTGACCACGAGCGTGATCGCGCACGAGTTCCAGCATCTGATCAACGCCACGCGCCGCCTCTACGTGAACAACAACTTCGCGGACTTCGAGGAGACGTGGCTGAACGAGGGGCTGAGCCACGTCGCCGAAGAGCTGCTCTACTTCCGCGAGTCGGGAATCCAGCCGCTGCAGAATCTCGGCGACGCGGGCATCCGCGCGGACCAGAGCCAGTACCAGATCTGGAAGGCGAACCAGGGCTCCAACTTCACCCGCTTCCTCCAGTACATCAACGACCCGGGTGCCGCGTCGCCGCTCGATCCCGACGACGCGCTCGCGACCCGCGGCGCGACGTGGGCGTTCCTGCGCTATGCCGTCGACCGGTTCTTCCCGGGGGATGCGTCGGTGTGGGCTCGCTTCACGAATACGGAGTCATTCGGTCTCACGACGCTGAG
>JAEKKK010000202.1 GCA_019510405.1 Gemmatimonadota bacterium | reverse complement strand
TGTCGAAGAGCGCGGGTTGCGTGCGGCCACCGGCGTTGCGCAGGCCGATCGGCACGCGCTGGAAGTAGCCGCTGTCGCCGGCGGGAGCGAGTCCGATGCGCCGGCGTAGGCACAAGTGCGCATTGAATATCTGCGTGTTTCTCGCACGTGCCAACGTCGATGGCGGTGCGCGGAAACTGGAACATGCCTTGCCCTATTCGTCGATCATCAGCTCATCGAGTCGGTGTCGCATGCTGACAAGTCGCCGAAGTCTCAGGAACATTCTCATCGCCGTGCTCGCGACGCTGCCCGTCGCGCTGATCAGCAGTCTGGCACTGCGCTCGAACGCGAGCGATGGCGAGCTCGCGCTGGTAGCCAACATCACCGACCGAACGCTGACGGTGAAACGCAACGGCGAGATCGTGAAGGTATACGATGTCGCGGTCGGTTCGGGGAAGCATCCCACCCCGACGGGTGCGTACTCGATTCGGAAGATCGTGTGGAATCCCGCATGGATTCCACCGGATCGCGCCTGGGCGCGGGACAAGGTGCCGCAAGGACCCGGCGATCCGGACAACCCGATGAAGGTCGTGAAGATCTTCTTCCGCGAGCCCGACTTCTTCATCCACGGCACCGGCGCGACGGAGAGCCTCGGGACGGCGGCATCGCACGGCTGCCTGCGGATGGATCCGGACCAGGCAGGCGAGTTGGCGCTGCTGCTGATGGAAGACAACGGGGTGGCGCGCGACTGGGACTGGGTGAAGGGAATCCTCCACATGGGCGAGTCGCGCACGGTGTCGCTCGATCGCGCCGTGCCGATGGACGTCATCGAGTGAGCGGGGCGGGCTGACGGTCTCGGCGGGGCACGCGAGTTGCCCCCTGCCGCTGCGCGGTCCACTCCAACCTCGGTGCCCGTATGAGCTTTCTCACCTGGATCATCGTCGGTCTGATCGCCGGTGTGCTCGCCTCCATCGTGATGGGAGGCACCGGCTACGGCCTGATCGGCGACATCATCATCGGGATCGTCGGCGCGTTCGTCGGCGGCTGGCTGTTCTCCAAGATGGGCGTGAACTCGCCGTTCGGCGGGCTCGCGGGCGTGATCTTCACCGCGTTCATCGGCGCGGTGGTGCTGCTGTTTCTGCTGCGCTTGTTGCGAAGGGCCTCGGCGAGGCCGTGAGTTGGTGAGTTGGTGAGCGGTTTCGGGAAGCTCCCGTGTTTCAAGGGGTCAGAGTCTTTGACTCTGACCCCAGCTTCAGCTCACGGCTTCACGTACACGTCGCGATTCACGATCTCCATGTAGCCGGGCGGGCTCGCGGCGGAGAATCCGTGACGGGCGTAGAGAGGGCCGGCGTCGCGGGTGATGAGAGCGAAGCGACGGAGTCGCTGCAGTTGCGGATGCAGCCGGATGCTCTCGACCAGCCAGTCGCCGAGCCCACGGCCGCGGCATTCTTCGACGACGAATACGTCGGCGAGATAGGCGTAGGTCGCGAGGTCAGTGATGACGCGCGCGAAGCCGACCTGGCGATCCGCCTCGAACAGGCCGAAGGCGATCGAGCCGGCGATGGATCGCTCCACGATGTCGCGCGGGATGTCCTTCGCCCAGTAGGTGGCCGACAGGACGCGATGCACGAGATCGACGTCGAGTCGCGACCGGTCGGTGGAGACGACCGTGCCGGCGCGGCGACGCTCCCAGGGAACGTCGTTCACGTGCGAGATCGCACAGTGAGCGCGCTCAGTCCGCCTCGGTGAAGGTGATGTCGGTGTCGATCGGCTTGCCGTGGCGCCAGACGCCGGTGCCCGCCTTGGGAGGCGTCACGGCCTCGAAGCGCACCTCGAGCAACTGTGGCTCGGTGGCGAAGGTGGGGCGCAGGTCCTCGAGCACGGCGGTGTACGCCGCCTCGTGGTCGCGAGCCGAGACGAGCCCGACGTGAATGGGATGCGCGAAGCGCTGCATCTCCATGGCGCCGGGCTGCTTCTCGGCGATGTAGTAGACGTAGGTCTGCATCGGTAGTCGAATGTGGTGGCTACGGATGGATCCGGATGGTCTCACACGCACGCGCGGGCAGGTGTGCACCTGCCCGCTCGATGGGATGATATAGCCGGACCGACGCGCCGGGGCCAGCGCCAGGTTACTGGGTGGCCAGGAGATCGATGGTAAAGACGAGCGTCGAATTCGGCGGAATGGCGCCGGCCCCTGTTGCCCCGTACCCCAGGGCGGGCGGGATGACGAGCTGTCGGCGCCCGCCGACCTTCATGCCGACCACCCCTTCGTCAACTCCCTTGATCACCGAATCCGCTCCGACCGGGAACTGGAGGGCGTCATTCGGGTTCGCGACGCTGCGCTGGTCGAACTTCACGCCGCTCGTGAGGCAGCCTGCGTAGTTGATCGCGACCCGCTGGCCGTTATTCACCGTCGCGCCGGTTCCGAGGGTGACGTCGCGATACTTGAGTCCGGACGCCGTCGTGGTCAGTGTCGGCTCCGCAGCGGTCAGCCCCGTCGCGAGGGTCGCGCAGTCGATGTCCGGACCTTGCGGGATGTTAATGGTCTCGGTGCCATTCAGGCAGGCTGTAAAGCCGACGGCGGACAGGAGAACCAGCAAGCGGGAGGGGCGCATCACGGATTGGAAGGAGTGAGTCAAATGTCTAATCTAGTCGTGTACGCTCTTGCAGCTATTCGGTTCCCTGGTTCAGCTCGCGATCGCGGCGCACCGGGACGCGGCGCCCCTTGATCGTCGCCGCCCGCAGCGTGCCGATGATCTCGTCGGCCACTTCGTCCGGCACCTCGACGAGCGAGAAGCGATCGGTGATCTGGATCGCGCCGATGGCCCGTGGGTCGATGCCCGCCTCGTTGACGATCGCACCTACGAGGTCGGCGGGGCGGATCTTCGAGTTCCGCCCTGCCCCGATGTAGATCCGAGCGACGTTCCACTCCGGCGTGATCGGCTCACGCCGGCCACGCTTCGGACCTGCCGCTCGATCGGCATGACCCTTGGGGGCCGGCCCACGGTCACGCCCGCTTCGCGGCGCCGGCCGTTCCTGCCGCACCGTGACGCTCGGGATCTCCTCCTCCTCGCCGCCGTCGCGTGCGTCGGCCTGCTTCACCGCCGCCGCGGCCACGTCCATGATGTCGAACTCCTGTGCCAGGGAATCGACGACGACGCGGAAGTGGTCCAGATCGCCCGCGAGGATGGTCTCCCGCAGCGACGCACGGGTCAGCTCGAGTCGGCGTGCCCGCAGGTCGGCCACGGTCGGAACGGCGGCGATCTCGATCTTCTGCCGCGTCTGTTGCTCGATGTTGCGCAGCAGACGATGCTCGCGCGGCTCGGCGAGGGTGATGGCGACGCCCTCGCGGCCGGCGCGCCCCGTGCGGCCGATGCGGTGCACGTAGGCCTCGGCCGCGCTGGGCACGTCATAGTTCACGACGTGCGACACGTGCTGCACGTCGAGCCCCCGCGCGGCGACGTCGGTCGCCACGAGGAGATCGGCGGTATTGGCACGGAAGCGCTTCATGACGCGATCGCGCTGCTCCTGACTCAGCCCGCCGTGCAGCGCTTCGGCGCGGTATCCGCGCCCGTTGAGCGACTCGGTGAGCTCGTCGACCTCCGTGCGCGTGCGACAGAAGACGATCGCCGACGTGGGATGCTCGACGTCGAGCACGCGGCCGAGAGTGGCGATCTTGTGGGCGCGCGAGACGATGTACGCCACCTGGCGCACGCGCGGGGCGCTGCCGGCGGGAACGACCTCGCGATCGATGCGCACGCGCACCGGATCCTTGAGGTGCTTGTTGGCGATGTCGGCGATGCGCGGCGGCAACGTGGCAGAGAAGAGGGCCGTCTGCCGCTCGGCGGGGGTCGCCTCGAGGATGGCTTCGAGGTCCTCGGCAAATCCCATGTCGAGCATCTCGTCCGCTTCGTCGAGCACGACGGTGCGGACCGAATCGAGGCGCAGCGTCTTGCGACGAATGTGGTCGAGGGCGCGGCCAGGCGTCGCGACCACGACGTCCACTCCGTGCTTGAGCATGCGGAGCTGCGCTTCCATCGCCGCGCCGCCGTAGATGGGGAGCGCGCGGATGCCCATCGACTTGCCGTACTTGTGCACCGCTTCGGCCACCTGCATCGCCAGCTCGCGCGTGGGGACGAGGATGAGCGCGGTGGTGCGGGAGCGTGCGTCGGCATCGGGGGTGACGCGATGCAGCAGGGGCAGCGCGAACGCCGCGGTCTTGCCGGTTCCGGTGGCGGCCTGGCCGAGGACGTCGTGGCCGGCGAGCAAGGGAGGGATCGCCTCGCGCTGCACTGGCGTGGGCTCCTCGTAGCCGAGCGCGGCGAGGGCCTCGACGAGGCGCGGGTCGAGGCCGAGTGCGGCGAAGCCGGGGTTCGGCTCGACCTCGGTGGGACGTGTGGTGCGTGGTGTCATGGGAGGAACATAGTGGGCGCGCAGGTCCTTCGACTCGCTGCGCTCGCTCGGGATGACAAGCGTACGAGCCTATCTTTCACAGATGACGCGCGATGATTCCGAGCTGCCGTTCGAGATTCGCCCCTCGCCGATGCAAGGGCTGGGCGCGTTCGCGACGTGTGCGATACCCGCCGGCGTGCGGCTGATCGAGTATGCCGGGGAGCGGCTCACCCCGGCCGAGGCGGACGCGCGTTATCCCGACGTGGAGGGAGAGCGCCACCACACCTTCCTGTTCGCGATCGACGACGACGTGGTGATCGACGCGGCGGTGGGGGGCAACGCGGCGCGTTTCATCAACCACTCGTGCGCGCCCAATTGCGACGCCGTCATCGAGGACGGGCGCATCTGGATCGAGACGATCCGCGACGTGGAAGCGGGTGAGGAGCTCGCGTACGACTACGCCTACGTGCTCGAAGAGCGGCACACGCCGGCGGCAAAGCGCCGCTACCCCTGCAGCTGCGGCGCGCCGACGTGTCGGGGGACGATCCTGGCGAAGAAGCGGTGAGTCGGTGAGTCGGTGAGTCGGTGAGCTTGGAAACTGCCTAGCGCTCCTCCGCTACTTCGCGGAGCAGAGATACTGCATCGCCAGCGCGCCCATCGTTCCGCCGAGGGCGACGCCGTAACCAGGTTGGGCATTGACCTTCTTCTCGACGACCTTGGTCTCCTTCGCGTCGCCGTAGTAGACGTTCTCCTTCGCGGCGAGTTTCTTCGCCGTGCAGTCGAAGGTGGCCTTGGTGCGAGAGCTCATCCACGCGCCCTTCGCCGTCTGCACGGGAGTGGTGAACACGACGCGCACGGTGGCGGAGACGAGGTTGCCGGTGCGCTTCACCGATTTCGGATCGACGAAGACGTGGTTGCCCGCGGAGGTGGTGCCGATGTCGGTCCACTTCTTCTGGACGTGAGCGCTGGGCAGGAGAAGGAAGGCGAGTAGGAGCATGGGGATGCGGGGATGCGGGGATGCGGGGATGCCGCCACGTTTTGCTACGCGGAGTTGGCGAGCAGGGTCGACCAGTAGCGGCCCATCTGGCCGCGGCGAGTCATCGTTGCGGGGGAAGGTGCTGCGCGGCGCCAGTCGTCGTTGGCTGCGCTGGCGGCGAGGCGGACGAGACGCGGGCTTGCGCCGTACAGCTCGAGGACGGAGGGACCAAGCGCGTGATAGTGACCGAGCATCCAGCGTAGCTCTTCATCGGGCGCCTCTCGGCGGGCCCAGGCATCGAGCTCGTCGATGACGACGCGGATCGTTCCATCCGGGAGCGGCGCGATGCCCGTTTCTGAAGGCGGCGCCATCGCGCTCCGCCAGACGAGGAAGTAGGCGCGCTTGAGCGCCTCGAGCGCCGAATCGGGGTCGGAGAAGTGCTCGATGTACGCGTTGACGATCGCCGGATACTCGCCATAGAGCCCGGACCGCTCG
>JAEKKK010000201.1 GCA_019510405.1 Gemmatimonadota bacterium | reverse complement strand
CTTCGCCGCCTCGGCCACGCGACGGTGAGCGCGCTCCCCGCACCGAGTCCGGACGCGCCGCGCGCGCGGATGGTCGAGCTGTTCACGCCGGCGCTCGCGCGCACCACCGTGCTGCTCACCCTCGCGTACTTCGCGCACCTCATGACCTTCTACTTCATCCTGAAGTGGATCCCCAAGATCGTCGTCGACATGGGCTTCGCGCCGTCGACCGCGGGTGGGGTGCTCGTGTGGGCGAACGTCGGTGGACTGATCGGTGCACTCGTGCTCAGCGGACTCACTCAGCGCATCGGCGTGCGCCTACTCGTGATCGTCGCGATGCTCCTCGCGGCCGTGATGGTGACCGTGTTCGGCCAGGGTCAGCCCGACCTCGCGCGGCTCTCGCTCGTCGCCGGCATCGCGGGGATGTGCACCAACGCCGCGATTGTCGGGTTGTACGCCATGGTCGCGCAATCGTATCCGACCGCGGTGCGCGCCGGCGGCACCGGCTTCATCATCGGCGTCGGCCGCGGCGGCGCCGCCCTCGGCCCGATCCTCGCCGGCTTCCTCTTCAACCGCGGCAGCGGCCTGGCGACGGTGGCGACGGTGATGGCCCTCGGCTCCCTCATCGGCGCCGCCGCCCTCCTCACCTTCCGCTATCACGAACAACACACCGCCGCCTGAGTCGGGGTTGATTCGGGGTCAGACTCAGTGGGGTCAGACTCGTTGAACGGCTCAACGAGTCTGACCCCCTGCGCTCGTGCTCTGGCGACGAGATCGTGCGGGCGACACGCGAGACTCCGCGTCGAGTCTCGCCGTGCACCGCGCGGCCGACGGTAGCGCCGCTCCGCCGCATAACGTATCTCGTAAGCAACGAGGACGGAGGACCCCATGGACAGACCACGATCCCGCCGGAGCATGCTCGGAGACGTCGCGAAGCTGAGCGCCGCCTTCGCGCTGCGCTCTCCACTCGCGTCGCTCCTCGACGGTGTCATCCCGAGCGAGCGAAGCGAGTCGAAGGATCTGCACCTCAAGTCTGATCCCGACCACGAGCGCCTCACCTCCTGGGCCGACACCCTCCGCGCCGAGGGACTCACGAACGCCAACGTCCCGCTCGGCCGCGCCGCCGTCCGCGTCGGCGAGCTCGCGCGCGGCACGCCGTACGAGGCCTACACCCTCGAGGCCTATCTGCGCACCGGTGGCGACGCGACCCGCCCCGAGCCCCTCACGCTCTGGCTCACCCGCTTCGACTGCGTGTCGCTCGTCGAGTCCTGCCTCGCCGTCGCCCGCGCCGCGCGTGTGAATGGCGGCACGCCGACCTGGAACGACTTCGCGCGCGAGATCGAGCGCATGCGCTACCGCGGCGGTACGCGCGGCAGCTACGCCTCGCGCCTGCACTACTTCAGCGAATGGATCGCCGACGGCGCACGACGCGGCCTGCTGCGCGACATCGCCCCCTCACTCGGCGCCGAGGACGATACGCGCCCGCTGCGATTCATGACCGAGCACCGCAAGAGCTACGTCGCCCTCGCCGACGACCGGGTGTTCGACCAGATCGCGACGATGGAGCGCGGACTCGATGGCCGGCCGCGCCACGTCATCCCGACGGCGCACATCGCCCAGGTCGCCGACCGCATCCAGACCGGCGACGTCCTCGGCTTCGCGACGTCCATTCCCGGTCTCGACGTCACCCACTCCGCCTTCGCCTACCGCGATTCGAGCAACGTCCTGCGCGTCCTCCACGCCCCACTCTCCGGTGGCGCGGTCGAAGTGAGCCACTACGAGCTCCCCGCCTACGTCGCCGCGATCAAACACTCGACCGGCATCCTCCTCGCGCGCCCGATTTAGGCGCTGAGGTTCACACTGCTTCGACGCGTCTACTCAACACTCGTCCCACGCGTCTACGGAATCATCCCGTCCGAGAACCGATAGCGGTCGACGTTGTTTGACCGAAAAAAGGGGGGATGGGGCGCCACTATCCTGGGCGCGCGAGCCGCGGCGCACCACTGCGTCAGCGCGTACTCACGGAGCGTGGCGGCGGGAGCGAGTGTCCGCGGAGGCGGGGTCCGATGGCTGCTGCGCGGCGCCAGCCGCGCCAGCCGAGTCTCCCCGCCGAAGCGGATGCTCGCGACCGCCCGTCCACGGAGTCCAGAGCACAGCGCAACGACAGGTGCAGATCCCTCGACTCGCTCCGCTCGCTCGGGATGACACGTCGCCCCGCCGTTCCGCATCCCCGCATCACCGCAACTTCAGCACGCGCTCCGCATTCCGATGCGCGAACTTGTCCAGCACCGTCCCCGGCAGATCCAGCCCCTGCACCGTGCGATGCCACCCACGCGCACTCCCCAACGTCACCGTGTCGCCGCGCGCGTAGTACCGCCACTGCTGATCGAACGCCGTCTCCAACTGAGCGCGGCTCGTCGAGCCCTCGCCGAAATCCGTCCCCCACATCACCCGGTTCTGATAGCGCAGGAAGAAATCCCGCACCTTCGGTGACGGCTGCATCGCCAGATCGTTGATCCGCGCCGCCGTCTCGACGTACAGGTTCGGGTACGCGTCCAGCCGCTTCCCCACCTCGGCGACGTCGTACTCCAGACTCGCCAGGTGCATCGCCACGATCGTCAGCCGAGGATTGCGCGCGATCCAGCGGTCCCGCGCCGCGATGATCGTCTCGTGGTTCGGGATCTCCGGGTGCGCATATGCGTGGTACTGCGGGTTGTTGCTGTAGTACCAGAAGTGCGGGCTCGAGTCGCTCAGCGGACGCCACGCCGCCAGCGGCTCGCCGATGTGCGCCATCACCGGGATGCGCTGCTCGACGAGGAAATCCCAGATCGGCTGGAAGCGCGGGTTGTCGATCTGCACGTAGCGGCCGTCGGCGTCCTTGAGCTCCATGCCGATGTCCTTCCACACCTTCACCCCCTTCGCTCCCGCCGCGATGTCGGCGCGGAGCTGCGCGATCGTCGTGGCGACGAAGTCCGGCTCGTTGAAGCGGAAGGGATCGAACGTCGTGACGAGGAAGAAGCGGTCCGGATGCGCCCCCTGCAGCGCGCGGAAGTCGCGCCACTTCTCGGCGATCTTCCGGTCCGTGCCGGTGACGTCCACGAGCACGGCGCGCACGTTCCAGTCGGCGAGTGTCGGAACGAGCTCGGGCGTGTCGGTGCGGTAGTGTGCGTGGACGTCGATCTTCGGGATCGCGCGCAGACTGGCGTCGGGCGCAGCGCCGGCCGCGGCACCCCCGTGCACCGGGCGCACGCTGCACGCCGCGACGAGCAGCAGACCAGCGAAGCCGATTGATCGTGACGGTATCCGAAGCATGGATGCGGCGTCCTTCTATGAGATCTTCAAGGGGTCAGACTCCTTGAACGCTCAAGAGGGTCAGAGTCGTTGAACGTTCAAGAGGGTCAGACTCCTTGAAAAAGGGTCGCGCGTCGTGTCGGTTTTCAAGGAGTCTGACCCCTTGATCTTGACCCGCTGCCCCGCAGCCCCGCAGCCCCGCATGATCCTCTCCCGCCACACCCGCCGTCTCACCGTCGCCGTCGCGCTCGCGACGACGCCGGCCATCGCGCATGCGCAGCAGCGTCCCGCCACGACGAACGTCCAGCGTCCGGCTCCTGCGGCAGCGCAACCTTCAGTCCCCACAGCCGCCGCGCCTCGTCCCATCACCCGCGCGCCGCGCAAGCCGCTCGTCGCCGCCGGCCCGGTCACGCCGACCCGTCTCGAGAACCCCCTCGACGGCGAGTGGCTCCAGAATGGTCGGGACTACGCCAACACGCGCTACTCGCCGCTCACCCAGATCACCGGCGCCAACATCGCGCAGCTCGCGCCGCGCGCGCTCTTCCAGCTCGAGATGCCGCAGGCCGGCGCGGGCGCGGAAGCCACACCGGTCGTCGACGACGGACGACTCTTCGTCACCACCGACTTCGACGTCGTCACCGCGTTCGACCTCCGCTCCCACAAGCGCCTCTGGCGCTACGAGCCGAAGCTCGGCGCCGCGAAGCCGTGCTGCGGTCCGGTCAACCGCGGCGTCGCACTCGGGCACGGCACCGTCTTCCTCGGCACGCTCGACGCACGCCTCGTCGCGCTCGATGCCGCGACCGGCGCCGTGCGCTGGGAGGCCGTCGTCGCCGACGCCGATTCCGCGTACACGATCACCATGGCGCCCATCGTCATCGGCGATCGCGTCATCGTCGGCACCTCGGGTGGCGAGTTCCCCACCCGCGGCAGCGTCACCGCGTTCGACGTGCGCACCGGCAAGCGACTCTGGCGCTGGTACGCGATTCCCTCTCCCGAAGAAGGCGGCTGGTGGGGACGCTGGGCCAAGACCACCCCCGCCGGCGACTCACTTCCCCGCGACGTCGCGCAGGAGCACATCGACTCGTCGACGTACGAGGCGAGCTGGCGCACCGGCGGTGGTCCCGTGTGGGCGCAGCCCGCGTACGACGCCGCGTCGCGCACCCTCTACGTCAACGTCGGCAATCCCGCGCCGAGCAACGACGGCCGTCGTCGTCCCGGCGACAACCTGTACACCACATCGGTCGTCGCGCTCGACGTCGCCACCGGCAAGCTGCGCTGGTATTTCCAGACCGTCCCGCACGACGAGTGGGACGCCGATCTCGCGAACCCGCCCGTGCTCGTGCGCGCGAGCGATCGCACCCTCGTCCTCGCCGCCGCGAAGACGGGATGGGTCTACATGATCGACGCGGCGACGGGCGCCTACGTGCGACGCTCCGAGCCCTTCGTCCCGCAGCAGAACGTCTTCCAGGAGCCCACCGACTCCGGCATCGTCGTCGCACCCGGCCCCGCCGGCGGCGCGAACTGGTGGCCCTCGTCCTACTCGGCCGCCGCCGATCTGTTCTACGTCGTCGGCATCCACATGCCCTTCAAGGTGACGCGCGCGGAGAAGGCGGCGCAGAAGGGCGAGGTCTGGCTCGGCGGTGAGTACTCACCGGCGAGCAAGGACGTCTACAGCGTGCTGTCGGCCATCAAGCCGAGCACGGGGCGCATCGTCTGGCAGCGCCGCATCGCGCCATATGGTGGCGGCACCCTCGCCACCGCGGGCGGTCTCGTCTTCGCGGGCGAGGGCGACGGATGGCTCCGTGCGTACGACGCATGGACCGGGATCGAGGTGTGGAGCTTCTTCTGCGGCGCCGGCGTGAGCGGCCCGCCGATCAGCTTCGACCTCGACGGCGAGCAGTACATCGCCGTCATCGCCGCGGGCAATCGCTACGTCGCACAGAAGGGATCGTCGGTGCTCGTCTTCGCACTCGGCGGCAGCGCGAGCGATCCCGCCCTCGCCCGCGCCGCCGCCGCACGCAACACCCGTTCGGCCCGCGCACCGTTCACTCCCGCCATGTCGCGCGACGCGATCGCTCCACGCAAGCGCTACATCGCGCCCCCCGAGCCCGACACCACCGAGAAGGATCCCGTCCCCGCCAGCGCAACGCGCTCCGGTCCCTTCCTCGCCTACGACGCGTCGACCGCGACCGCATGGCTCCGCATCGACGCCGCCGGCATGTCGTTCGACGGACGCACCGGCGGCACCGGCGTCGTCGTCGTCCCGTTCGGCTGGCGCGTCGAAGTCCGATTCCGCAACGCCGACGCCGCCCCACATTCGGCGCGCGTCGTCGCCCCCCGCGATCCCGTCCCCCTCGTCCCCGGCCGCGCCGTCTTCACCGGTGCGCAGACGAAGAACGCCGACGCCGGCATCCTCTCAGGCGACAGCGACCACTTCTCCTTCCTCGCCGACCGCGCCGGCACCTACCTCATCGCCTGCGCCGTCCCCGGCCACGCCGCCGCCGGCATGTACCTCAAGCTCGTCGTGAGCCCCGGCGTCGATAAACCGGAGATGCGGTGAAGCGGTGAAGCGGTGAAGCGGTGAAGCGGTGAAGCGGTGAA
>JAEKKK010000200.1 GCA_019510405.1 Gemmatimonadota bacterium | reverse complement strand
GACGATGTTCGTCGTCGGCACGCTGTTCTTCCTGTATCAGGACCGACAGTATGCCGACGTCATCTGGCGCGCTGCTGACGGCTCCCGAGCCGACGCCGGCGCGCGGTGCGCGCGTGGCGTCGTCGGTCTCCGCTGCTCCGCTCGCGCCCGCGCTCTCGCTGCGCGGCGTCGGCAAGAGCTACAACGTCGCGGGCCGCCAGTCGCCGACGCTGGCCGAGCAGGTGGCGGACTGGGTGGGCCGTGCGCGGACGTCGAGCGAGGCGAACCGGTTCTGGGCGCTGCGCGACGTGACGCGCGAGATCGGCAAGGGAGAGATCGTCGGGCTCGTCGGCCGCAACGGCGCGGGCAAGAGTACGCTGCTGAAAGTGATCACCGGCGTCACCGCGCCATCCACGGGCGACATCGACATCTATGGGCGTATAGGTTCGCTGTTGGAAGTGGGGACCGGCTTCCATCCCGAGCTCACCGGGCGGGAGAACGTCTTCCTGAACGGCGCGTTCATCGGGATGCGCCGCGCCGAGATCCGGCAGCGGTTCGACGAGATCGTCGAGTTCAGCGGCGTCGAGGCCTTCCTCGACATGCCGATCAAGCGGTACTCGAGCGGGATGGCGGTGCGGCTCGCGTTCGCGGTGGCGGCGCATCTCGATTCGGACATCCTGCTCGTGGACGAGGTGCTGGCCGTCGGCGACCAGGCGTTCCAGGACAAGTGTCTGGGCAAGATGCGCGAGGTGCGGCAGCGCGAGGGGCGCACCGTGCTGTTCGTCAGCCACAACCTCGCGGCGGTGGCGTCGCTGTGCACGCGCGCGCTGCTGCTCCAGAGCGGTCGCGTGATCGCCGACGCGGACGCGGCGGAGATTTGCCGGATGTACGCCGCCGGCGTGGCGTCGACGACGAGCGACGAGGTGGATCTCACGACCGTGCCGCGGGCGAAGCGGTCGGCGGCGCGGTTCAGCGCCGTACGCGTGACGGGCGTAGACGCGGCGGGAACCGCAACGGACGGCGTGGTGAGCGGCGGCTCGCTCGAGATCACGCTCACCGTGAGCGCTGATCAGCGCGTGTCGCGCGCCGTGGCCGGTGTCGACATCGTGGACGAGCGGGGGCGGCCCGCTGCCGGGGTGTCCACCGATTCGCGCGACGTGTGGTTCGACGTCGAGGGCGGCGGCACCCGACAGATCACGCTGACGCTGCGCGACGTCGAGCTGCGCGCTGGTGCGTACACGCTCGGGCTCACGCTGCGCACGATGGCCGAGGTGCTCGACGAGGTGGATGCCGTCGTCAGGTTCGAGGTCGAGGCGCGGCCCGACGCGCCGTACGAGCGGTGGCCGGGTTGGCCGCAGGCGTCGTATCTGCCGGAGTACGAGGTGCGCGTGGAGTGAGCGCTCAGCGCGCGAGCGCGTGCAACGGCGGCGTCAGTCGCCGGGCGAGCTCCGCGTCCACGTACTCCACCTCATGCAGGAGTGCTTCGACCATCACCGCGAACGCCCGCGCGAGCGCGGCGGCGTCGGTCGTTCGGGCAGGACCCTCGGCCACGCGCTCGGTGACCTCGCGCGGCAGATCGTCGATGTCACGTGCGTGTTGCGGCGACACGCCGCGCCGTACGCACGCCAGCGCCAACAACTGTTCGCGCATGTCGCTCAGCATGTTCTCCGCCTGCTGCAGGCGCCCGCGCCCAAGGGCCGAGCGCACGTGCAGCGCGTACAGCCAGGCCATCCCGACACCGGCGAGATCGCGCGGGTCCAGAGCCGCCGGCGGCGGATGGGCCGCCGGCGTGCCGAAGATCAGGCGGAAGCTGGGCCCGATCGCGCCGAACTCGCCGTCGTGCCAGAAGGCGAGATCCACCTGCAGCGTGTCGGCGAGGAGGAAGACCCGGAAGCGCGTTGCGCCGTACCAGATGTCGTGGTGCGCCACCGCGCCGTGCTCCTCGTAGAGGCGGCGCGTCCAGTCGGCGACGACGTCGTCCATCCCCGCGTCGGCCGCAATGCTCAGCGCGAGGTCGATGTCCGACCAGCGATCCTCGCGGCCGAGTGCCGCGGAGCCGGTGTGCGCCGCCCCGACGATGCGTCCGTCCTCCCGCACCGCGGCGACCAGCGATGCGCGCCGGCGCTCGCGCTCGTCCGCGGTGAACACATGCATCGCCCGGCGTCTGATTCGACTACGAAGCGCTCACTCGGCCAGGCAGGCCATCACCTCGCGGTAGAACTCGGGGTGCGACTGCCAGGTTTGCGCGGTGACCATGCGGCCGTGCCGCACCGCCTGCTTCTCGGCGACGTACTTGCCGCCCCCCGCCTCGGCGTCCACGCGGCAGTGCTCGTACGCCGTCACGCATGCGTCCTTCGCCAGGCCCGCGCTCGCCAGCACCTGGATGCCGTGGCAGATCCCGAACACCCACTTCTCCTGCGCGTCGAACTCGCGGACGATGTCGAGCACCCGCTTGTCGTTGCGCAGGTATTCCGGTGCGCGGCCGCCGAGCACGAGCACGGCATCGTAGTCGTCGACGCGCACGTCATCGAACGCGAGGTCCGACTCGACCTGGTAGCCGGGCTTCTCGATGTAGGTGTCCCAGCCCGGCTCGAAGTCGTGGATGACGAGGTTCAGCCGCTTGCGTGACGGGGCGGCGATGCGCGCGGTGTATCCCTCCTCGCGCATGCGATGCACGGCGTACAGAGTCTCGTAGCACTCGCCACCGTCGCCGGTGATCACCAGGATCGACTTCGCCATCTGTCCGCCTCGCGCCGTTTGGGGTTCGACACTCTCCTCGACCAGAGGATCATCGCTTCAGCACCGCACCGCCGCCAGCAGGTGACGGTGGATGCGCGACGTCGCGGCTGAGACGGGTGCGGATGCTGTCGGCGAATTGGCCGAGCGTAACGGCTTCCCGGTAGTCCTCGGGAGCCTTCGTATTGGTTGCTCGTCTATGCGTCCTGACCATCGCCGACTCCGCCAGGAGGGCGACGTCGGCGGAGTCCAATCCCTCGCTCAACCATTCATGGAGTAGAGGTCCCGCGCGCCCGCGAAAGGACGACGAGTCGAGACAGATGCGCAAGAAGGTCGTATCGGGGACTGGGAGATCGCCGCAGCGCAGCGGATCCATGACCCACACCTTGTACTGCACCGGTGTCCGGCGCGCGAACACGAGCACGGAAACCGCAAGCGCCGCCAAAACGACGAGCATCACCGATCTACGCATCCGCCCAGCATGCAGCCGCCGCAGGGCGACCGCAACCGCGGGCTAGACGCGTCCCCGTGAGGCCGCCAGCGCGCGCACGTCCGCCACGCGCCCGAGATGCCCCAGCTTCTCCGGGTTGATCACCGACCGGATCGCGCGCACGCGGCCGTCGACGACGTCGAGCACCCACACCACCGCCACCGCGCCCTCCGGATCGAGCACGACCGCGGCGGGCTGGCCATTGATCGTGCGCGGTTCGATTCGCGCGTGCACCTCGACCATCTGCTTGCCCAGGCCGGCGAACAGCCGCGCCACGCGGTCCGCACCGGCGATCGGTGTCGCCCACTGCGGCACCTTCCCGCCCCCGTCGCCATGCACGACGACGTCGTCCGCCAGCACCTGCACGAGTCCGTCGACGTCGCCGAGCGTCACCGCGGCGAAGAACCGTTCTACCAACCGGTCGCGCTCCTCGGACGACGGGTCGAAGCGCGGCCGCTCGGCCTGCACGCGGCGGCGCGCGCGCGAGGCGATCTGGCGCGCGTTCGCCGGCGTCGTCTCGACGATCGCCGCGATCTCGTCGTGCGTGTAGCCGAAGACGTCGTGCAGCAGGAACGCCGCGCGCTCGATCGGGCTCAGTCGCTCGAGCACGAGGAGGAACGCCATCGAGAGCGAGTCGGTCAGCTCGGCGCGCTCCTCCGGGTCGGCGTGCGTCGCCACGAATGCCTCGGTTCCACTCGCCGGCAGCGGCTCGGGCAGCCAGAGCCCGACGTACTCCTCGCGCCGGGCGCGCGCCGACCGCAGGTGATCCATCGCGAGGCGCGTGACGACGGTGGAGAGCCACGCCTTGAGCGAGACGATCGCGACGCCGTCGTCCACGGCGCGACGCCACCGCAGATACGCATCCTGGAGTACGTCCTCGGCATCGCTCACGCTCGCGAGCATGCGGTACGCGATGGCGAACAGCAGCGGCCGCAGACTCTCGAACGTCTCCCGCTCCTCGCTCATGCCGCGGCCTCGCTCCGCGTGGCGCGTTGGCGCGACGGTGCCGCGGCGAGCGCGTGAGGGAAACCGTCGCGCCAGCTCGCCCAGCGCGGGCGCCAGTCGAGCACCCACTTCGCCTTCTCGTTCGACGCGCCGCGCACCGCGGTCATCATGCGCACGGCGACGTCGCCGGCGAGCAACCGGCCGAGCCAGACGGGCACGTGCATCGGCGGCTTCGCCCCCGCGAACGCAGCCAGACCGGGGATCCACTCCGCCGCGCGCACCGGCTCGTCGTCGACGACGTTGTACACGCCCGGCTCCCCGCGCTCGAGCGCGGCGACCGTCGCCGACGCCGCGTCGTCGACGTGGATCCACGACCACACCCCCGCGCCGTCTCCGATGACGGGGAGCATCCGCTTCCGCACCGTCTCGACGAGCTGGTCCCACACGCCGGCACCGTAGAAGCTGCCGTAGCGGAGCACGATGCCGGCGAGCGGGGCGCCGAGCACGCTCTGCTCCAGCGACTCGATCGCCGCGAGCGTCTCGCGCTGCTCGCGCGCCGGGTGCGCGTCGAATGGCTCGCTCTCGGTCGAAGGTCCCTCGCCCGCCCGCGTGATCGGCCAGCCGGTGTAGCCCTGCGCGACGAGGCGCTTCACGCCCATCGCCTGCGCCGCGGCGAGCAGGTGGCGCGTGCCGGTGGTGCGGAGCGCGTTCGTCGTCCGGAAGGTCCGGTCGAAGTGGCGCATGTCGAGCGTGCCGGAGAGCGACGTCATCTGATGAATGATCGCGTCGGGCTCGGCGCGCGCCACCGCTTCGCCGACCGATGCGGCGTCGAGCCCGTCCATGTGCACCACCGCCGCTCCGCGGCGGCGGAGGTGGTCGGCGCGCTCGGGGTGACGCGTCGTCGCTGTGACGTCGTGCCCGCGCTCGATGAGTTGCTGCACGAGGGGCGCGCCGATGGCGCCGGTGCCGCCCGCTACGAGTACTCGCATGAATGCCTCCTGGCTGTCGGTTCGCAGCTTTCGAACCGGAGACGGGATGGCCACCGCGAGTGTGACAGCGGCAGGCGGATCGCCAGGGAGCTTTGCTCGCGCTCCGCGGACTCGGCGCTCATGTTCCACCCATGACCGATCCTGAGCTCACCCGCCGGGCGTTCCTTGGCCGTTCGACGTCTGTCGTCGGCTCGGCCGTGCTGGCCTCCGGACTCCTTCCCCTCTCCGCCGCACGGGCCGAGCCCGCGCCGGAGAAGCTCTCCGTCGTCTGCATCGGCGGACATCCCGACGACCCCGAGTCCGGCTGCGGCGGCACCCTCGCACGCTACGCCGCGGCGGGGCACAGGGTGACGATCGTTTACCTCACCCGCGGGGAGCGCGGCATCGAGGGCAAGTCGCTCGACGAGGCGGCGCGCATCCGCACCGCCGAGTCGGAGGGGGCGTGCCGGATCCTCGGCGCGACGCCGATGTTCTTCGGCCAGGTGGACGGTGCCACCGAGCTGACGCACGCGCACGTGGACGCGATGACCAGACTCGTCGCGTCACTCGAGCCGGACGTCATCCTCGCGCACTGGCCGATCGACACGCACATGGACCACCAGGTCGCCAGCCTGCTCGCGATCCGCGCCTGGATGTCGGTGAAGGGCGCCGACCTGTTCTTCTACGAGGTGAACGCGGGAAGTCAGACGGAGGGGTTCAAGCCCGACGCGTACGTCGACATCTCGGCGGTGG
>JAEKKK010000199.1:6054-11950 GCA_019510405.1 Gemmatimonadota bacterium | reverse complement strand
ATGATGATGTCCACCCGCGGCATCACCGTGGTCGGCGTGACCGAGAAGTCGGAGGTCGTCGTGTTCTTCCCGACCGGAGTGCGGAACCACTCGACGTCGCCGTAGGCCACCGTGCCGATCAATCCCGACAGCGGCGACATGAAGGTCTGCACGGCCGTCGTGCTCGTCTTCGTCAGCGACGACGCGCCGTGGATCCAGTCGTTGACGACGACGAGCACTCCCTTCCCCACCGCCTCCGGCTTCGTCGCCACCGCGACGGCGTTGAAGTAGTTGAGCGGTCCGTCCGCCGAGAGCGCCGTGGCCGGCCGCATCGCCGCCGTCAGCACCACCGGTTTGCTCGAGTGCGTCACGAGGTTGAGGAAGAACCCGGTCTCCTCGATCGTGTCGGTGCCGTGGGTGATCACGACCCCGGTCACGTCAGGCTTCGCCAGGATCTCGTTCACCCGTGTGGCAAGCTTGAGCCAGACCTCGTCGTTCATGTCCTGCGACCCGATGTTCGCCACCTGCTCGCCGGTGATCCTGGCGAGCTTCTTCGCTTGCGGCACGGCGTTGATGAGCTGCTCCACGCCGACCTGGCCGCTCGTGTAGCCGGCCTGAACGTCGGTCGCGGCCGCTCCGGCGATCGTGCCACCGGTCGCGAGGACGACGATGTGGGCGCCGTTGTTGTTGATGGTCTCTTTCGATGGCTGCGCACTCGCCGTCGCCGCGCAGGCGAGGAGCGTCAGTGTAAGCGGTACGGTAAACCGACGTGACATGTGAGGACTCGTACGGGATTCTGCATGACGCCCCCCGCTTCCTCAGCGAGGTGCTGGTGTGGTCCGCGCTCCGGCGCCTATTCGCGCCCCTGCCCCGTGAGCGACTCCGGGCTCAGGATCTCGTCGATCTGTGCGTCCGTGAGGATGTGCTTCTCCCTCACGAGCGGGATGATCCCCTCGCCGGTCTTGAGCGCTTCGGCGGCGAGCTCCGTCGCCTTGTCGTAGCCGATCACCGGGTTGAGCGCCGTGACGGTGCCGATGCTCGTCTCGAGGTAGTGCTTGCAGACCTCCTCGTTGGCCGAAATCCCCTCCACGCAGTGCACGCGAAGCGTGTTCGCCGCGTTCACGAACATCACCTGCGACTCGAACAGGACGGCGGCCATGATCGGCTCGAACGCGTTGAGCTGGAGCTGGCCCCCCTCACCCGACAGCGTCACGACGAGGTCGTTCCCGATCACGCGGTAGGCGACCATGTTCGTCACCTCGGGGATCACCGGGTTCACCTTGCCGGGCATGATCGACGAGCCGGGCTGGGTGGCCGGCAGATTGATCTCGTGCAGGCCGCATCGCGGGCCGGACGACAACAGCCGCAGGTCGTTGCCGACCTTGGCGAGCTTGATCGCGAGGCTCTTCAGCACCGACGAGTAGAGCACGAACGCCTGGGTGTCCTGCGTCGCCTCGACGAGGTTCCGTGCCAGCTTGATCCGCATCCCCGTGATCTCGGCCAGATGCGCCGCGCACTTCTGCGCGTAGCCCTCGGGCGCGTTGAGGCCGGTGCCGATCGCCGTGCCCCCCATGCTGATCTCGCAGAGCACCTTCTCGATGTTCTGCAGTGCGGTGATCTCGTCCTCGAGCGTCTCGGCGAAGGCGACGAACTCCTGGCCGAGCGTCATCGGCACCGCGTCCTGGAGTTGGGTCCGGCCCATCTTGATGATGTGGCCGAATTCCTTCCCCTTCGCGCGGAAGGCCGCGATCAGCTCCTTGAACGCGGCGATGACCTCGTGGTTGCCGAGCGCCAGGCCGATGTGGATCGACGAGGGGTACGCGTCGTTCGTCGACTGCGACCGGTTCACGTGGTCGTGCGGATCGAGGTACTTGTACTCGCCCTTCTTGTGCCCCAGCAGCTCGAGGCCGCGATTGGCGATCACCTCGTTGGCGTTCATGTTCGTCGAGGTGCCGGCGCCACCCTGGATGACATCGAGGATGAACTGGTCGTGCAGCTTGCCGTCGAGGATCTCGTTGCAGGCGCCCTCGATCGCGCCGAGAATCTCCTTCGAGAAGCCGCCGGTATCGAAGTTCGCCCGCGCCGCGGCGAGCTTCACCATGGCCAGCCCCTTGATGAAGTTCGGGTAGAGCCGCAGCTGAACGCCGGAGATCTTGAAGTTCTCGATCGCGCGGGCCGTCTGGACGCCGTAATAGGCATCGGCGGGAACGGCGAGATCACCGAGCAGATCGTGCTCGATGCGAGTGTTCTTTGCTGGCATGCTCGCTCCTGGTGCTGCAGTGTGGCAGGCAGTCGCGCGCGGCGGCGCTGCCGCGTTCGCGAAGGAGCGAACGTTGGCTTTCGTGCAAAGGGCGACGCATTGGACGAAAGGCGTAATGGGTCGCGGCACTGATCTTCCATCCCATCGGGCTCTCTTTACACGGAGGCGGTATGCGCGCTCGCGACATCATGTCCCCGAACCCGCTCGTTGTGACCGCTACCGATCCGGTCAGCCGCGCAGCCGAGATCATGCGCGACGCGGAGATCGGCATCGTGCCCGTCGTCGACGACCGCGAGCGTCGCCATCTCGTCGGCGTGATCACGGATCGCGACATCGCGGTGCGATGCGTCGCGCGCCAGCATCTCCCGGCGTGCGAGGTGCGACTCCACATGTCGGGCGATCATCTGCACACCGTCGCGCCCGATGACGACGTGTCGCACGTCATCGCCTCGATGTCGCACGAGCAGGTGCGCCGCATCCCTGTCGTCTCGGAGGAAGGCCAGATCGTCGGCATGATCTCACAGGCCGACCTCGCGACCAAGGTCGGCCCCGAGCAGCCACTCGACGTCGAGCGCGTGCTCGAGTCCGTGTCCGCCAGGCGTTAGCGGTACAGCTTGAGCGTGAGCCCCAGCGCGTTCACTCGCCGCGGCTCGCCGCGCGAGTTCTCCTGACGCGCCAGGTAGAGGTCGATGTCGCTCGCCCGCCAGACGCGGAACTCCACGCCGACGCGCCCGGCCAGCCGCGCGATGGTGTTGTACTGCGAGTAGTAGTACGCCTCGAAGGTGCCGTACGGCCGCGGGTCGAAGCGCACCGGTGAGGAGAAGAAGCGCTGCAGGTGCAGCCGCTCGCGCAGGCGCCAGGTGTAGTCGCCGTTGACCCACCGGAATTCGGCACGCGTCCGCTCGACGAGCCGCCACGACGTCGCCCCTGCCACCCGCGTCGTGACCTCCGTGACGATGCGCGACTCCCGGTAGCTCGCGTCGTTTGTGCTGAACGTGTAGCGGTAGCCGGCGCGCAGATACCCGCTCGGCAGCTGGAGATAGTCCTGATACAGCCCAACCGACGCTTGCTGCTTGGCGGCCTCGCGCTCGGAGGACCGCGACAGCTCGAGCATCGTCCGCTGGTGCTTGGCCGGTGTCCAGTAGACGTCCAGCTCCGGCCACAGCTCGCTCGACGCCTGCGCCCCGGCTGTGGCCGCCGTGCACGCCACGATCATCAGCCCCAGCAGGCGAGACGAAGCGCTCCTCCGCACACGAGTACGCGTGCGTCGCAAAGTGCTGACGGCGATACGGGACATGCGCCCGGCAATCTGCCCCGCAGGTGCGCGCACCCCATTGGATGAAGGGCGTAGCGCCCATCGGGCATGCTCCGCTGGTCTTACATGAGCGGCATGGCATCGCGTGCCTCATTCCTTTCAGCGGAGCAGCCCTATGCGGATCAACAGCAAGCGAGTTCTCCTGACCGCCCTGCCCTTCGCGCTCGCCCTCGCCACGGGCTGCTGGCGCCGCACCGAGCTCGCCGCCACCTGGCACGAGCCGAACGCGACCCTGCTGAACTTCAATCGCACCGTCGCGGTGTTCGTCACGACCGACGAGTCACTGCGCCGCGCGAGCGAGGACCAGCTCGCCGCGGTGTTTCCCAACACCATCCCGTCGTATCGCATCCTCCCGAACGTGGCCAACATCGATAAGGGCACGATCCTTCAGGAGCTGCGCAAGCAAGGCTTCGACGGCGCGATCAGTATGCGCGTCACCAACGTGTCGCAGCAGCTCACCTACAATGCCGCCTACGGCGGCCCGTACTGGGGGGGCGCCTACGGCTTCGCCGGCTACTGGGACAACGCCTGGGCCTACCCGTACAACCCGTACTACGTGACGACGACGCAGATCGTCAGCGTCGAGACGAACGTCTACTCCCTCGCGCAGGACAAGCTCGTCTTCGCGGCGCTCAGCCAGACGTCGGATCCGGCCAACGTGGGCAAGCTGGTCCGCTCCGTCATGCGGCACATCAACGAGCAGCTCCGCAAGGATGGCATGATCGTCATGTCGCCCGCGCCGTCGCTGCCGAGCGAGGCGGATGCCGAGGTGGCGCGGCACTGATTGCGCGCGAGAGCCTAGAGCTTTCCCTCTCGAGCGCGCACCGGCGCCGTGGCGATCCCCGGCGCCGGTCGTGCCGTCGCGCTCGGCGCGGCGTCGAGCTTCGCCTTCACCACCGTGCGCAGCGTCGGCCAGAACGCGTCCACGATCCCCGGCACCGCCAGCTCGGTGTTGTGCCCCACCTGATCGCTGTACGCGGGAACCGTGTCACCCGCGAACGTCGCGCTGGCATTCACGAATCGTCCCGGCACTTGCTGCGTGACCGCGGAGTCGAGCAGCGGCAGCACGGCGAGGTGCACCTCCTTCAGCCGCCGCTGCATCGGGTCGTTGTCGATCGTGCGCATCAGCCGGCGCTCGAACGGCGTCAGGACCTTGCGCGTCGCGTGCAGCGTCGGCTGCCACACATAGATCGGCGTGAAGCCGTACGTCCGTGCCAGCGACTCGATCATCCGGACGTTCTCCGCGTACACCCGCACGATGCTGCGCGCGGCGGAGTCGCGCGAGAGCAGCGTCGGCGGCGGCGCCGGATGGAGCACGCGCGCCATCCGTTGCACGA
Source organism: Gemmatimonadota bacterium (assembly GCA_019510405.1). Lineage (GTDB taxonomy): Bacteria > Gemmatimonadota > Gemmatimonadetes > Gemmatimonadales > Gemmatimonadaceae > AG11. The sequence goes on along the minus strand of JAEKKK010000199.1, from coordinate 7,059 downwards.
GCCGGAGCCGCGAGAGTGCCTCCGCGTTCAGCACCGCGAAGGAGTGGAGATCCTTCACCGCCCCTTCCTCGTGCCCGTGCCAGACGAGCTGCCGCCCGAGGGCGAACTCCTTCACCCGGTTCGCCTCGTTCTGTCCCAGCCCCGCCTCGCCATTCTGGAGAGTGGAGAACGTCTCGTTGATCCCGCCGTAGAACACGACGACATCGGGACGGTTGCCCTCGCGGAGCTGCAGCATGAGCTCGAGCATCCCCTGCGTGAACACGTGGCCCGTCTCGCCGAAGTTGGTGACCTCGACGCGAGAGCCTGGGCCGGCGAGCGCCTGCAGCCGGCGCGACGCCTCGGCGGGAATGGTGTGGTCGTCCCGGAGGAAGCTCCCCCAGAGCGTCGAGCCGCCGAAGAAGAACACGCGCGCCGCGGGGACCGCGGGCGTCGACGGTTGCGGCGTGACGCGATGCCGCAGACTGTCGATGTTGATGTAGCGGCCGTGATAGGCACTCGCGCGGCGGAAGTAGACGTACTGGCGCCACGCCGAGCCCTCAGAGGCCGCGAACTCCTTGGCGTACTCCGGATACCACGGCTGCGAGCCCACCGGATGGACCGGCGCAACTGCGGCCTTGTCGCGCCCTCCGCTTCCGATGCGCCCGATCGCGTCGCGCGCCGTACTCTGCACGCGATAGCAGGATTCGGCGAGCACGAACACGGCGAGGGTCATCCCGATGATCAACCAGGTCGTACGAAGGGTCTGTCCGATTGCTATCGCTGCACGGCGGAGGAAAGAAGGCATCCGCCAATTCTACCGCCCCCGCTCGCCGGGTCAACGCGCGCGGGCGTACGTCCCGATCAGCTCCGCCTTCTCGATCACGTGGGTCTTCATCGCCGCCTCGAGCTCGCTCTTCGACACCGCGCCGGCGTCGTTGAACGATTTGTCCAGCGCGTAGAGCGTGAACACGTAGCGGTGCCGTCCGATCGGCGGGCACGGGCCGCCGTAGCCGCTCCGCTTGAAGT
>JAEKKK010000199.1:0-6021 GCA_019510405.1 Gemmatimonadota bacterium | reverse complement strand
GTACAGCACCCAGTGTACGTATCGCATCGTCGGCGCGGCCGGATCGGGCGCGTCGGGATCATCCACGATCAACGCCAGACTCTTCGCCTGCTTCGGCACGCCGGCCCACTCCAGCGGCGGGGAGATGTCACTTTCGTCACACGTGTACTTGGATGGGATCGGTCCCATCGGTGCGAACGCGGACGACGTGAGCGTGAGCGGCATGTTCGAGCCTCCGACAGATCCGATGCGGCGGTACCCCGCATGCCCTCTCCCACCGCTCCCTCATCAGGGGCTGCTGCCCTGACGAGTCTTCCGCTCCGTTTCCTTCTTCTTTGCCATCTCGGCTTTCTGCTCGGCCGCCTTGGCCGCCGCCGTTGGCCACAACGCAGCCACCTCCATCCGAAGCTGATTGCTCCCGCCGAGCTCCGGGTGCTTCACGTTGTGGTAGTACTGTAGGATGAAGTTCAACGGCTGGTCGCCGACGTGTGCGATCTTCGAGACCCCCGCGCCGATCGGCACTGTCCAGCGGTTCCCTTCCCGTGCACTCCAGTCCGAGGTGATGAGCGGCGCCGTCGAGATCGCCCACGCGTGCGCCAGGTTGTAGTTGATGAACGGCTGCAGGGTGAGCGTGTTCAGCGTGTGTCCGTTCGCGTCGCCCCCGATGCGCCAGACGTTGTTGGCCAGGAGGCCGATCACCCACGGGCCCGGCATCGTGAGACCGACGGCCGTTGGCCCGAGCCCCCACTGCCCCGTGCGCGCCAGTCGGTTCGTCGCGGTGGGAAAGGACATCACCGGCCCGACTGCCCACGTCCACTTCGACGGCTTCGTGCTGGTGAAGTACGCCTGCTCCTGGATGTCGGCGATGCCGCCGAACTGCGGCCTCGCGAGCTGACTGATGCCATTCCCGCCGCCAACGTCCGGGAGGGGGATGCTCACGAACGGCACGATCGTGCGCGACACGACCAGCCAGTTCTTGCCGATCGGCAGCGGAAGCACCGGCTGGACGTTGAGCACCATCTCGCTCGCGGTGCCCAGTCCCCCGTTCGCGTAGTAGTTGTACTGCAGCGGCAGCGAGACCATGTTGGCGACCGGGTTCTGCGATTCCTTCGCCAGGTTCGCCGCTTCCTTGTCGTGTCGCGCGTCGCGCGTCGAGTCCGTTTCCGCCTGCTGCGCGTGAGACGCGTGTGCCGCCCCGACGACCAGCAATGCACTGATCGCCACGGCGAGCAGCGCGCGCCGCTCATGGTCCATGATGTGGAGCATCGTTCCCCTGGGTCAGCTCGAGCGACGTTGTCACCGCCATGTGCAGCGCGTGCTGTCTCCAGCACGCGATGCGCACGGTATGTCCCGGACGTGACGCCCTACCGGTGGACCAAGGTCTCAGGCGAGCAGGAGCTTGCGTGCCTCGAGCTCGTCGCGAGCGTGGGCGATCGCCGCCTCGAGTGTCGGGAGCAAGTGCTCCTCGCCGATCTCCTCCATCAGCACCGAGCGCTGCAGCGCCTGCAGCGGCTGGGGCTGCACCTCGCACAGCAGCACCGTCGTGCCGTCGCGCCGGCTGCGGTGCACGACGTCCTTGAGCGCATGCAATCCAGTCGCGTCGATCGCCGGCACGCGGCGCATCCGGAGGATGAGAACCTTGGGCTTTCCCGCCACCCGGGCCAGCGTGTCCTTGAACGTCTCCGCCGCGCCGAAGAAGAACGGCCCGTTGATCTCGTAGACGTCGACGCCGCGCGGCACGGGCTGCAATCGCAGATCGTCGCCCACCTCGTCCGCGAGCATCTCCGCCGACACCTGGCTGACGTCGGTCAGGCTCGCCATGCGGCGCATGAACAGGAATGCGGCCAGCACCATCCCGACCTCGATCGCCACGGTGAGGTCGACGAACACCGTCAGCCCGAACGTCGCGAGCAGCACGACGACGTCGCTCCGGGGCGACGTCAGCTCGGCGCGAAACACCCGCCACTCGCTCATCTGGTACGCCACGACGAGCAGGATGCCTGCCAGCGCCGCCATCGGGATGAGCCCCACCCAGCGGCCGAAGAACAGCGTCACGAGCAGCACCGTCACCGCGTGCATCATCCCGGCGACCGGCGTGCGCCCGCCGTTCTTGACGTTCGTCGCCGTTCGCGCGATCGCCCCGGTCGCGGGGATCCCGCCGAACAGCGGCGACGCAATGTTCGCCACCCCCTGCGCGACGAGCTCCATGTTCGACCGATGCTGCCCGCCGATCATCCCGTCGGAGACGACCGCCGAGAGCAGCGACTCGATCGCGCCGAGCAGCGCGATCGTGAACGCCGGCCGGACGAGGCGCATCGCGTCGGCGTACGACACGTGTGGCACCACGGGATGCGGCAGCTGCGCCGCCAACACGCCGAAGCGGCTGCCGATCGTCTCGACGTTCAGGTGCGCCAGCTGCGCGACCACCGTCGCCGCGAGCAGCGCGACCAGTGGTCCCGGGATGCGCCGGCTCACCCGCGGCCACAGCATGATGATCGCGACCGTGGCTGCGGTGACTCCGGTCGCACCCCAATTAGTCGTCCCGAAGTGCTGCGCGAACACCCGAAACCGTTCGATGAAATCCGCCGGCACCGCCCCCATCCGCAGTCCGAGCGCATCCTTGATCTCCCCACTCGCGATGATCACCGCGATCCCCGACGTGAATCCCGTGATCACCGGATGGGGAATGAACCGGATTGCCGCCCCGAATCGCGCGAGCCCGAAGCCGATCAGGATCACCCCGGCCATCAGCGTCGCGATCGTCAGCCCCGCGACCCACCGAGCACCGAGATGACGAATCCGGCCACGATGGCCGTGTACAGCCCGCGATCCGGCGTCACCCCGCTCGCGATCGCGAACGCGATCGACAGCGGCAGCGCGACGATGCCGACGATCACGCCCGCGATCAGGTCGCGAACGAGCTGTTCGCGGGAGTAATGCTCGAGCGTCGTGGCGAGCTTGGGAACGAAAGCGCGTGCAGTGCGCACCAGCTGGTTTCGCGAAGGAGGGAAGATCGGCCCCGAAGACTCGAAGGGGCGTGGGAAGTTAGCTCTTCCCGATCGCCCCCTCCGTCATCCAACTCCCCGAATGATTGTCGGGAGTTTCCCTGGCGCACGTCACCGGCTGCACGACCACCCGCTGGATCGCCGGGTACCGCGCCCGCAGCCGCTCGTCCAGCGCCGCCGCATGCTCGGCCACCTGCTCCGCCGACAGCGCGGGCTCGAACTCGACCTGCAGCACGACGACGATGTCCTGCGGCCCCACGTGCAGCGACGCCGGTCGCGCTGCCGCCACCACGCCTTCCTCATCCAGCGCCGCCCGCTGGATCGCGTCCACGAGCTCCGGAGTCGCCGCCTCGCCGACGAGCAGTCCGTGCGTCTCGATCAGCAATATGGTGGCGATCGCGCCGAGCACGACCCCGATCGCGATCGACGCGACACCATCCAGGACCGGCATGCGCAACTGGTGGCTCAGGAAGACGCCAAGGAACGCAATCGCCAACCCGATCAGGTCCGCGATGTCCTCGAGCACGACGCTGAACAGCGACGGGTCCTTGCTCCGCCGCACCGCGCGCCAGTAGCCCGGGCCCCGCATGTGCCGCCGGAACTGCCGCAGCCCCACCACGAACGACGCGCCGTCGAACACCGCCGCGAACGCGATCACGACGTAGCTCCACCTCGGATCGCCGAGTGGCTCCGGCGCGAGGACGTGCCGCACTCCTTCATATATGGTGACGCCGGAGCCGAGCGCGAAGAACAGGATCGCGACGATCAGGCTCCAGAAGTACACCTCGCGCCCATAGCCGAAGGGATGCCGCTCGTTCGCGGGCCGGCGCGACCGGTGCTGTCCCAGCAGCAGCAGCCCGCCGTCGAAGCAGTTCACCAGCGAGTGCACACCCTCGGCGAGCATGGCCGAGCTGTGCGCGATCGCGCCGACGACGAACTTCGTGATCGCGATCGCCACGTTCGCGGCGACCGACGCATAGATCGCGGTGCGGGACTCTGCGGCCATCGCGGTTCACCTCCCGCACGGCGGGGGTGCAAATCGCAAACCAGCGTCGGCGGCGCTCCGGCTGATAATTTGCCATCGAATCCGATCACTCATCTTTCCGTCCGGCGCCCACGACCCGACCAGCATGACCTGCTCTTCACCCACCGCGTAGCGCAACGAGTGCAGACGCGATGCTAGTCGGCGCGCTGCTCGCCATGCAGAGCCTCGCGCTCCTCGTCCTCGCCGTGCGCCTCGCGCCCGGCCGCACCCGTCGCGCCGCGACGCCGCCCCACCCGGCGGAGATCACCGACACCACCGTCTCGGTGATCGTGCCGACGCTGAACGAAGCGCAGCGCATCGGTCCATGTCTCGCGGGCCTGCGCACCCAGCCGCGCCCCCTGCTCGAGGTGCTGATCGTCGACAGCGGCTCGTCGGACGGCACGCGTGAGCTGGTTGCCGACGCGGCAGCGATCGACCCGCGTGTGCGACTCCTCTCCGACGACCCTCGACCACCCGACTGGGTCGGCAAGGTGTGGGCACTCGAGCAGGGCTTGCGTGCCGCGCGCGGCGAGTGGGTGCTCGGCATCGACGCCGACGTCGAGCCGCAGCCTGGCCTCGTTGCCGGCGTCGTCGCCGCCGCCCGCGAGGCCGGTTATTCCGTCGTCTCCTTCGCACCACGCTTCGCCGCGCAGAGCGCGTGGGAGCAGCTGCTCCAGCCGGCCCTGCTCCTCACGCTCGTCTATCGCGGCGGCACCGCGGGAACCGAGCGGGACCCCGAGCGGCTGATGGCCAACGGCCAGTGCTTCCTCGCCCGTCGCGACGCGCTGCTTCGCCACGGCGGCTACGCCCCCGCGCGCGAATCCTTCGCCGACGACGTCACCCTCGCCCGTCACCTCGCGCGGCAAGGAGAACGGGTGGGCTTTCTCGATGGCTCGCGGCTCTACCTCGTCCGGTCGTATCGCTCGGCCCGAGAGATGTGGCGCGAGTGGGGACGTTCGCTCGATCTGCGCCAGGCAACGAGCGCGACTCGCCAGTGGCTCGACGTGCTGTTCCTCATCGCCGTCCAGGGCCTGCCGCTGCCCATGCTGGTGCTGCTCGCAATCGGGGCATCGACGTCCACCCTCTCCTCCACCGCGCGCCTCCTCGCGGTGGTGAATGGCGTATTGCTCGGCATTCACCTGCTGCTGCTGCGGCCACTCTCGCATTCGTACGAACGGCCCGGCCCGTCGTTCTGGCTCTCGTGGATCACGGATCCCCTTGCCGTCGTGCGCATCGTGCTCTCTACGCTGCAGCAGCGGCGGCAATGGCGCGGGCGGAGCTATGCACGCCGTCCGTGACGACGGCACGAGTCCACACCGTGCGACGCGTCACCGGGCCGATGCCACCACGCCGATCGCGGCGCCCGCCAGCACGAGCCACGCCGAGTTGACCTTCCACCGGAAGAGCAGCACCGCGGCAATCAGCGCGCACGCCGCCGTCGTCCAGTCGACCACGGCCGCGCGCGCGAGCTGCGCCGTCACCACCGCCATCAGCGCAAGCGACGCGACGTTCACACCGTCCAGCACCGCACGCGCCACCGGCGAATGCCGGATGCGCGGCAGCACCACGCCGCTCAGCGCGACGAACACGAAGGCAGGGAGAAAGATCCCGATCGTGGCGACGACCGCGCCCGGTGCGCCGCCGAGCACGTAGCCGATGAACGTCGCCGTCGTGAACACGGGTCCCGGCGTCACCTGCCCCACCGCCACCGCATCGAGCAGTTGGCGTTCCGTGAGCCAGTGCAGCCGCTCCACGAAGTCCGCGCGCAGGAAGGCGAGCAGCACGTAGCCGCTCCCGAACAGCACGGAACCGATCTTGAGGAACACCGTGAGCAGCGGCCACAAGCCGAACGGCGTCGCAAGCACGGGAGCAGTCGTCTGTGCCGTCATCGACGCGGCGACGAACCCTCCTATGCCGTTCGCCTCGCTCCGGCGGCCGACGCCACGTGCCGCGACCATCAGTGCGCCGGCACCGAAGAGGATCGCCAGCTCGTTCACCCCGGCGATTGCCGCG
>JAEKKK010000054.1 GCA_019510405.1 Gemmatimonadota bacterium | reverse complement strand
GCGTCGCCGCTCAGCTCTTGCTCGTGCCGACCCGGTCCGCCCTCCGCGGGCGATGACCCTTCCCCTTCCTTCCTTCGGCGCGCCGTTCAGCGAGCTGCTTCACGTTCGCGTCGAACTGCGTCTGGTGCTCCGGCGTGAGCGCCGTGCGAACCTCGGCACGCTCGCGCTGCATCAGTGCATCGAGCTTCTGCCGATCTGCCGCCGTACGATCCCACGCCGCCTTCATCGCCACGGTGTCGTGCTTCTGCCGCGCCGTCCGCATGTCCTGCATCGCCGGCCGGAGCGATTCCCGCAGCGTCTTCGATTCCGTCTGATACTTGCCGCGGATCTCCTTCACGCGCGCCTTCTCGGCGTCGCTGAGCTTGATGCCACGGAGCAGCCGACCACGTCCTTTTTCGAACTTCCCGACGCGCTGCTGACGAGCCTGAGGTACACCCGGCGCTGCATTTTGAGCCTGCGCAACCGAGCCGACAGTCAGGAGCGAAACGATCGCGATTCCGATGACACGAGTCCTACGCATGGTGCCTCCAGAGTGTTGACGGGCTATGTACGCGCCCTATTCCAGGAGACGTCCGGAATCGCTCAGTGTTAAGACTTCCGCCTCCGGGATACGAAATGGATCGGTTGCCGGATTCGTCCGCTCGTTGCACCTCGCCCGAAGCGGTCGAACTGTCCGAGGCATGCTCGGTATGTTGCCGAACTCGTCCACTTTGCGGCAGCGACACCGATGCGTGAGAGACGGATGTCTCTCCGCTGGTTCGGTCCCGGACCGTTGCGTGACGGGCACCCTCCGCGACCAGTCGGATGAGGGGAGGTAACCGCCTCCGCCGGTCATCTCCGTACGCTACTTTCCGCCCATGGTCGATTTTCCCGATGAGGAGGAGTGGACACAGGACCGCATCGACGACGAGTTCCCCCTCGGCGACGGCGATGCGGAGACCGAGGCGTTCGTGGAGTGCCCTTACTGCGGAGAGGCCAACGAGGTCACCCTGGACCCGGGGAGCGGCGTCGACCAGGAGTACGTGGAGGACTGCCAGGTCTGCTGCCGCCCCTGGCTCATGCACGTGCGCTACGCTCGCGACGGAAGCGCCGAGATCGAGGTGATCCGGTCGGACTCGTGAACTGGGGAATGAGGGGATGAGGGGATGAGGTGATGAGGGAATGAGGCAATCACTAACGGCCTCGGGACGCGGGAGCCTCTCGAGGCCGTTCTGTCCCCACCTCCCCATTCCCTCATTCCCCCATCCGAAACTCCCCCCTCTTCCCACCGCGTAGTCCCCTCATGATCCGCGTCAACGCCGCCAGTCTGGTCGAGTCCGCGCGGGTGGGGGCAGACTCGCTCCGATCCAACCCGTTGCGCACGGTGCTCGCCACGACCGGTGTCATCATCGGCGTCGGCTCCCTCGTCGCCGCGTTCGCGATCACCGATGGCGTCGAGGTCTGGGCGCGTGCCCTCATCGCCCGGGAGAGCAGCGTGCAGGACGTCGTCGTCACGGCACGCACGCGCGAGCAGGTGCGCGGCCGCTCGGTCGCGGTGCACGGCTATCCGGTCTTCACGGTGGACGACGCCGAACGCGCCAGCATCGAGGTGCCCGGCGTCATGCGGCACGCGCTCACCCTCAACGGGCGCGCCGAGACGGAGTTCCTCGGCTCGCGTGCGACCGTCCAGCTCTCCCTCGCCACCGCGAGCCTCGCCGATTTCGCCGGGCTGCAGCTCGCCGGTGGCCGCTTCTTCACGCGCAGCGAAGAGCTGCGCGGCGCGCCGGTCGTCGTGCTCGGGCACCGCACCGCGATGGAGCTCGCCGGCGTGCACGACGCGCTCTGGCTGCTCGGTCGGACGATCCGCATCGGCAGTGACCGACGTGAGGTGCTCGGCGTCCTCGCGCCGCCCGTCGGCGGCGACGAGCCCGACATGGTCGCCTTCGCGCCGATTCGCGGGGGCGACGCCCTCCTCGAGCCGACCGGCGCGGCGCGCACGCCGGCGCTCCGTCTCAAGGCGAGAAGCATCGACGCCGTCGACACCCTGCGCGCCGACGTCGTGAACTGGCTGGCCGAGCGCTACGGCCGCCGCATGGAAAAGCTGGATGTCTCCGTCGGCACGGAGCGGCTGGAGAACACGCGACAGGGGATGCTGCTCTCCAAGCTGCTCCTCGGCCTCCTCGCGTCGCTCATCCTCGCCGTGGGCGGCATCGGCATCATGAACGTGTTGCTCGCCGCCGTCGTCGAGCGCACGCGCGAGATCGGGATCCGCAAAGCGGTCGGCGCCAGCCGCCGCGACATCCAGGCGCAGTTCCTCGTCGAATCGGTGACCGTGACGACGGCGGGCAGCGCGATCGGCTTCGCCGGCGGCCTGATCCTGGCCTACGCCGGCACCGCCGTGTTCCGCCGCCTCACCGGCGCAGGGATCTTCCCCGTCGTCCACCTCTCGACGCCGCTCATCGCCGTCGGCGCAGCCGTCCTGGTTGGGATCGTGTTCGGCACCTATCCCGCCCGACGCGCCGCGAATCTCTCGCCCATCGACGCCATCGCGCGCGAGTAAGAACGGGTCATCCCGAGCGAGCGCAGCGAGTGCGTGTCATCCCGAGCGAGCGCAGTGCAAGTGCAGATCCCTCGACTTCGCTCGGGATGACAACGAGTGTGTCATCCCGAGCGAGCGCAGCGAGTCGAGGGATCTGCACATTCGAAAACCTGGAACGGCCTCGGATGCAGGAGCACCCCGAGGCCGTTCCGCATGTCCTCATCCCCGCATCACCGCATCCCCGCTAGTGTGCTCCCGGCCCCAACCCTCGCGACTTCCCAGAGCGGAACAACAGCAGCAGCGGGAGTGACGACATCAGTGCGAGGCCGCTGAGCAGATACAGCTTCGAGAATGCCAGCACGCTCGCCTGGCCCTGCATCTGGCGATCGAGCACTGCGAGCGCCTGCTGCTTCGCCGCGATCGCGTTCACGCCTCGGCTCACGAGGCCGCGCGTCAGCATCTCCACCCGCGCCATCGTCGTCGGGTCGCCGCTCACGATGTGCTCCGACAACAGTGCGCGTGACTGCGCCGTGAAGCGGCCGAGCAGCGTGGCGCTGATCGCGATGCCGAGCGATCCGCCGAGCTGGCGCGTCAGGTTGAACATCCCCGTCCCCTGCGCGAGCTCCGTCGGCTTCAGCTCGGCCATCGTCGCCCCAGTGAGCGGGACGAAGATCAGCCCCAGGCCGATGCCACGAAAGATCAGCGGCCAGAACAGGTCGTGTGCGCCGGCGTCGAACGTCAGCAGCGACAGCTTCCACATCGCGAGCAGGAAGAGGCCCGCCCCGAGCGGCACCGTGACGCGCGCGTCGAGCCGCGCCGAGTTCCGGCCGACTACCGCCATCGTGATCGCCGACGAGATGGCGCCCGGCAGGATGATCATCCCCGTCTGGTTCGCCGTCATCCCGTGCAGCCCCTGCAGGAACACCGGCAGCACGAACACCGAGCCATAGAGGGCGAGGCCGAGGAACGCTGCGATCGCGACCCCTGCGGCGAGCTGCCGATTGAGCAGCACGCGGAAGTTGATCACCGGCTCGTCGATCGTCAGCTCGCGCCAGATCAGCAGCACGAACGACGTCAGCGACGTGATGCCCAACACCGTCACGAAGCGCGAGTCGAACCAGTCGTACCGCTCGCCGCGCTCGAGCATCCACTGCAGGGAGCCGACACAGGTCGCCAGCAGCAGAACGCCGATGACGTCCACCGAGCCGGCGCGCTCCTGATGCTCGGAATCGCGCACGTACGTCCACACCATGTAGGCCGCGAAGATGCCGAGCGGCACGTTGATGTAGAAGATCCAGGGCCAGGAGAGGTTGTCGACGATGTAGCCGCCGAGCGTCGGACCGATCGTCGGCCCCACCATCACGCCCACGCCGAACATCGCCTGCCCGATCCCGACTTCCTTCGGCGGAAACGCCTCGAACAGCGTGGACTGCGCGGTGGACAGCAGCGCGCCGCCGCCGAGTCCTTGCACTACGCGCCAGAAGATCAACCCACCGAGCGTGCTCGCGGCACCGCAGAACCAGGAGGCGGCGACGAACAACAGGATCGAGCCGGTGAGATAGCGCTTCCGTCCGAAGTAGCCGGAGAGCCAGCTCGACATCGGGATGACGATGACGTTCGCGATGATGTAGCCCGTGGACACCCACGAGATCTCGTCGAGCGTCGCACCGAGATTCCCCATCATGTGCGGGATCGCGACGTTGACGATCGACGTGTCGATCAGCTCGAGCACCGCGGCGAGCGTCACCGCGATCGCGATCAGGTATTTGTACTTGTACTTGTCCACCGCGACGATCGCGCCGGAAGGTGGACCGTAACGGTCGGTCACCCTCCCGGACGCGCCGTCGGGAACGATGGTCGTCGACATGACGTCGCGGCTCCGCGATTACTTGACGTCGACGTGCGCGGCGACCGACATGCCCGGTCGCAGCGGTTGCTCCTTGCCGCAGCCTTCGGTGATCGCGATGCGCACGGGAACGCGCTGCACCACCTTCGTGAAATTCCCCGTCGCGTTGTCCGGCGGCAGCAGGGCGAACTTCGCCCCCGTCGCCGCGCTGACACTCTCCACCTTGCCCTTCGCCGTGCACCCGCCGTAGGCGTCCACCTCCAGCTCCACCCTCTGGCCGACGCGAAGGTCGGAGAGCTGCGTCTCCTTGAAGTTGGCCGTCACCCACACGCCGGTGTCCGCGACGACGGTGAGCAGCGGCTGCCCGGCCTGCACGAGCTGGCCGACCTCGACCTGCTTGCGCGAGACGATCCCGCCCACCGGCGACGTGACCTTCGTGTACGAGAGCTGCAGCGCGGCGTTGTCGCGCGCCGCCTGCGCGGCCGCGAGGCGCGCTTGCGCGAGCCGCACGCCGGCTTCTGCGTTGGTCACGCCCGCACCGGCCGCACTCGCGTTGCGCTGTGCCGCCAGGAGCTGTGCGCGCGCGGCGTCGGCAGCCGCCTGCGCCGCATCGAGCTGCTGCTTGGAGACGACCTGCTTCGCCGCGAGCTCGCGAACGCGGGCGAGATCGGACTCCGCCTTCACCGAGTTCGCCCGCGCCACGCCGATGTTGGCGTCGAGCGCGGCGCGCTGGCCGGCGGCGTTCTCGACCTGCGCCTCGGCCTGTCCGGCGACGCCGCGTCCGCCCGCCTGCGCGCGCGCGGCGGCGAGGTCGGCGTCCGCCTGCGCCAGGCGCACGGCGTACTCGCGCTCGTCGATCCGCACCAGCACGGAGTCGGCGCGCACGCGGTCGTTCTCGGCGACGTTCACCGCCGTCACGTAGCCGCTGACCTTCGCCAGCACCGGCACGAGATGGCCGTCGACCTGTGCGTTGTCGGTGCTCTCGTGCGAGCGGCCGTACAGCCACTGCTTCACCCCCCAGCCCACACCGAGCAGCACGGCGAGGGCCACGAGACCGAGCACGATTCTTCGCCGCCCTCCGGGCGCGGTCGACGCCGGAGCGGGAGGAGCGGAGGCGCGGGGCGCCTGCGGTTGGGTAGCGGTAGCCATGAGAGCGATTCGGGCGAAAGAAGGCAGCGAGAGAATTTAGTCGGTCGATTATTCGAGCGTGGTCAGCGCGCCACGCGCGCGAGCCAGCGCGATGCGGGCGGCCTGATAGGACGAGAGCGCGTTCACTTCATCTGTGCGGGCGACGTTCAGCGTGAGCGACGCGGTGATGACGTCGGCATTGCCCGCCACCCCTGCCTGGAACCGCTCGCGCGCCTGCTGCACCTCCTGCTCGGCGAGCTGGCGGCGTTCGCGGGAGGCCACGGCAGCCTCCGCAGAGGAGGCGAGGTTGAGCAGTGCGATGCGCACGTCGGCCTCGACCTGAATGCGCAGATCGCGCTCGCGGTTCGCGTAGTCCCGCGCGACCGCGGTCTGCTCCTCCACGCGGCCTTCGCGCCGGAACCCGTCGAAGATCGGCAGCGAGAACTCCAGGCCCCAGTCGTAGGTCGGCAGGTAGCTGCGGCCGTTGCGTCCCACCTGCCCCTGCGTGGCGACGACGTCCACCGTCGGCAGCCGCTCGCTGCGGATCGCCGACGCCTGCTGCTGCGCGGCGACCTTCTGCAAGCCGATGGCCTGCAGATCCTTGCGGTTGTGGAGCGCGTCGGTGAGCGCCTGCGTCTCGGTGGTGTTCGCGCTGACCGGCATCTGCGTGAGCGAATCGGCGAGCACGAGATTGACGAGCGGCAGCCCGATGGAGCGCGCGAGCTCCACGCGCGTGCGCAGGCGATCGTTGCGCGCCACGATGAGCTGCGTGCGGGCCCCGGTGAGCTGCGAGCGCGCCCGCGTCACGTCCAGGCCCACGCCCGTGCCGGCGCGCAGCTGGTCCTGCGCGATCGAGAGCAGGTCGGCGGCCAGCGTCGAGTCGGCGTAGCGCGCCGTGTACACGGCGTCGGCGCGCAGCACGGCGAGATACGCGTTCGCCGCGCCGTACGCCGCGACTTCCGCTTGATTCCCGAGGTCCGCGTTCGCCGCCTGCACCGTCGTCCGTGCACCGCGCACGCGGCCGATCGCACTCGGATCGAAGATCGCCTGGCGCAGGTGGGCGCGCGCGTCGAGCACGTTGAGTGGACCGAGCAGCGAGCCCTGCGGATCGAACAGTGCGGGCGAGCCCGGCGCGGCGGGGAAGTCGATCGGGAAGAGCGCCGCGCTGTTGAAGGTGCTGCCGCGCTCCACGACCGACGCCGAGAGGTTCGGCAGCAGGTCGGCGCGACTCTGCGTCACACGCGACTGCGCCGCGGCCACGCGACTCCGCGCACTGCCGACCTGCGGGTTCAGCTGCGTCGCGAGCCGCATCGCATCGCCGAGGGTGAGGCGAATGGTGGAATCCTGCGGCACGTCGAGATCCTGCGCCGACGCCGCACGCGCGAAGAACGCGAGCAGTGCGACGAGCAGCGCGAGAGTGAGACCGAGCGCCACGAGGCGCGGGTATTTCTGCCAGATCATGTGTTCGCGAGCGGTGAGACGCGCCCGTCCTCCGGGCGCATCGCATGAAGGAAGAAGTCCCGGATCTGCGCGAGAAGCGCGCCTTCCGGGATGTTGGCGATCGACTTGAACGAATTCTTCTGGTGGTACCAGGTGCCGTGCGTGACGAAGAGCGCGCTCAGCATGCGCGACGCGACGTTCGCGTCCATGCGCCGGAACACGCCGGTCTCCATGCCGCGCTCGAGGATCTCGCGCACGAGACGCTGCGCCCGTCCGACGACTTCGGTGGCGTAGAACGCGGCGAGGTCGGGAAAGTCGCGCAGCTCCGAGTTGACGAGGCGGTGCATCGCCGGGAAGGTGGAGGAGCGGATCCAGGTCCAGTGCCCCTCCATCCACAGGTCGAGCGCGCGCATCGGATCGCGGTCCTGCTCGAACGCGGCCTCGCCGCGCTCGATGAACTCGATCACCGTGGAACGCACGACGCCGCGGAACAGCTCTTCCTTGTTCGCGAAGTAGAGGTAGATGGTGCCCTTCGACACCCCCGCGAGCTTCGCGATGTCCTCCAGTCGCGCCGCCGCGAGCCCGCGCTCCGCGAACACCGCGAGGGCGGCGTCGAGGATCTGCTTGGGGCGCTCTTCCGGAAGGCGGCGCCAGCGTGGTTCGGTAGCGGTGTGCTCGGACATTCTCTTAGTGACCGACTGGTCAGTCATGAACTAGGCGCCTTGCGGAACAGTTCCCGGTAGCGGCTAGGCGAAGTATTAATGACTGGTCAGTAAGTTAATGTCCCCGGCCCCGCGCGCAAGGCGCCTTCGCGCAGGACGCGCGGATGGTCCCGGCCCCGGCAGACCGCTAACTATTCGATTCCCCTCCCTGACCCTTACCCGAATGCCCACTCCCGAATCAGCACCGTCGAAGGTCAGACTCGACAAGTGGCTCTGGGCCGCGCGCTTCTTCAAGACGAGGTCGCTCGCCGCCGAGGCGATCGCCGGTGGGAAGGTCCTGGTCGGCGGCGACCGCGCCAAGCCCGCCAAGCTGCTCCAGGAGGGCGATGAGGTCCGCGTTCGGCTCGGGCCCTACGAGCACACCGTCCGCGTTCGCGCTCTCTCCGAGCGCCGCGGACCGGCCTCCGTCGCCGCGACGTTGTATGAGGAGACGCCCGGCAGCACCGCGGCTCGCGCCCGCCTCGCCGAACAGCTCCGCATGGCCCCCGCTGCCTTCGTCTACGAGGAAAAAGGCCGCCCTACCAAGCGGGATCGCCGAGAGCTGGATCGCTTCCGCGATGAACGAAGGAAGTGATGGGCGGGGATGCGGGGATGCGCGGATGCGGGAATGCGAAACGGCCTCGGGAAGCTTTCTGCCTCCTGAGGCCGTTGCCTCTCAACCAACTCACCAACTCACCGTTTCAGTGCCCCTCGAACCCCTCGGCCAGCTTCACGAGCGTGTCGGGATCGATCTTGTGGCCCCCTGAATAACGGAGCAGCGTGAATGCGACCCCCGCCGCCGAAAGGCGCTCCCCTTCGGCGACGACCGCGCTCTCCGGCACCACCTCGTCGCCTTCGCCGACGACCAGCGTCAACGGCGCGCCGTGCAGGCGTGCCGACCACTCCGCCACATCGAGCTCCGGCGGAATGCCTCCCGCCCAGAGTACGATCTGGTCGGCGCGCAGGTCGCTGGCGGCAAGCCAGCGGCACACCGTCGCGGTGCCCTGCGAGAATCCGAGCACGACGATGCGAGGGCCAGCGCCAGTGAGATGGTGGCGCAGCTCCATGGTGAGCTGCTCGAGATACGTGATGTAGTCCTCGATCTCGGCCAGCCGATCCTCGCGCGTCATCCAGGTCGCGCCGACGCGCGGCGTCTCCTGCTGCCGGCGCTCGCTCACCGGATCGAGATAGAATCGCGAGAGCGCCTCGGGCGCCACGACGAGGCGCGTTCCATCGTCGAGGCGCTCGAATCCACTGAGAAAGCGCCGCGCGAGCTGGCCGTACCCATGGAGTACGATCCAGAGCTCGCGCGGAAAGCCGTGGGTGGGACCGAGTGTGTAGTACCGCGCCGTACGCCGAACGCGGATCGAGTGCGGCGTGATCGCGGGCTCCATTGATTGCCGCTCAGCGCGGCGACGAACCCTTGCTGCCCGTGGTCCGAGCCGACGCCTGCGCCGCCGCGAACAGCTCCTGCTGCGTGCGCGACACCTTCAGCAGATCCACCGCGCGCGCGAGCTGATGATCGTCCGCCAGGCCGCGCGCCTTGGCACCCGCGTCGCCGAGGAGGAGACGCGCCACACGGCGATCCAGCTCGCGATCGAACAGGTCGTTCGCCGCCGAGTCGTACTTCGGTTCGATCCTCACCCCCGCCGCCGTCAGCCGGCGGCGAAGCTCCGCGCGCCACGCCGGCGTCACGACGAAGTCGCGCGGCGCGGTCGACTTGAGCTCGAACGCGTACTGGTTGAGCACCGTCACGAACGCCTGCGCCTTCGGCGCGAGCGACTTGAGCAGGTCCTGCTCCACCGTCGAGAGCGTGTCGTCCGGCACGATCATGTCCGGCGTGATGCCGCCGCCGCCGTACACCGTCCGTCCTGCGTCGGACGAGAATTTGGGCTTTGACTTCTTCTCGGATTCCGTCTCGAGCGAGTCGGGACGCGTCTCGACGAAGCGCCCGTCGGCCAGCAGCGTGCGCTCGCGGTGGATGCTCCGCCCACTCGGCGTGTACCACTTGCCCGTCGTGATCTTGAGCGCGTAGCCACCGTCGAGCGGGAAGATCGACTGCACCAGCCCCTTGCCGAAGCTCGTCGTGCCGACCACCAGCGCGCGGTCGTGGTCCTGCAACGCACCGGCGACGATCTCGCTCGCCGACGCCGTCCCACCGTCGGTGAGGACGACCATCGGCGGCTGGGTGCTCAACTGATCGTCCGACGCGCGCGCGATCTCGTTCGGCGCGTTGCGCGACCGCACGTCCACGATCGACTGCCCCGGCTTGAGGAACAGCGACGTGACGGCGAGCGATTGATCGACGATCCCGCCGCCATTGTCGCGGAGATCCAGGACGATACCGTGCGCGCCGTCGGCGACGAGCTTCTTCGCCGCGGCCTCGACTTCCTCCGCCGTGTTCTCGTTGAACGTCTGCAGCGGGATGTAGCCCACCTTGCCGTCGAGCATGGTCGTGAACGGAACCGCCGGCACGTGGATGACCGCGCGCTTGAACTGCAGCCTCACCGGTTCGGTCACGCCCGGGCGCTGGAAGGTCACGCGCACCGTGGTTCCCGCGAGGCCGCGAAGCGCATCGGAGACCTTGTCGATCTTCGAGTCCGTCGTCGAGAGTGAATCGACCTGGATGATGCGATCGCCCTCGCGCACACCGCCGAGCTCCGCCGGCGTGTTCGGAAAGACGCGGCTCACCACGACGGTCGTCGACGTCGTCGTCTTCTGCTCCTCGAGCAGCATGCCGACCCCGCCGTAACGCCCGCCCACCGCGCGACTGAACTCGTCGTTCTGCTTCGGCGCGAGCAGCTCGCTGTACGGATCGTTCAGCTCGCGCACCAGCCCGTGCGCCGCCTTCTCGTAGACATCCGCGCCCTGCAGGGAGTCGACGTACTTGTTCGACACGATCGCCACCACCTGGTCGAACAGGCGCGGAGTTGCGTGAATCGGGGCCTTCTCGAGGAAGAACCCGCCGGCGACGATCGGGATCAGAAGCAGCGACGCGGCGGCCGCGGTGCGTGGACGGAACATTCGTGCGACCTCGAGAAGAAGTGCGGACCCGCTGCAGCGCGTCCGTCGTGCCTTCGTGCGGAAATCTACCGGCGACTCCCTCTAACGGGAGACGGCCTGCAGCTTCCAGATGCCATTCAACATGTCTGACGCGTATACGAAGCCGTTCAGGTACTGGACACCCCAGACGTAAACATTGTTGCTGCGATCTTTCAGACCAACCGCGAGCTCGCGTCCCATCTTCGTCAGGTCGCAGAGCTGAACGGCCTGATTCACCGGCGCGGACTTCTGCGCGACCGTACACGTGCCGAGGTCGCCACGAACGTCGATCGCCCGGACACCGCCGTTGTAGTACGCCGCGTAGAGGATTCCGTTCTGCTCGTCCACCGAGAAGTTGTGCGTGCCGGCACCCGCCACCGTGTAGAACGCTACCTCGCGAGGCGACGACATGTTGGATACGTCGATGACGTGAATATCTCCTGAGGACGAAGTGCCTACCGACCCGGGCGACTCCTCGCCGACGAATGCGTAACGCGAGCTTCCGGTGACGGGATCCTTCAGCCACCAGATGTTGTGCACGTGACCGTTGGCGGTCTGCACCAGCCCGATGTCCACGGGGTTAGAGGGGGTGCCGCCCATTCCGCCGCCGCCGAGGTCCCAGATCGCGACGCCCCCGTTCCACAGCCCGAGGAAGAGAATCCCGTCGCGCAGGAAGGTGTCGTGCACGTAAGGCGTGCCGATGGTTCGCGAGTACACCTGCTGCGGCGCGTTCGCATCCGTGATGTCCACGATGACCAGCTTGGCTGGGCTCGCGCCCGGATCGATGCAGAGGAAGGCATAGAGCCGTCCATTCACGGCACCCACTTCGGCCGTATGCACGCCGGGCGTCGTCTCCGCGTTCGCGAAGCGGGACACGAACTGCGGCTTGCGCGGATCGGTCAGGCCGTAGATCGCGATCGACCCGCCGGCGTATTCGGTCGCCACGACGAGGTACTTGCCGTCCGGTGTCACGACGACGTCACCGAGCGTGCTGGCACCAGCGACCGTCACCGAATCGACGAGCTTCGGCACGTTGCCCGCCACGTCCCACACGTAAATCGCGCTCGTGGCAGAGCCGTTGTTCCACGTCGTGGTGTAGCCCGTCGTGCCGCGAACGTAGATCTCGCCCGTGATGCGTTTCGGCTTGACGTCTCCGCAGCCAAGCACGGTCATGGCATTGCTCTGCGTGCGCGCCGCCGGACAGGTATTCAGCAGGCTGTCCGGACCGGTCGCCGAGGGTGAGTCGCCGCCGCACGCCACGGCGAGCGCCACGAGCAGGGGAATCAGCGAGACAGGATGACGTCGCATCGAGAGACGGGGATCGGGTGGAGGTCGGCGGCCGAGCCGCGCCGTTCAATGTCCAACGTGCGTCGTTGACTGCGCTGGGTCGACGCCGAGCATGTGCAGTGTCGGGCCGGCCGGCAGCGCCACGCCGTATCGACCCATTCGTGGGTGCATCACCCCATATCGGATCCGCACGCCGAACGATGCCATCCAGATCGGGCTGCCGTAAAACTGCCGAGCGTCGAAAATGTCCGTCGATGAGCGCGGCGATGCCGCGAGCCGCTCGAGCTCGACATACGGATACCCCCGAAGCGGGCCGAGGGTCGCGCCGGGAAATGCCACCGCGGCCGTCGCGGCGCGCCAGCGCGTGATGCCCGCGATCGAGAGATCGGTCGCGGGCCGTGGCGTCCGGAACGGGTTCGCGAGTCGCTCCTCCTCCGGCCGTTCGGTCTGCTCGAGCCGCAGTCCGAGGTCCACCGGTCCGACGGTCGCGGCACCCTCGAGCAGCGCCGTCTCGTAACCAAAAACCGCGAGGTCCCGGTCCCGGTCACGCTCGTCGGTCCGCGCCCATTCGGCGAGGAGGTATCGCCTGCCGGTGGCGGAGACGTATCGGCCGGAGATGCTCTGCTTCCGCTGATCGAGCCCGAATCCCGCCGGCTGCTCCGGGGATCGGACGCTGGCGTAGCTGGCCTGCAGCTCGGCGCCCGGAAAGGGGAGCACGGTGCTCCGCACCGACCAGGAGTCCCCGAGGCGGTCGCGGCGCGGCAGGGCGCCGGGCGAGGTGGGCTCGTCGCCGCCGAAGCTGCTGGCCTCCAGGATCGCCGGCCCGAGCCGGAGCGCCCCGATCACGAGCCCCCGCTCGAGGATCTGGGAGAGGTGGTGGTTGATCGGATACTTCTCGAACGGCCGCATCATCGGGTCGTCCGTCCCGTACGGGACGAAGCCGCGCCCGACGCTCCCCGAGTAGGCGAGCGGGCCGGCGGAGCCGACGCCCGTCGCGATGAGCTCGTGGAGGTAGGTGTGCGGGTGGCGGCGATCGATGTACCCCTCGCCGAATGCGCCAGTGGAGAGCTCGCCGCGCCGCAGCGTCAGCCCTTCGCCGTTCAGGGTCACGTCGAACACCAGGTGCCCCTGCAGCAGCCTGCCGCCTCCCATGGCGACCCACTGCGCCAGATAGCCCTCGGTGAGGTCCCGTCCTGCCGCGGTGTTCTGCGCGTGCGTGACGACGGGGATCGCCTGCGCCATGACGTGCAGGCTGTTGGGCACCCGGGCAGGCTTGCCCGAATCCACTGCCATCCCGGCGTGCCCTTCGTGCTGCGCGTGCGCCGGGCGCCCAAGGCAGAGCGACGCGATGATGGCCAGCACAGCCGGGATGAGATGGGCGCGCTTCGGCATGCCGGAACGCGAACGACCCGCCGGTGGCGGGTCGTTCGCAGGCTCTAGTTCTTGTGGCGGAAGGTGATTCTGCCGCGCGTGAGATCGTAGGGCGAGACCTCGATCGTCACGCGATCACCCGCGAGGACTCGGATGCGGAAGCGGCGCATGTTGCCGCCCAGCGTCGCAAGTACGTTATGGCCATTGGTCAGCTGCACCCGAAACGTGGCGTTCGGGAGCACCTCGGTGACCGAGCCTTCGAGCTGAATCGCGTCTTCTTTCGCCATCCGAACCTTGCGCTAGCCCCGGGGGCTCAGCGCGCGCGCTCGGTGCGGCTGCGACGACGCGCCGCGGCCGCCTTGAGCTGCCGAGCCTCGCTCGGCTTCACGTAGTAGCGCTTCTTCCGGAGGTCCTTGAGGATCCCCGCCTTCGCGATCTTCCGCTTGAACGCCTTGAGCGCCCAATCCAGCCGATCGCTCTCCTCGAGATGGATCTCGACCATCTGTGCTTCCTTGCCTGAAAAGGTATTCGCGCCGGCGGCGCGTAGCCTCGAATACTAGCCCTCGCCGGGAACACTGTCAATTACGCGCTGGGCCCCGTCTTCGGAGGCCCGCACGAGCGACAGTACGAACCGCGACCCCGCGCCGACCTCGCTGGTCACCGTCAGCGATCCGCCCATCCGCTCGGCCAGCTCGCGCGCGATCGCCAGCCCGAGCCCGCTGCCATCGGCGGACCGGGTCAACCCCTTCTCCACCTGCACGAAGGGCTGGAAGATCGCGTCCCGCTGGCCCTCGGGGATCCCCCGCCCCGTGTCGACGACGAAGAAGCGGATCATCCCTGGCGCCTCCTCGCAGCCGACCGTCACCGAACCGCCACGCGGGGTGAACTTCAGCGCGTTGGACAGCAGGTGCCGCAGGATGTCCACCGCCCGCTCGCGGTCGGCGCACACGCGGGCTCGCTCAGGACAGGGGAGGATACGAAAGTCGATCTCCCCCGCAGCGAACTGCACGACCAGGGGCTCGCTGGCCAGATCGATCAGGTCCGCCGCATCGAGCTCGGTCGAATCGATCGCCAGGCGGCCGCTGGTGAGGCGCGAGAAGGTGAGCACGGCATCCACGAGCGTCAGCAAATGCTCCTGCCCGCGGAGAATGCGGTTCACCGCGTCGCGCTGGCCCTCGTTGAGCGAGCCGCGGAATCCCATCTCCAGGAGCTGGGCATAACCGGCGATCGCGTTGAGGGGAGTGCGGAGCTCGTGGCTCATCATCGCGAGGAACTCGGACTTCGTTCGTGCTGCTGCCTCGGCCGCCGAGGTTATGCGCTTGTGCTCGATCGTCATCGCGACCAGCTGCGCGAGGTCTTCCGCCAGCCGCTGCTCCCGATCGTCGAAGACCGGATGATCGGCGGGGCGACCAAAGCTCAGAGCGCCGATGATCCGGCCGCGGGTGGAGAACGGCACGACGAGCACCGGGCCCGCGACGAGCAGCTCGAGCGCGCTCAGTGCCGGGTCGGCGTGCTCCCCGTCGCGGTGCACGACCGGGTGCGACAGCTCCACGTGATCGAGCCGTTCCGACCGGCGGCGGCGCAGGGCCCTCACGAGTCCGAGGCTCGCGTCGCCGTCGAGCGCCAGCTTGCCCTCGACCGCTCGGGCGCGGTCCTCGAGCGCCGAGTCCGACGCCGCCAACCGACGCTCGCCGTGGCCGTTCGAGACCTGATCGATGAGACACCAGTTGCCGAGCGTGGGAAGAAATGGACGGACGACTTCCGTCACGTCCACGCGCTCGGCCGACGCCACGAGACGTGACGCGCTTCTCAGCAGCGAGCGCTCACGCTCCGCCACTGCCACCACTTCTCGCGCCTGACTCACCTCACGCTCCGTGCGTGAGAGACGGTCGACGAGATGTTCGACGAGAGCTGCCCCCTCGGGCGCCGGCATATCGGCCGGACGCCGCGAGGGAACACGCTCCTCGCCCCCCTGTTCACGCGGTGGTGGGACGCGCATCGGGGCTGCTGCTTACGGCGCGGGCTTGGTCTTCTTGTCGACGTTGTTGCCGATCACGCCGCCAAGGATGCCGCCGGCGGCTGCGCCGATGATTCCGCCCTTCACTTTGTCCCTGCTCGTCGACGCGCCGATGATCGCGCCCGCCGCGGCACCAATTGCCGCGTCGCGCTTGGTGTGCTTCTCGGTCACCGTCGCGGGCTGCTTGGGCGCGCTCGCCGTGCTGGCCGAGCTCCCCGAGCTGCTCGAGGCGCCACTCGACGAGCCACTGCGACGCGTGGAGCTCGTGTTCGTTGCGCGCGGCCGCGACGAAGCCGGCGCCGGCGCGGCGCTGCTGCGCAGGCCCGTCGCCGGCGCGGCAGCCGCGTTCGTGCGCTCGGCCGCGGAGATGGAATCCAGCCGCGCGTTCTGATTCGCCTGTGCGGCCAGCGAGAGGTCGTTGTTGAGCGCCGGGTCGGCCGGCTTGTCCTTACTGCAACCCGCCGACAGTGCAATCGCGGGTGCTACGATGATCGCCTTCAGGATGGAGCGCATTGATCCTCCAGGGGATGGCGCGAACGCCTGTAAATCGTGGCGGTTCAGAAGGCAGAGCCCGTGCCACCTCCTGCCACGGATGTCCAACATGCATACGACGTTTACGACGAGGGGGCGGATGGGGCCGTCACGGGCGGTGAGTGACGCGTGTCACGCGATGTCCCAGCGCGTGCCTTCTGTCGAGTCTGGTGCGTCCAGTGAGGGTACGACACCGCCACGGGGCCGCTGCCCCGCTCGAGCACGTCTCACCCCAGCCGCATCCGCAGATGAGCCTCCTCGCACGGCGTTCCGGCCCCTCTACCCCACCTGGACCCGCGAGCAGCGGGTACTCGTTGCTCGATGCGCAGCTGGTCATGTCCGGCGATCTCGAGACCGCCGGATCGCTGCGCATCGACGGAAAGCTCGAAGGGACGATCCGACGCGCCGACACGGTGGTGCTCGGCGTCGGCGCGTCGATGGTCGGGGACGTCTACGCACGTGACGTCGTGATCGGCGGCACGATCACGGGAAACATTCACGCGAGCGAGCGAGTCGAGCTGCAGGCCACCGCGATCGTGACCGGCGACGTGCTCACCCAGACGATCCTCGTGCAGGAAGGCGGCGTCGTGAACGGGCGCGTCCTGATGCGCCCGCCCGAAGGAATGGAGCAGCACGAGGGCCGGCACGTGACCGAGCTCGCGTCGAGCGACCGCTAGGCCAATGTCGTCGGCGAAGCGCACGCCTCGATACGTCGACACGATCCGCCCGTTCGAGGTCGTGGAACGAAGCATGTCGGCCGACGTCATCCGGCTGCGACCGGAGCCGCCCGGGCCGGCACTTCCGCCGATCACCGAACACTGGCCACGTGCCAAGGCGGTGCCGCTCGCGCGTCGGCCGTGGCAGCTCCTGCTCGTGCCTCCCACACCCGGGGCGCCAACGCGCGGCTTCCACGTCGCGCGCTGGCAGGCGCGCCTCGTGCTCGGCTTCGCCGCTGTGCTGCTGCTCGTCGCCGGCGCCGGAGCCACGGCGCTCGTCATCGCGCTTCGCTCACCCGATCTCTTCGCTACCAGCGCCGAAGCGGCGGAGCTCCGAGCGCGACTGACGGTGGTGGAGGATTCGCTGGCACTGGCGCGGTCGGAGCTCGAGGCACCTGACGACACGCTCGCCTCGGCGCTGCTCGGCGGGGCGATTCCGAGCGCATCTCCCGCCGGTTCCGCGGCCCGGTCTCCGAAGCTCGTTACCGCCGGCGCCAAGCCGCTGGCCCGCCGCGCCACGCGCAGCGCGTCGGATGACAATTCGGAGCTCACCACCGGCGGCATCGAGGGATTGCCGGTGATCGGCGCGATCGCGAGCCGATTCTCCCGCGCGCGCCGACATCCGCTGCTGCACATCGTGCGGCCGCACCTCGGTGTCGACGTCGCGGCACCGCGCGGCACGACGATCACCGCGCCCGCGGCGGGTGTGGTGAGCTTCGTCGGGCGCAAGTTCGGGTTCGGGCTCGTCGTCGAGATCGATCATGGCAACGGTGTCACGACGCGCTACGCGCATTGCGGCCGCGCGTTCGTGGAAGAAGGCGCACACGTGACCCACGGCATGCCCATCGCCACGGTGGGCACGAGCGGATTGTCGACCGGCCCGCACCTCCACTACGAGGTACTGGTCCACGGCCATCAGGTGGATCCGCTCCGCTACCGCCAGCTGCAACCGGTGCCGGACAGCGCGGTGGCGCCTGCTGCCCCAGCTGCCCCTGTTGCGCCCGCTCCGTCGCCCGCGCCCGTCCAGCAGGCAGGGGCGCCGGTTCCGGAAGCGCCGAGCACGCCACCGGCCAACGTCCCACCCCCATCGCGGCCCTGAGTCTATCGGGGGCCGCTCGGGCGCCCGGCATGCGGTACGCCTCCTGCACTTCTGGAGGGTCCGGGGCCGAGGAGTCGAGGAGCGAATGATGCAAATGCTACCTGACCGATGACCGAAGTCATTGGCACGCCCGAGCGGCGTACGGGAAGCGACCGGCGCGCCAGCGGCGGGGATGAAGGACGCGGCCGGCGTGAGCGCAAGCAGACGTCCGCGCTCGCGTACGTGCTGCGCTCGCTCGCTGCCGTCGTCGTGCTGCTCTTCATCATCATCTTCGCCGTGCGGCACACGCGCCCCGTCTACGCGTCGAGTGGGACGGTGGTGGAGCAGCTGCGGAAGCGCGCTCCCGTCGCCGCGGCGGTCATCGCTCCCGTGGAGAGCTCGACCGTCGCGCGGTTGATGGCGTCACCGAAGTACCAGGACGAGAAGCGCAACTTCTTCGAGGACCTGATGCGCACCGGCCAGCTCGACTCGGCGCGCGCGGATTCCATCGCGCAGTACGCCGTTCGCGAGGCGTACACGCGGGGCATCTCGCCCGCGATCGTGTTCGGCGTGATGCTGACGGAGAACGCCCGCTTCGTCTCGAAGGCGATGTCCAACGTCGGCGCGGTGGGGCTGATGCAGGTCTACCCGAAGATCTGGCTGAAGAAGGAGTTCAGCGACAGCCTCGGGAAGGATCTCGCGAGCGACTCGACGAACGTGCGCTACGGCGTGTTCATCCTCGACAAGTACTTCCACCCGCGCACGAGGAGCGGCGACGTCACGGAGCGCGACTATCGCTCCGCGCTGCTGCACTACAACGGGTGCGTGTCGGGATCCAATACGCCGAACTGCAAGACGTATCCCGACAAGGTGCGTCGCTACGTCGAGGCGTCGGCCAAATCGATCTGCAGCGGGCGCGGCTTCTACGACTGCATCGCGAAGCCGTTCATCGCCGGCCTGCTCGGCGACGATCCGGACAAGACGCCCTAGACGTCCTCGCCGTCCGACGACACGTCGACCGTATGCGTCGAGTGTCGCCCGCGAAAGACTCCGCGATACGCCGTTTCGGCGAGCGCTTCGACGTGGCGGGCGATCGTCTCGTAACGGTCGGCCGAGAGCCCGAGTCCCACCTGCTGGACGTGCACGCGCAGCGAGCGACAGATGTCGGCGAGCGGCAGCTGCCGCTCGCGCGCTTCGCGGACGTACGCACTCACGGACGCATCGAGGTCGGCCTGTGCCCATGCGTCTTCGGCGATCGCGTTCCACAGCGATCGCCTGAGTCGCTCACTCGGCGTCTGCCCCTGCATCCCCGTCACCGCTCCGGCTCGAACTGCTCGGCCACCGTGGTCGAGCGCATCGTCGCCACCTCGGCTGCCACACCCGAGTCCTCGGCCCAGCTGTCGTACATGAGGACCGGCCAGAGCGTGGCAACGTTGTTCGAGTAGCCGCGCAGGTGCTCCTCCCACACGTGCCGTACCTCGACGGGATCGAACACGTCGCGACGCGCCAGGCGAGCCGGGTCGAGCTTCGCTTCGGCCCAGTCGCGCAGCGGACCGCGAAGCCAGTCGTGCAGCGGCACGCCGAATCCCATCTTGGGGCGCTCGACGAACTTCCGCGGCACGTAGCGATCGAGCAGTCGGCGCAGGATCCACTTCGATTGCTTGTCGCGAAGCTTCATGTGCTGGGGGAGCGCGGACGCGAACTCCACGACCCGATGGTCGAGGAAGGGGGTGCGCGTCTCGAGACTCACCGCCATCGCCGCACGATCGACCTTCGCGAGCACGTCGTCGGGCAGATAGAACATCAGGTCCAGATGCATCATCTGCTGCGCGAAGGTCGCGGCGGGCATCAGGTTCGCCACGTCGCTGAGCGCGGTCGGCAGCAGCGGAGCGCCAGGGACGAGCCGCCCGCTGTCGGACCATGAAGAGAGCAGCTCGTGGTAGAGATCCTCACGCCACTCGCAGCGAAGGAGTCGCGCCAGCTTGCGCGCCTTCACGACCAGCCGGTGCGCGCGGCGCGCGCTCGCCGAATGGCCGCCGCGCCATTGGTCGGGCTTCCACCGGCGCGCGTCGAGGCGATCCACGCCGTCGAGCTGACGAGCGATGATCTGCCGCACGGGGCGCGGGACGAGACGAAGGCGACGCCACATCGTGTTCAGCCCAACGTAGCGATCGTAGCCGCCGAACAGCTCGTCGCCTCCATCGCCGGTGATCGCGACGGTGACGGCGTCTCGCGCGAGGGT
>JAEKKK010000198.1 GCA_019510405.1 Gemmatimonadota bacterium | reverse complement strand
TCAATGACGGCGTCCACGTCGCACGCGGCGGAACGAGGGCGCGCGTCGCGCCGATCGGCACCACGGCGACGAGGTTCGTGTCGTCCGCTGCGCGACGTGTCACGCCGATCAGCGTGAAGGGCACATGATTCAGCACCACCGTGTCGCCCGGCTGGAGCGCACGCGTGCCTGCCCGCGCGAGGGCGCGCGTCGCGGCGGGGGAGATCAGGATGACCTGCGCCGCGGTATCCGCATTGGCGAATGCGCGGCCGGCTGCGACCTCGATGCCGAACGACTCGAACAGGTTCGCCATCGTCCCGACGACGCGTACTGCGCGCGCCCCACGCGGCGACTCGGCCAGCGCGGTGAGGGGCAGGGCCGCGCCCGCGACGGCACCAGGCCCGAGCTCGGCCGCGAGCGCCATCGCGTCCGCCGCGCCCAGCTGCACCACGGAGTCGAGCGGCACGGAGACGCCGTCCACGGTGCGGCTCGTCTGCGGATTCACCCCGATCGCCTGGAGGTCGGTGGTCTCCGAGACCTGCCGCCGGACGAACTGCTGCATGCCGTCGCCGAGCGAGAGCACCGCGACGAGCGACGCGACGCCGATGACGATGCCGAGCGTGGAAAGGAAGGTCCGAAACGGGCTCGCGCGCAGCGTCGCCGCGCTGACCCGGAACGACATGGAGAGGAGTGAGTTCATGGAGTGAGACATGAGTGCCAGCTTCTACGGACCGCACCGCACCGAAGTTGCGTCCGTCAGCGATCATTAGCTTTCGAGGTGCAGATTCCTCGACTCGCTGCGCTCGCTCGGGATGACAGGGTCGTTCCGCATCCCCGCATCCCCGCATCCCGCATCCCGCATCCCCCCTGACCACCAAGAAAGAGCAGTCGCCCCAGTGGCGTGACGGCAAGTTCCGCAATCGGCTCGAGCGCCACGACGGCCCGATCTGGCGCTCGTTCGGCGAGTTCTTCTTCGGCGGCTCCAAGCATCGCCGGCCGACGACGCCGATCCCGCTCGAGCCGCGCGTCGCCGCCGACTACGGGACTCCTCCCGAGAGCGGGCTGCGCGTCACCTGGCTCGGCCACTCGACCACGATGCTCGAGGTCGAAGGCACGCGGCTGCTGTTCGACCCCGTGTGGGCCGAACGTGCGTCGTTCGTCACCTTCGCCGGACCCAAGCGCTTCTTCGCACCGCCGCTTCCCTTCGACGAGCTCCCGGCGGTCGACGCGATCGTTCTCTCGCACGACCACTACGATCACCTCGATCGCGCGTTCGTCGAATCCGTCCACAGCGGACATGCGGAACTCCGACCGAAGGTGCGAAGCGCCGCAGGGAGGAGCGAGCAGAGCTCTGGACATGCGGAACTCCGACCGAAGGTGCGAAGCGCCGCAGGGAGGAGTGATCACCGGCCGCGCTGGATCGTGCCACTCGGCGTCGGCGACTGGCTGCGGGCATGGGGCGTCGCGGCGAGCGACGTCACGGAGCTCGACTGGTGGGACGCGACGCGCGTCGGCACGATCACCCTCACGTCCACGCCGGCGCGCCACTTCTCCGGACGCGGCCTCACAAGCACCGACAAGTCCCTCTGGTGCGGATGGGCCGTGGTCGGCGAGCGGCGCCGCGTCTACTACGCCGGCGACACGGCGTTGCAGAACGAATTCTCCGAGATCGGCCAGCGCCTCGGCCCGTTCGACCTCACGATGATCGAGATCGGCGCGTACGATGCGCTCTGGCCCGACGTCCACCTCGGCCCCGAGCAGGCCGTGCTCGCGCATCGCCTCGTCCGTGGCGACGTCATGCTCCCGCTGCACTGGGGCACCTTCGACCTCGCGCTGCACGGCTGGACGGAACCGATCGAGCGCGCGCTGGTCGCGGCGAAGGAGCACGGTATGCGCATCGCCACCCCGCGCCCCGGCGGCATCTTCGAGCCGACGACCGCGATCCCCGCCGAGCGCTGGTGGCCGACACTCCCCTGGCATACCGCCGCCGAGAAACCTATCCACTCCACCGGCATTCACCTTCAAGGCCGGCCATGACCGACGCTGCCGCGCCAACGATCCGCCCCGCGAAGCCCGCCGACGTCCCAGCGATCGGACGGCTCGGCGCGCTGCTCGTCCGCACGCATCATGACTTCGATCCGCAGCGCTTCATCCCCGCGAGCGAGCGCACCGCCGACGGCTACGGATCCTACCTCGGCAGCCAGCTTCGCAAGTCCGACGTCGTCGTCCTCGTCGCCGAGGAGCAGGGCGACGTGCTCGGCTACACCTACGCGGGCGTGGAGGGCTTCGACTACATGGCGCTGCGCGGGCCGGCGGGGGTGCTGTACGACATCGTCGTCGATCCCGCCCATCGCGGCCGCGGCGTCGGCAGGCTGCTGCTCGAGGCGACCATCGCCGCGCTCACGGCAAAGGGCGCTCCGCGTATCGTGCTCTCCACCGCCGAGCGCAACGAGCCCGCGCAGCGCCTCTTCGCGCGCGCGGGCTTCCGCCGCACGATGATCGAGATGACGCGCGAGGCCGACGCCTAGCGCGTCAGCCTCTGTTCTGAGCGAGCTGTCCGAGCCGCTGGCCCACCCGCACGACCTCGCCGATCGCGAGCGGGTCGATCGCGCCCGCGTCGCGCGAGCAGACGACGATCACCGTCGAGCCGAACTCGAAATGTCCGAGCGGTCCACCCGCGGCCACCGCGATCGGCGGATCGTACGTCCGGCGCTGAATCTCGCGCCGCCGCGCGTTGGTGTGCAGATCGTCGAACGCGACGCGCGTCATCCCCACCATCGTCGCGCCGACCAGCACGACGATCGTCGTCCCTCCGGATCGGCCGCGCATCGTGATCACGATGCGCTCGTTCACGGCGAACAGGTCCGCCACGTGCGCCACGGCGAACACGTTCACCGGCCAGAGCTCGCCCGGCACGTAGGTCGCCGCGACGACGTCGCCCTCCACCGGCACGTGGATGCGGTGATAGTCGCGCGGCGCGAGGTACAGCGTCGTGTACGTCCCGCCATCCATCGCGTGCGCGAGCGCTTCGTCACCGACGAGCGCCGCAAGGGAATAGTTCCGCCCCTTCGCCTGCACGAGCACGTCGTCGACGACGCGGCCGTACGCGCCGACCTTCGCGTCCACGGGCGACACGATCGCGCTCTCCGCGATCGGACGCAGCCCGGGCTTCAGCGTGCGCGTGAAGAAGGCGTTGATGCTCGCGTATTCCGTCAGCGGCAGCTCGGCCTCGTCGATGCTCGCGCCGAAGATCCGCGCGAACGCGCCGAACACGGTCGGGCGCAACGGCCTCGGCACGGTGAAGTTCGCCACGTGGCCCGCCGCGCGGCTCATGGCGTGCTTGGGGAGAACGGAGAGCAACAGAATGAGCAGGCGGCCGAAGAGCATCGCGGAGTCTCACCGCACGGCGCGCCGAACGAAAGGGGCTCGGCGCGGTTTCTCCGAGCCCGCTTCAGTATTATTGCCGTCCCACGTCGCCCAGCATGCGGCTCAGCAGCTGTGCCGTCGACTGGCCGTTCGCCATCGGCTGCGTGAACGTCCACCGCTGCGCCTGCAGCAGCTTTGCGGGCTGCGCGATGGAAGCCAGAGCACCGGGCTGCGTGGCGACGCGCATCGTGACGCGCTGGCCGGCCAGTACGGCGAGCTGCAACTGCCAGGTCTCGTCGGACAGCGCCTCCGCCGGGATGCGCAGCGTCGCGCGCGCGCCCGGCTCGACCCGGCCGAGCAGCCACTGCTGGTTCTGGCCCACGAGATAGACGTGGACGTACTGCCGGGCCTCGTTGTCGAACCGGATCGTCGCCGGACGGGCCGCGACGGGAGCAGGATCGTTCAACGCGCTGCGAGCGGTATTGCCTGCGCAGCCCCCGAGCGCCACCGTGAGTGTCAGTGCGGCGGCGAGTGAAACGAGCGAGCGGCTGCGAATCGTAGTCATGGTATGTCCTCCTGGAGCGGGAGCGGCGTATTCGGCGCCTCACCCTGTAGCGCGCAGAACGCCGCCAAACCCACTCACGGTTGGTGGTGTCCAACCTCGGAGCGCGGTTTTCTGCCCTTCTTTCCCTGCGTAGCGCATGCATAGCACTCCAGTTCCCGGCCGCGCCGTATCCCTTTCGGCCGATGCTTCCACCGGTCATGGCGACGACGCAAACGTGACCGAGCTGCTGCGCGCGTGGGGCGCCGGCGACCTCCGTGCCCCCGAGGTGCTCGTGCCGCTCGTCTACGCGGAGCTGCGCCGGCAGGCGGCACGCGCCCTTCGCGGCGAAGGGCAGGGGCACACCCTCCAGGCCACCGCGCTCGTGCACGAGGCCTGGCTGCGGCTCGACGGCCAACACGACGCGCGCTGGGAGAGCCGCACCCAGTTCCTCGCCGTCGCCGCGCAGATGATGCGGCGCGTGCTCGTCGATCACGCTCGCGCTCGCCGCGCCCTCAAGCGGGGCGGGGCCGGCACCCAGGTCACCCTCGGCGACGCCACCCAGGCCGTCGCCGGTGCCGACGACATGGACGTGCTCGCCCTCGACGACGCACTGGCGCGCCTCGCGACGATCGATCCGCGCAAGGCGCGACTCGTCGAGCTGCGCTACTTTGCCGGCATGAGCATCCCCGAGGCGGCCACGGCGCTCGGCGTCTCCCTCGCCACCGTCGGCCGCGAGTGGGCCGTCGCGCGGATGTGGCTCCGCCGCGAGCTCGAGGCGTGACGACACCCACCGATCGCCTGCGCGAGAGCGCGGCCGCGCCGCCGATGACGCCGGAGCGGTGGCGCGCCGTGGACGCCATCCTCCAGGCCGCCCTCGCCTGCGAGCCGGCGCGGCGAGAGAGCGTCGTCGCCGCCGCGTGCGGGAACGACGAGGCGCTGCGACGCGAGGTGGAATCGCTGCTCGCCGCGCACGTCGACGACGCCGACGAGTTTCTCGAGCGCCCCGCGGCCCAGCTGCTCGGCGTACCCGAAGTGCCGCCCCTCGCCGCGCGGCTCGCGCGCGCGCTCGAGGGACGCTACGTCCTCGAGCACGAGATCGCGCGCGGCGGGATGGCCACCGTCCACCTCGCGCGCGACCTGCGCCACGGCCGCCGCGTCGCCATCAAGGTGCTGCGCGACGAGATCGCCGCCGCCATCGGTGCCGAGCGCTTCCTCGCCGAGATTCGCGTCACCGCGTCGCTGCAGCATCCGCACATCCTGCCGTTGTTCGACTCCGGCGGCGCGGACGGCGTGCTCTGGTACGCGATGCCCTTCGTCGAGGGAGAGACGCTGCGCTCGCGGCTCACGCGCGAAGGGCCGCTGCCCGTGGCCGAGTCGCTGCGCCTCGCGCGCGAGATCGCCGACGCACTCGATCACGCGCACGCGCGCGGCGTCGTGCACCGCGACATCAAGCCGGAGAACGTCCTCCTCCAGCACGGGCACGCGCTCGTCGCCGACTTCGGGATCGCGCTCGCGCTCGAGCAGGCGGGCGTCGACCGCGTCACGCGCACCGGCGTCGCGATCGGCACACCGCAGTACATGGCGCCCGAGCAGGCCGCGGGTGAGCGTGCCCTCGACGCGCGCGTCGACGTCTATGCGCTCGGCGCCGTGCTGCACGAGATGCTCTCCGGCGAGTCGCCCTACGCCGCCGCGTCGCGGCGGGCTGCCGTGCGTCGCCTCATGTACGAGCCGCCTAGCTCGCTGGCGACGCAGCGCCCCGACGTCGCGCCCTACGTGGACGTCGCCCTGCGCCGCGCCCTCGCCGCGCTGCCCGAGGACCGCTTCCCGAGCGCGGCGGATTTTGCGTCGGCGCTCACGACGCCATCCGGCGGTACGCCCGCCGGCGCGCCGTCCGCTGCTGGAGCGTAAGCCCGACCCCGCGCCGACGGTGAAGGTGCCCGACTTCGTGCGCCAGGGTGCGGTGATCGCCGGAGCGGGTGGCGACGGCGACCTCTCGCTCACCGTCGTCGATCGCGGCGGACATCAGGTGCAGTACATCAATGCCGAGCGTCCGTGGACACCGCGCTTCTCTCCCGACGGACGTCTCGTTGTGTACGGCGCATTCGGCGAAGGCCGCTCGACGAGCGATCTCTGGATCACCGATCTCGACGCCGGCGTCACGAAGCGGCTCACCAACGACGACGTCGACGCCAACGATCCGCAGTGGAATCCCAAGGGGAACAGCATCGCCTACTCGGCGTCGGCGCCGGGCGGCAAGGACGTCGAGGTGATCCCGCTCAAGGGTGGCAACCCGCGCGAGCTCGCCGTACGTGACGGCAACCAGTTCCCCAGCGACTGGCTGCGCGACGGCAGCGCGCTGCTCGTTACCGAAGAAGCGGGGGCGAACGGCTACGATGTCCTCGTGCAGCCGGCCGACGGATCGCCCGCGCGTCCGTACGCGGCGACCTCCGCGAGCGAGACCGCGGCGCGCATCTCGCCCGACGGACGCTGGATCGCGTACACGTCGGACGCGTCGGGGAAGGCGGAGGTCTACCTCGACGCGTATCCGCAGCCGCACCGGCGCGTGCTCGTCTCGTCCGGCGGCGGGGAGCATCCCGTGTGGCGTGGCGACGGGCGCGAGCTCTACTACTGGCACGACGGGCGATTGATCGCCGTGGAGATCGGCGAGGCCAAGGGCGACGTCCCGCCGGCGATCGGCGCGCACACGCTGCTGTTCAAGGCGCACTATCCGGGCGGGATCAACACGATGTACGACGCGTCGCCGGACGGTCAGCGCTTCGTCATCGTCGGCCAGCGCTGACCGCAGCCCCCATCGGGGTCAGACTCGGTGGGGTCAGAGTAGATGGGGTCAGACTCGGTGGGGTCAGACTCAGAAGGGCCAGAGGATGGGGTCAGATACCAAAGGTGTCTGACCCCTTGATCGCAGGAGTCCGACCCCACCGACCTGGAGTAAAAAGGGTCAGAGTTCCTACTCTGACCCCATCTACTCTGACCCCATCTACTCTGACCCCGCGGATTCCTCTTCGTACCGTTCGAACCGGTATGCGACCGCCGGTCCCTCGTCGCCCTCATACGCCAGCCGCGCCATCAGCAGCGTGAACGGCTCGCTGTACCGCGCGATCGCGAGCGGTCCCGCATCCACCGGATCGAACCCCAGGTCGCGGATGAGCGTCGCCACCGTCGCCTTCGCCTCCTCGTCGTCGCCGCTGTAGACGAGACTCGGCCGGCGCTCCCGCTCGCGCGCCTCGTACACGGCGAACAACACCTCGCTCGGCACCGTGCCGAACGCCGACACGACACGCGCACCTTTGGCTTTCTTCGCCAGTTCCTCAGCGCCGGACGACGTATGCGCCACGACCACTCCGGTGTCGTCGGCGTTCATCGGGAGCGAGCACGTCACGAGGATCTTTCCTGAGATGTCGCCGGCCTGCTGCAGCACGTCGTCCACGCGGCTCCAATGCACGGCGAGCAGCAGCACGTTCGCATTCTGCGCCGCCTCGCGCGGTGTGCCCGCCCGCGCGCGATTGCCCGCGTCGCGCGCCAGCCCCTCGAGCTTGTTCGGCGTACGCGCGTAGCTGAACACCACGTCGTGCCCCGCCTTGGCGAACAGCGTGCCGAGCTTTCCGCCCATCAGTCCCGACCCGAGGATCCCGATCCGCATCTGCGCTCCGATGGTGCACGTGATACGGCGCCGCCCCCCAGTGCGCGCCGCGAGGACCTTCGTCTAATGGAGGTCTCTCGGGACGAATCTAGCCTTCGGTCGCAGCCGCGAACTCGTTGCCACCGGGAGGACTCCGATGACGTCAACCGCTCGACGCACCCTCGTCGTCGCCGCATCGCTGCTCACGATTGGCACCGCATCGGTGCGTGCGCAGGCCACGCCGCTCGCTTCGTGGAACGACGGGCCCACCAAGCGCGCCATCCTCGCCTTCGTGCGCGCCACGACCGACCGCTCGAGTCCGCAGTACGTCGCCGCCGACGATCGCATCGCGACCTTCGACAACGACGGCACGCTCTGGGTCGAGCATCCACTCTATACGCAGGCCGTCTTCGCGCTCGATCGCGTCGGTGCGCTGGCGGCGCAGCATCCCGAGTGGAAGTCCACCGAGCCCTTCAAGTCCGTGCTCGCGCGCGACGCGGCGGCGATCGCGAAGTTCGACGAAGCGGACTGGGAGAAGATCGTCGCCGCCACGCATACCGGGATGACCGTCGGTCAGTTCAACGACATCGTCGCCACCTGGTTCGCGAGCGCGACCGACAAGCGGTTCAAGCGGCACTACACCGAGCTGGTGTACCAGCCGATGCTCGAGCTCCTGCAATATCTCCGCGAGAACGGCTACAAGACGTACATCGTCACCGGCGGCGGGCAGGACTTCGTGCGCGCCTTCGCGCCGCGGGTGTATGGCGTGCCGACGGAACAGGTCGTCGGCACCGCGGACCGCACCAGGCTCACCTACGGCCCCGACGGCAAGGTGGAGCTGATCAAGGCTCCCGAGCTCCTCTACGTCGACGACAAGACTGGGAAGCCGGAAGGGATCCATCTCGTCATCGGCCGCCGCCCACGCGCCGCGTTCGGCAACTCGGACGGCGACAAGCAGATGCTGCAGTGGACCCAGGCCGGGGATGGCCAGCGGCTGATGCTGCTCGTCCGTCACGACGACGCGCAGCGCGAGTACGCCTACGCGGCGGACACGAAGGTCGGCACGTTCAGCGACACGCTGATGTCCGTCGCGACGAAGAACGGCTGGCTCGTGGTGAGCATGAAGAACGACTGGCGACGCGTGTTCCCGTTCGATCCGTAAGTCGCACGCTCTCCGCGATCGAGGATGGCTGGCCCGACGGTCTCTCGCTACGTTCGATGGTGCGAGCCCGAGCATCGGCTGTCGCGCATCCCCGCATCCCCGCATCCCCGCATCCCCGCATCCCCGCATCCCCGCATATGGCCACGCACGACGCCACCGTCACGAACGACACCGCCGCGACGAAGCTTCCCGACGGCGTGCGTACCCTCGACCAGATCACGCCCGATCGCGCGACCTTTCCCGGCTGCCGCGTCTTCGTCCACTACAACGGACCGACCGATCAGCTGAGCAGCGCATCGATGGGGATGGTCGTGCTCGAGCCCGGCGCGAAGCCGCACGACCCGCATCGGCATCCGGAGGAAGAGTTCATGCTCGTCGCCTCCGGTACCGGAGAGATCCTCTGCGGAGACACGACGACCCAGGTCGGCCCGGGCGCCGTCATGTACTGCGCCGGCGACGTCCTGCACAACATCGTCAACACCGGACCGGTGCCGCTGACCTTCTACTGGTCCAAGTGGATGGCGAAGGGCTTCTAGGTGCTCGAGCGCGTTCGCGCAGCGTCGATGATCTCGAACAGATAGCCGTTCACCGGCTCCCGGAAGAAGAACCGCTCGAACGGCGTCGCACGCTCCGCCTCGACGAGCTCCGCCCCCTCGGCGACGAGCCGCTCCTTGAGCGCGGGAAACTCCGCCGCCGGATGCAGCAGCGAGATGTGCCGCCCGAACTCGGTCTCGAACGGCGACACCTCGAACCCCGGCACGTGGAAGACGTGCAGCTCCTGCCCGTTGCCGAGGTCCAGCCAGTACACCGGCACGGGCGAATTCTGCGGCGTCGGCAACCATTCGAGCCGGAGCGTCTTCACGAGAAACGCGCACGTACGTTCCACGTGCTGCGTCGGGAGAGTGACGTGCGCGAAGTGCATGACGGCTGAGCCTCGGAATCGGTTCAGCACAATATGCGCACTGGAGCAAGGGTTCACGCCACGCGCGACCGCGTCTGCCACTCGACGACGCTCGCGAACAGCATCGTCAGCTCGTCCACGCCGACCGGCTTGCGGAGACATGCCAGCGCGCCGCGCGCGAGCCAGCGGACGCTCGTCTCCGGCGAGTCGTCCGCCGTGATGGCGAGCACCGCCACCCGATCCGTGAGCTCCGCCATACGGCGCTGCACCTCGAGACCGCTCATCTTCGGCATGTGCATGTCGAGCAGGACGCAGTCCGGCGTCACGCCGATGCGCAGCGCGTCGAGAAAGAGCTGCCCCGTCTCGTACGCCGTCGCCTGAACGCCGAGCGCGCCGCACAGCCGGCGCAGGCCGACGCGCACCCCCGGCTCGTCGTCCACGATCGCGACTTTCAGCGCGAGGGCCTGGTCGTTCAGCGACACTAGGCGAGCACCCTCGTTGCGGACGAAGGCGCGCCGAACGCCGCGTCGGGCAGGTGCAGCGCATCCTCGCCCTCCGGTGCGCTCGGCAGCAGGAAGCTGATCATCGCGCCGGAGTCGCGCGCATTCTCGGCCCAGATGCGCCCGCCGTGGGTGTCGACGACCGTCCGCGCGATCGACAGCCCGAGTCCCAGCCCTTCGGGCTTCGTCGTCACGAACGGCTCGAACAGGCT
>JAEKKK010000197.1 GCA_019510405.1 Gemmatimonadota bacterium | reverse complement strand
GCGGATGCCGATGTTCCTCGCGGTCGGCAACAACGGCAGCAGCGTCGGCGACGACATCATGGTGACGAAGGACGTCGAGGCGCTCGCCCACGAGTACTGCAGCCAGGGCATGACCATCCAGTACGAGGAGTACCCGGGCTTCGCGCACACCGAGGCGGCCGTCCGGTTCGAGCCGCGCGCCGTGCAGTTCCTCGTGCAGCGGTTCGCGGGCGTGCCCGCGACGAACAGCTGCGCGAGCGTCGGCACCGGCAACTCGCTCGCCCCGGTCCGCTACGTCGCGGCGAGCAGCTCGGAGCCCAGGAGCACGAGCAGCGGTACGACGGGCAGCTCGGGCAACGGGTCGTCACTCGCCTCGACCGGCGGCGCTCCCCTGCTCGGCCTGGCCGGGCTGCTGCTGCTGGTGACCGGTGCGGCCTACCGCCGGGTGACCTCGTAGGTCAGGTGCACGAACTGCCCGTCCGGCTCGACCTTCGTCAGCGTCAGGTCCTTCGCGGTCAGCACCCGCGGCAGCAGCGGCTTCCCGGCACCGAGCGTCACCGGAGCGATGGACACCCAGAGCTCGTCGACCAGCCCGGCATCGGCGAGCTGACCGACCAGGTCACCGCCGCCGGCGGCCCACACGTCCTTGCCCGAGGCGACCAGCGAGGCGTGCACCGGCCGCACGTCGCCGCTGGCGAAGCGGACGCCCGGAACGGCAGGCAGCTCCCGGGTCGTCATGACGACGCAGTCCTTGCCGCCGTACCACTCCTGCCACTTCTCCGGTGACTCGAGCACCTTCTCGTGGTCGAGGATCCAGAGGTAGGTCGACGACCCCATGAGGATGCCGCCGACGCCGGCCATGAAGTCCTCGAAGCGCCGTGACGCGGACCCCTCCTCGGCGGGCACCTCGAACAGCCAGTCCAGGGAGTCGGACGGGTCCGCCAGGAAGCCGTCGAGGGTGGTGGCGGTGTAGTAGATCGTGCGGCTCATGCCGCAGGTCTACATCGAGGGAGTGACGTAACGCGTGCTCGGGCGCGGGCCGCTGTAGCGGGTCACGTGGTCGGGCCGGGTGGACTCGTGGCGCGCCAGGTGGTCCTCCTGCCGGTGGCTGTCGAGCTCGCTCGCCCAGCGGAAGCGCAGGTGGCAGATGGGGCAGCAGTAGGTCATGTCCGCGAGACCTCC
The DNA here is from genome assembly GCA_019510405.1 of Gemmatimonadota bacterium. Lineage (GTDB taxonomy): Bacteria > Gemmatimonadota > Gemmatimonadetes > Gemmatimonadales > Gemmatimonadaceae > AG11. Next base: position 4,808 of record JAEKKK010000197.1, on the reverse strand, counting down.
TCGACCCGAGTGTGCGCCTCCCGGGCGCGCCCGTAAAGGCCGGCTGCCTCAGGTGAACAGGTACTTGCCGATCACGCAGAACAGCGCCGCCACCAGCCCGGCCGCCGGGATGGTCAGCACCCACGCCATCGCGATGTTGCCGGCGACGCCCCAGCGGACCGCCGACAGCTTGCGGGTCGCGCCGACGCCCATGATGGAGCTGGTGATGACGTGCGTCGTCGACACCGGGAGCCCGAAGTGGGCGGTGGTGAACAGCACGCTCGAGGCGACGGTCTGAGCACCGAACCCGGCTGCCGGGTCCATCTTGATGACCCGCCGTCCGAGGGTGCGCATGATGCGGGCGCCGCCGGAGAAGGTGCCGAGCGAGATGGCCGTCGCGGCCGAGAGGATCACCCACAGCGGGATGTCCGCGTCGCCGCCGAGGTTGCCGGTCACGATGAGTGCCAGCGTGATGACCCCCATCGTCTTCTGGGCGTCCTGCACCCCGTGGCCGTACGCCATCGCCGTCGAGCTGAAGATCTGCGCGAACCGGAAGCCGCGGTTGACGCGGCGCGGGCTCCCGCGCCGGACCAGCCAGAGGATGACGAGCATGACGACGGCACCGAGCCCGAAGCCGACCAGCGGCGAGATGACCATCGGCTTGAGGACCTTGTCGTAGATCCCGTGCCACTTCACCGAGTCGCCTGCCGCCAGGGCCGCGCCGACCAGCCCGCCGATGAGCGCGTGGCTGGACGACGACGGCAGCCCGAAGTACCACGTGATGAGGTTCCACGTGATGGCGCCGACCAGCGCGGAGAACACGACGACCAGGCCCGACGTGCCCTTGAGCAGCCCCGGGTCGACGATCCCCTTGCCGACGGTCTTGGCGATCTCCGTCGAGAGAAGCGCGCCGACGAGGTTCGCCACCCCGGCGAGGGCGAGGGCGACGCGGGGCGTGAGGGCCCGGGTCGACACTGCGGTCGCGATCGCGTTCGCGGCGTCGTGGAAGCCGTTGGTGTAGTCGAAGGCCAGCGCGATGACGACGATCGCGATCAGCCCGAGGTCCGCCCCGGACAAAGGACTAGGACTCCTTGACGGTGATGGTCTCGACGGCGTCGGCGACGTCCTCGAGCGCGTCTGCCGCGGCCTCGAGCTCGTCGGCCACGTCCTTCAGCTTCAGCGCCGTGAGGGCGTCGTACTCGCCGTTGAAGAGCCGGGCGACGGTGCGCCGGTAGATCTGGTCGGCCTCGTTCTCGAGCCGGTTGACCTCGATCCAGTAGGCGTCGAGGTCCTTCATGTCCTTCAGCCGCGGCATCGCCTCCGCCGTCAGCCGCGCGGCCCGCTGCAGCACCTCGACGACCCGGACGTTCTCCGGCGGCAGCTCGCCCAGCTCGTAGAGCACGACCAGGTCGGCGGCCGCCTCCATGAAGTCCATGACGTCGTCGAGCCGGTTCGCCAGCCGGTAGATGTCCTCGCGGTCGAACGGCGTCACGAACGTGGAGTTCAGCTGCCGCATGACGGTGTGCGTGATCTCGTCGCTCGCGTGCTCCACCTCGCGCAGCTGCTTCGCCAGCACCGGCCGGTCGGCACCCGTCTTGCACATCTCCGCGAGCAGGTCAGCGCCCTGGACGAGGTTGGTCGCGGCCGCGGTGAAGTGGTCGTAGAAAGAGGTGTCGCGGGGTGTCAGTCTCAGACGCACGTGTATCAGGCTAGGGCAGGTCGTTCGTGGAACGTTCGCCTGGCGTTCAGGCGAGTCCCGCGACCTCGGCCGTGCGGTTGCGCACCAGGTCGTTGAACGCCTCCCCCGGCCCGACGTGGTCGAGCAGGGTGCGGGGGTAGAAGGTCACGTACATCGTGCGGCGGCCGCCCTCGCCGGTGGGCTTCGGGCTCGCGTGCATGACGTCCTGCACGTGCACGGTGACGTCGCCGATCGCCGTGTCGATCTCGACGACCGGTACGTCGGAGCGGTTGTGCCACTGGTAGGGCAGCGTCTGCCCGTGGCTGCCCGGGACCATGAGCAGGTTGCCGCTGCCGGCGGTGGAGCCGGTCAGCTGGATGCCGATGCTGACGGCCGGGCACAGGATGGCGTGGCCGCCCATCCCGCAGTCCTGGTGCCACGGGATGTTGGACAGCCCCTGGGTCTGCCCGGGGACCTTGATGAGGACGGCGCTGCCCTCCATGCGGTCGGCCGTCACGACGGCGTCGGAGTCGAGCAGGCGGCCCAGCCGCGCGAGCCGCGGGTCCTGCTCGATCGCCTTCAGCGCAGCCGATCTCAGCGTGCTGTAGACCAGCCGGCAGAGCTTGTCGCCGTCGTCGGTGCCCACCCACCAGCTCTGGTCGTCATGGGGCCGGGCCTGCGCGGCCAGCTCGTCGACCGCGGCGTTCGCCGCAGCCATCTCCTCCGGGCTGAAGACCCCCCGCACGTGCAGGTAGCCGACCGTCTCGAGCTGCTGACGGAGCTCCTCGTCGCTGTCGTCCAGGGTCATCGTCGCGGCGGGGTCGCGGCCCTGGAGGTCGCGGGGCGTGTACGGCGGGAAGCCGGCGTGCAGGTAGCGCAGCACCCGGTCCCAGGCCGCGAGCTGGTCGAAGCCGCCGCGCTCGAAGGTCAGGCTGCCGGCGAGCAGCAGGTTGATGGGCGTGCGCAGCTGGGCGACGAGGTCCTGCCAGGCGCCGGGCTCGAGCCGGACGACGGTCTCACCGTCGGGGACGTCGCTCTCGAGGACCTCGTCGCCGTCGGCGCGGTAGGTGAGGGTGTGGCCGCCGACCAGGAACGTCAGCGACCCGGCGCGCCGGGTGTCAGCGACGGCGAGCGCCAGGGCCCGGGGGTCGAGGTCAGCGGGTCGCGCGGGAGCCAGCGTCATGCCGCCAGTCTGCAAGAAGAGTCTTGCATTGCGCAAGAGCTATCTTGCAGATCGTGGCGCGCGACACCCGGGACCGGATCCTCGACACCGCGCTGGCGGCGTTCGTCGCCCGCGGCATCGACGGGGTGACCGTCACCGACCTGGAGCAGGGGGCGGGGCTGTCCCCCGGCAGCGGCAGCTTCTACCGGCACTTCCGCTCCAAGGACGACGTGCTGTCCGCCGTCGTCGACCGCGAGATCACCCGGGCGCTCGAGCGCCGGGAGCAGGAGCCGGCCGGCGGCGCCCTCGTCGAGCACTACACGTGGGCGCTCGACAACCTCGACCGGATGCGGTCGCTGATCGCGCTGCTCGTCCGCGACGGCACCCGGCTGCCGCACCTGGACCGGATCCAGAGCGTGCTCGCCGAGGGCGGCTCCCGGATCGATGCCTCCGACCTGTCGGCGCGGATGGCACGCGGTGAGATCCCTGCGCGGGACGCCGACGCCGTCGCGTCGGTGGTGCTGCTCGCCGTCGTGGGCCACCACCTGGCGGAGCGGTTCTTCGGCGGCCCGGTCGGCGTCTCCCGCGAGCGCTTCGCGGCCGCCCTCGCCTCCCTCGTCGAGACCTGACCCCGCGCCCCCCGTCGTACGCCGTTCCCGGCGATCGATCGCCGCGCCCCCGTCGTACGCCGTTCTCGGAAGTCTGGGCGTGCTGGGAGGCGCTCAGGTTGCCGAGTTCGCCGGGACCGCGGTGGTTCTGCCGGGTCAGGGCGCGGCGGATCGACCGATGTCGGAAGTCTGGGCGTGCTGGGAGGCGCTCAGGTTGCCGAGTTCGCCGGGACCGCGGTGGTTCTGCCGGGTCAGGGCGCGGTCGATCAACCGAAGTCGGCGGCCGGGCGGTCGGCCGGGGCCTCAGTCGGTGGCGTAGGACTCGGGGTCGCTGTGCTCGCCGGTCACGAGGTAAGTCACGGCGTGGCTGACGGAGACGGCGTGGTCGGCGAGGCGCTCGTAGTAGCGGCCGAGCAGCGCGAGGTCGATGGCGGCCTCGACGCCGTGCTCCCAGTTGCCGTCGAGCAGCGAGGTGAACAGGCTGGCGTGCAGGTCGTCGATGGTGTCGTCATCGGCGAGCAGCTGCGCGGCGAGCGCGAGGTCGCGGGTGGCGATGACGGTGCCGGCCTTCACGGCGATCCGGGTGGCGGCCTGCCCCATCTCGAGGATGGTGGCGCGCAGCTCGACCGGGATGACGCTGGCGGGGTAGCGGCGGCGGGCCACCTTGGCGATGTGCACCGCGTAGTCGCCGACCCGCTCGAGGTCGGAGCTCATCCGCAGGGCGGTCACGATCGAGCGCAGGTCGATGGCGACGGGCTGCTGCCGGGCGAGCAGCTGGACGGCCTCGTCATCGAGCTGGCGGTAGAGCTTGTTGACCTCCTCGTCCGCGGCGATGACGGACTCGGCGGCGCCCAGATCGGCGTCGAGCAGGGCGGTGGTCGCCTTGCTGACGGCAGAACCGACGAGCCGGCTCATCTCGATGAGGCCGTCACCGACCTCCGCGAGCTGGTCGTGGTAGCTCTGACGCATCAAGGGTCTCCTTACCCGAACCGGCCGGTGATGTAGTCCTCGGTGCGCTTCTCCGAGGGGTTGCTGAAGATCTTCTCGGTGGAGTCGATCTCGATGAGCCTGCCGGGCTCCCCGGTCGCCTCGAGGGTGAAGAAGCCGGTGCGGTCGCTGACCCGCGCGGCCTGCTGCATGTTGTGCGTGACGATGACGATGGTGAACCGCTCCTTGAGCTCGGTCATCAGGTCCTCGATGGCCAGCGTGGAGATCGGGTCGAGCGCCGAGCACGGCTCGTCCATGAGCAGCACCTGCGGCTCGACGGCGATGGCGCGGGCGATGCACAGCCGCTGCTGCTGACCGCCGGACAGCCCGGCGCCGGGCTTGGACATCCGGTCCTTCACCTCGTTCCAGAGGTTCGCGCCGCGCAGTGACCGCT
>JAEKKK010000196.1 GCA_019510405.1 Gemmatimonadota bacterium | reverse complement strand
TCCAGCTCTACGCGCCGAAGGCCACTGACGTGCTGCTGCGCAGCGAGGGCCCCGCGCCGTTCGCCAACCATCCGCTCACGAAGGGCGACTCGGGCGTCTGGCGCCTGACCGCGCAGCCGTACGCTGCGCGTCGTCCGATGCACGAGCACGACCCCGATCTGCGTCTCGAGCTTGCGCAGCGCCTGGCTCACCGCCGACGCGCTCACGCCCAGCCGCTCACCGGCGGCGCGGAAGCCCTTGGCGTCGGAGACGGCGACGAACACCGACATGGCGTTGAGGTCTTCGGGCATCGTGAAGGAACGCTTACTGATCTGTGCACGAGCGTCAAGTAGATCGCCGCTCCCGTCTGCGCTTGTTTTGAGGGGCGGGTAGATCGCTCAGTGGACGTTCAGAAATCGTGAGGAGACGCAATGGAGACGAGAACGCTCGGACGCGGTGGCCTCGAAGTCTCGGCACTCGGACTCGGCTGCATGGGGATGAGCTGGTCCTACGGTCCGCCAAAGGACAGGCGCGAGATGATCGCGCTGCTCCACGCTGCGGTCGAACGCGGCGTTACCTTCTTCGATACCGCCGAGGTGTACGGGCCGCTCACGAACGAGGAGCTGCTCGGCGAGGCGCTCGCGCCGTTCCGCGGTCGGGTCGTCGTCGCGACGAAGTTCGGCTGGGCGCCCGGCGCGCACGATACGAACCGCTGGACGGAGCTGAACAGCCGGCCGGATCACATCCGCGCTGCCGTGGATGGAATGCTGACGCGGCTCCGTATCGAATCGATCGAGCTGCTCTACCAGCACCGCGTGGATCCGAACGTGCCGATCGAGGACGTCGCCGGTACCGTGCGCGATCTCATCGCCGAGGGAAAGGTGAAGCACTTCGGCCTGTCGGAGGCGAGCGCGGAGACGATCCGTCGCGCGCACGCGGTCTTCAGCCCGTTGGGGAAAGGGTTTCTCACCGGCGCGATCACCGAGACGACGGCGTTCGACAGCTCGGACTTCCGCAGCACGGTGCCGAGGTTCACCCCCGACAACGTGAAGGCGAACCAGGTGCTCGTACACCTGCTCGAGCGATTCGCCGCCGAACGTGGCGCGACGCCTGCGCAGATCTCGCTCGCGTGGCTGCTGGCGAAGCGGCCCTGGATCGTGCCGATCCCGGGGACGACGAGGCTCGCGCGCCTCGAGGAGAACCTCGGCGCCGTCGACGTCCACCTGTCCGCGGACGACATCCGCGCCATCGAGGATGCTTCCGCTTCCGTGCACATCCAGGGCGAACGGTATCCCGAGGCGCACGAGCGACTCACCGGCCGCTGATATGCCACCGGGCCACCTCCATCGAGGTTCGACATGAACGGCTCACGGATCGTCACCGTCATCAGTCTCGTCGCGCTCGCCGGATGCGCCACGGCGCAGCGCACGCCGGCCTCGCTGCGCAGCACGTCGCCCGCGACGAGGGAATCGCCGCTGGTCGGCGCTTGGCATCTCGCCTGGCTCGAGCTGCCGGCACGCGACGGCACGCTCCGGCGTATCACCGACGCGCACGGCTCGCTGATCTACACTGCTACCGGCGACGTGTCGGTGCAGGTCATGTACCCATCGGCCGACGCCGCGCCGTCCAGCGGCCCCGTCCAGTACGCGCAGGGCGGCTATGAAGGCTCCTTCGGTCGCTATGTCATCGACGAAGCGAGGCACACCGTCACGCATCGCTACGACGGCGCGAACGTGCGTGATCTCGTCGGCAAGGATCTCCCACGCCGCTACGAGATCGCGGACCGGCGATTGATCATCCGCTCCACTCGGCCCGACGAGCACTGGTCCGTCGCATGGGAGCGATAGCGGCGCGGGTTTTGTGAGAGAATCATCCGCGCGCGCAGGCGCGCACACCCAGGAGATCGACATGGAGATCGCACGCGCCGGCACGAAGCCGTCCGGCAAGGGGCCATCGGACTGGTTCACCGGCACCGTCCGCATCGATCCGCTCTTCACCGCGCCCGCACCGGCGCGCGCTGCGGGTGCCGCGGTCACCTTCGAGCCCGGTGCGCGCACCGCGTGGCACACCCATCCACTCGGCCAGACGCTCATCGTCACCGCCGGCTTCGGCCTCGTGCAGCGCGAAGGGGGCCCGGTGGAGGAGATCCGTCCCGGCGACGTGGTCTGGTTCGCGCCGAACGAGAAGCACTGGCATGGCGCGTCGCCCGCCACGGCGATGACGCACATCGCCATTCAGGAAGCGCTCGACGGGAAGATGGTCGACTGGATGGAGCACGTCACCGACGCGCAGTACGGCGCGGCGCGCGGCGCACGCTGACCACCAACGGAGATTCGTCATGAAGGGAGCTGTACTCTACGGCCCGTACGACGTCCGCTTCGAGGAGCGCGCCGATCCCGCCATCGTCGAGCCGACGGATGCCATCATCCGCCTCTCGGCGAGCTGCATCTGCGGCTCCGACCTCTGGCCGTACCGCGGCGCCAATCCGGTGAAGAAGCCGTCGCCGATGGGCCACGAGTATTGCGGCATCGTCGAGGAAGTCGGCCGCGACGTGCGCACCGTGAAGAAGGGGCAGTTCGTCATCGGTTCCTTCTTCGCCTCCGACAACAGCTGCCCGCACTGCCGCCACGGCTACCAGACGTCGTGCATGCAGAAGACGCCGGTCGTCGGTGCGCAGGCGCCCTGGCTTCGCGTTCCGCTCGCCGACGGTACCCTGGTGGCGACGCGTGACGTACCGCCCGCCAGTCTGATTCCGAACCTGCTCGCCGTCTCCGACGTGCTCGGCACCGGTTGGTTCGCCGCCGACGCCGCGAACGTGACGAAGGGCTCCACAGTCGCCGTCGTCGGCGACGGTGCGGTCGGCCTGCTCGCCATCCTTTCGGCGAAGTGCATGGGCGCCGAACGCATCATCGCCATGAGCCGCCACGAGGCACGGCAGCGTCTCGCACGCGAATACGGCGCCACCGACGTCGTCACCGAGCGCGGCGAGGAGGGAGCGGCGCGCATCAAGGAGCTGACGAAGGGCGTCGGCGCCGATTCGGTGCTCGAGTGCGTCGGCACCCAGGAGTCGATGTGGCAGGCGATCCACGCCACACGTCCCGGCGGCTACGTCAGCTACGTCGGCGTCCCGCACGGCGTTCAGCTCGACGGTGCGAAGCTGTTCTACACGCACGTGCACCTGCACGGCGGGCCGGCACCCGTTCGCCGGTACTTGCCCGATCTCATCGAGCTCGTGCTCGACGGCACGATCGAGCCGGGCAAGGTGTTCGACCTGACGCTCCCGCTCGACCAGGTGGCCGAGGGCTACAAGGCGATGGACGAGCGCCGCGCGATCAAGACCTTGCTCACGACCTGAGGTGATTCACCGATGACGATGACGACCCGGCCGCGCGTGATCTGCCATATGCTCGCGTCCCTCGACGGCCGCATCGTCACCGAGGGCTGGCCGCTCTCGCCCGAAGGGCGGAGGCAGTACGAGCTCGTGCACGCCACTTATGAGCCCGATGGTTGGCTCTGCGGGCGCGTGACGATGCAGCTCCATTTTGCCGGCGGCGTCCGCCGGGACACGGAGGTCGCTCGCGAGTACGGCGGCGCTCCGCGCGACGACTTCGTCGCTCCTGGCGATCACGAGTCGTTTGCCTTCGTCGTCGATCCGCGCGGGAAGCTGCGCTGGGAGTCGAACGACATCGACGGCGATCACCTCGTCGCCATCTGCAACGAGCGCGTGTCCGACGAGTACCTCTCGGCGCTGCGCGAGCGCGGCGTCTCGTACATCCTCGCCGGTACGAGCGACGTCGATCTTCCGCTCGCGCTGGACCGCATCGGCGCGCACTTCGGCGTCCGCACGCTGATGCTGGAGGGCGGTGGCGGCATCAACGGCAGCATGCTGCGCGCCGGCCTCGTCGACGAGATCAGCGTGCTCGTCGCGCCGGTCGTCGACGGCCGGGTCGGCACCGCGGCGCTGTTCGACGTCGCGGGAGCGAGCATGTCGCCGCGCCGCCTCGCCCTGGAGTCCGTGGAGCAGCGCAGCGACGACGTGCTCTGGCTGCGCTATCGCGTCGAAGCGACATGAGTCGCTGAGACATCTGCTCGGCACGCTCGGTGCTCTCGCACCGTTCGTGAGCCTGCTAGAGAACTGCCACATCTATTACGGACCGCGCACGCGCCCCGGTGCGGTGAACCCGGCGCGGTGGCGGCCGGCCGCCGAGCTCTTCGCGGCGACGTCGTTCGACGAACCCGCCGTGCTCGTCGTCGACGCCGGCATGCTCGAGCGGCGGGATCTGCTGCGCAAGCTGCCTCGGCGCGTCGTGCTCGTTGCCGCCGACGATGCGGTGCAGCCGACGCTCGGTCACACCCGCGTGACCATCTCGATCGTCGGCGTGCACGACGACGTGGCGCGGGATCGCGTGCTCGACGCCGCCTGCGTGCTGTCGTGCACGCGGTTCGCCGGTGTGCGCATTCGGCGCCGGCTCGCCAACCGCAAGCTCGAGTTCCGCGAGCTGAGCCGGATTGGGATGGCGCTCATGCTCGAGCGCGATCACGACGCGCTCCTCCGACAGATCGTCGATCAGGGGAAGCGGCTCACGGGGAGCGACGGCGGCAGCATGCTGCTCGCCGAGCCTGACGCGCACGGCGTGACGCATCTGCGCGTGGCCGTCGCGCGCTTCGACACGCTTCCCGGGGCCAAGCTCGGCCAGCACATCATCAGCATCGACGACTCGACCATCGCCGGCCACTCGGCGCGCATCCGCGAGCCCGTCACCGTGGCCGATGCATACCATCTGCCTGACGACGCCCCATTCGGTACCGATCCCCGCTTCGAGCAGATCTACGGCTACTATCGAAAATCAGCCCTCACGGTGCCCATGCTCGACCATACCGGTCGGCTCGTCGGCGTGCTGGCTTTCATCAACCGCAAGTCCGATCCGAGCGCTCGCATCGAGACGAAGGAGGATGCCGACCGTTGGGTGCTGCCGTACACCGCGCGCGAGGTGAGCCTCGTGCGGTCACTGGCGAGTCAGGCCGCGGTGTCGATCGAGAATCAACGCCTCTACGCGCAGGTCGAGCAGATTCTCGAGAGTGTCGTCAAGGCGTCGGTCACGGCGATCGACGAGCGCGATCCCTCCACGGCCGGCCATTCGGTCCGCGTGTCGGCGCTCACGACGGGTATCGCCGAGGCGGTCGAGCGCGCGGGACGCGGTGCGTACCGCGACACCCGCTTCACGAGCAAGCAGATGCGCGAGCTGCACTTCGCCGCCCTCCTGCACGACTTTGGCAAGGTCGCGGTGCACGAGGACGTGCTGATGAAAGCGAAGAAGCTGCCCGCTGTCCTCTGGGAACGAGTCAACGCCCGCTTCGAGCTCATTCGCGCGACCATGGAGTGTGCCTACTACAAGCGGCGTCTATCCTTGCGCCTGGACGACGAGAAGGCGCTTGGCCCTCGGCTCGAGGAGGAGTTGACGGGGCAGCTCGAACACCTCGACGGCATGTGGGCGGTCGTGCGAGCGGCCAACGAGCCGGCCGTGCTTCCCGAACGGTCAGCGGCCGAGCTCAGGGACATCGCGGCGCGGACCTTCGCGCGACATGGCGACGGGGTGACGCCCTATCTCACGCCGGAAGAGCTGCACTTCCTCCAGATCCCGCGTGGCACCCTCGACGACACCGAGCGCGCCGAGGTCGAGTCGCACGCCGAGCAGACGTACCGCTTCCTCAGCAGCATCCCGTGGACGGACGACCTCGGGAATCTGAGTGCCTTCGCCCTCAGTCATCACGAGAAGCTGGACGGCAGCGGCTACCCGCGAGGACTGAAGGCCGACGAGATCCCCGTGCAGGTACGCATGATCACCATTGCCGACATCTTCGACGCGCTCACGGAGAAGAACCGTCCGTACAAACCCGCGGTGCCCGCCGAGAAGGCCCTCGACATCATCCGCGGCGAGGCCGTGGCGGGCCGTCTGGACCTCGATCTCGTGGAGATCATGATCGACAGCCAGGTCTACCGTCGGATACTGGAAGAGGCGCGATCGTGACGGAGAACCCTGCTGCACACCGCGTCGCGGCGGCACTCGTGCTCGTCGTCGCTGCGTCATGCACGCGAGCGCCATCGCGCTCCGATACCGCGAACGCGCCTCCTGCCGGTGCGATCGCGCCGCCCGCTGCCGGCACGAATGCTCCCGCCGCGACCGGCGCGATGAATGCCGCCGCCGCCGGGCCGCCGCACCGTATGAGTCCGCAGGGCCTCGCGCGCATCCGCCGGCGCGAAGCCTTCGTGCCGCGCGTCTATGACGACGGCGTCGGCAACCGCACGGTCGGGTACGGACACATGCTCCGTCCCGGCGAGTCCTTCCCCGGCGCCCTCACCGATGCGCAGGCGCAGGAGGTGTTCGCCAGAGACGTCGAGAGGATCGTCAACCCCGTGCTCGACCGGATCAGGATCCCGCTCACCCAGAACCAGGTCGACGCGCTCGGCAGCTTCATCTTCAACGTCGGCCCGGGAAACTTCTCGCGCTCCGTGCTGCCGAACCTGAATCGCGGCGATCATCCGGGCGTCATCGCGCGAATCAAGCAATTCATCAAGGGTCGGAACCAGCGGACCGGCGAGCGCATCACGCTGCGCGGACTGCTCAGGCGACGCGAAGAGGAGGTCGCCCTGTACCAGGCGCCCGGTCGCAGCGCGTCGCTCTGGTTCCCCGGTCAGGAATTCTCGCGGACGGCACGCCGGCTGTTCGCGTACGGAATGCGCTTCTTTCGCGCGGAGTCCGCATGCTTGCTCGACAGCTGCCCACGCTCGCGACCGCGAAGCGACGAACGAAACCAGCGCCGCCCGTGCGAGTGCGAATGCCGGTGCGAAAACCGACACGACGCCCGTGACCACCCACGACATGGTCGAGGCGCTCGTGCGCGACCGGAAGGATGCCGAGCGTCAACTGTCTGCGGTCGAGGACTCGGTGTGGGTGTTCACGGGCGACAGCGTCGCCACGCTCCTCAGGCAGGCGCACACGAGCTGGGAGCAGTACCGCAAGCTCGAGTGCGATGCGATCAAGGTGGCGTTCTCCGACGGCACGATGGCGCCGGTCGCGCAGCTGGAATGCTGGATCGACCTGACGGACGACCACAAGAAGTTCATCGCCGAGGAGTATGACTACCTGCGCAACGGGGCGCCGCCGCCGCCGGCCGCGCGGCCCCGCTGACCTCCGCCTGATTGCGGCTAGTATTCGCGGACCAGCATGAAAGAGAGATTGCTGTTCGCCGGTGACCCACTGGAGCCGAATCTCAGCATCGTCTGCGCTCCGGCCGGAACGGCGAATCGGTAGTAGCTCGCTGAGCCCCCTTTCGCGGACACGGGAACGCCAACGCCATCCCGAAGGCCACCGACGGGCAGTGGATATGTACCAGCGACGAAGAGTTGCGTGTACACGTTCGCGAAGTCCCACGTCGGATGCACTCCCTTCAGGTTCGCGACGGCGAAATCCT
>JAEKKK010000195.1 GCA_019510405.1 Gemmatimonadota bacterium | reverse complement strand
CACTCGCGCTGCGGCGTCCAGTCTTCCACCTCGCCGTCGCGCAGCCGCCATGCGGCGCGCGGCGCACTCCCGAGGTACGTGTAGCGCGACCACGTCTCGCTTCCCGCCGGCGCCGACTCGAGCAGGAAGGCGAACGGCCCCTCCCGCAGCTTGGCGAACGCCGTCACCGGCGTGTCGGTGTCGAGCAGACAGTCACGCCACACCGGCACGACCGCCCGCGCCCGTGCGAGCCGGCGGAAGTCGTCGAAGCTCATCGTGCGCCGTCTCGCGCGTGCTTGTCCGGCCGGTGCGTGCCGGCGACCTTTCGTGAATGCATCGCTTGCTCGTCGCGGCGCTCGCCGCGTGCAGTGGGGTTGTCGCGCTCGCACCGCGCGCGGCGGGCGCCCAGCAGTGGAACGACTCGCGCACGCGCGCCCTCGTCGAACGGGCCACGGCGCGGCGCGCCCAGCAGCTCGCCGACACCGGCCTCAGGGACTACAAGGCCGTGGCGCATGGCTATGTCACCTTCCTTGCTCAGGTCGGCGAAGGACTCGCCGAGCCGCCCAAGGTCGTGAAAGCCGACGAGCTCGTGAATCAAGTCTATTGGCGGGCGCCCAACCTCAGCAAGCAGGTCATCCTCGGTCGACGCGATACACTGCTCCTCCCGACCGACATCGAGTATCACCGCGATCACCTCGGCATCGTCCAGAACAACTTCCCCGCCATCATCCGGCTCGGCGAGGGCGACGAGGTGCGCGACGTTCCGCATCCCCTCTCGCCGGTCGGTCTCGAAGCGTACGACTTCGCCATCACCGACTCGTTGGCGCTGAACCTCCCCGGCCGCACGCTCCTGACCTACGAGGTGAAGGTCCGCCCGAAGAACGATCGCCAGCCGCGCATCATCGGCGCGATGTACATCGAGCGCGACGAGGCGCAGGTGGTGCGGATGGCGTTCAACTTCACGCGCGCCGCGTTCATCGACAACGCACTCGAAGATCTCTTCGTCGTCATCGAGAACAGTCTCGTCAGCGCGCGCTTCTGGCTCCCGCGCCAGCAGGAGATCGAGATCCGCCGCGGCGGCACGTGGCTCGACTATCCGGTGCGCGGCATCATCCGCGGCCGCTGGGTGATCGGCGACTACCAGATCAACACGGGCTTCTCTCCCGCCATCTTTGGTGGTGCAGAGATTGTGTTTGCTCCAAAGGCGGTGCAGGACACCTTCCACTTCGGCGGCCGCATCCTCGACTCGCTCCCGCCCGATGTGCGCGCCGTCACCAACGCCGACATCAAGCGTGTGCAGGAGGAGGCGCGTGCGCTCGTGCGCGCGCAGGCGCTTCGCCGTCCGCAGGCGCTCACCCTCGCCGCCGTCGGTGTCTCCGACTTCGCCCGCTTCGACCGCGCCGAGGGCTTCGCCTTCGGCGCCGGCCTCGCGTCGCGCTTCGGCGGTGGCTTCGGCATCGAGGCGCGCGGCCGCTACGGCATCGACGACAAGCGGGGGAAGGGAAGTGGCACCCTCTCCTGGCAGTCGCCGAAGTGGGGCCTTCGTCTGTTCGGCGAGAGCGACTTCCGCGACGCCGGCGACATCCAGGAGCGCTCGCTCCTCGTGAACTCGATCGCCGCGCAGGAGTTCGGGTCCGACTACACCGATCCCTACGGCGTGCACGGCGGTGGCATCGGCCTCGACGCATTCAACCTGGCGAGCTTCCGGCTGCATCTCGACGCGTCGATCGAGCGCCAGCGCCCGCTGCGCGTCACCGCCACCCCCGCCTACGGTCGGTTCGAGCCGATTCTTCCCGCCGCGCCGCTGCGCGCCACGCGCATCGCGCTCACCGGCAATCGCCCGACGGCGCTCTCGTTCTTCGGCACGGAAGTGCGACTCGACGGCGAGCTCCGGTTCAGCCATCTCACCAGCGACGACGACTTCTTTCCCTTCGAGCCGACCAACGTCGGCCGCGCGTTCCTCTCCGCGTCGATCGAGCGGCCGTTCGAGCATGGACGGCTCGTGCTCTTTACCGCCGGGGGCGCCGTCGGTGCGGACGGACCGGTCCCGCCGCAGGAGTGGTTGTTCTTCGGCGGTCCGGTCAGCGCGCCGGGCTACGACTTCCACTCCCTTCCCGCGCTCGCCGGCGTCACCCAGCGCGTCGAGTGGCGTGCCGGTATCCCCGCGCCGAAGATCTCACTCGGCCGCTTCGGTCGCATTCCCGGCCAGGCGACGATCGCGCCCTTCCTCCAGGCCACCTACGCCCGGCCACCACGGTCGGTCGCCCTGGAAGTGCCGGCCGGCAGCGCCCTGATCACCGCGCCCCCCGCCTTCCGCCCGAACGGCGTCTACCCGAGCGTCGGCGTCGCGCTGCAGCCCTTCTTCGACCTCCTCCGCTTCGAGATCGCGAAAGGCACGCGCCACGGCACCTGGCAGTTCAACGTCGACCTCTCCCGCGACTTCTGGGGCGTCCTCTAACCCCCAATTGGGGTCAGAGTACGTGGGGTCAGAGTACGTGGGGTCAGAGTAGGTTGAGTCTGACCCCGAGGGCGAAGCCCGAGGGCTCTGACCCCTTGGCGAGTTGGGCTCGAGCGCGCTGACCCGATCCGTGACTCGCGTGTGACGCCCCCTCCACGCGCACCGTCCTCCCGTCATGCAACGCCGCGAGCCCGGAATCCTCCTCATCGTCACCCTCATCTGCCTCGCCGTCTCCCGCATCGGTGCGGCGGAGCCGGGCACCTGGGTGCTCGAGGTCTTTCCGATCTTCATCGCCATCCCGATTCTCGTCGCCACGGCGAAGCGCTTTCCACTCACCCCACTCGCGTACCGGCTGCTGTGCGTGCACGCCCTCATCCTCATGATCGGCGGGCACTACACCTACGCCAAAGTCCCACTCGGCTTCTGGGTGCAGGACGCCCTCCATCTCGGGCGCAATCACTACGACCGCCTCGGTCACTTCGCGCAGGGCTTCGTCCCCGCCATCGTCGCGCGCGAGGTCCTGCTGCGTCGCTCGCCGCTCCGGCCGGGCAGGTGGCTTTTCTTCCTCGTCACCTGCGTCTGCCTCGCCGTCAGCGCGTCCTATGAGCTGATCGAGTGGCTCGCGGCGATCCTCGGCGGCTCCTCCGCCGACGCATTCCTCGGCACCCAGGGCGACGTCTGGGATACGCAGTGGGACATGTTCATGGCGCTCGTCGGTGCGCTCTCCGCGCTGCTGCTCCTCTCGCGCGTACACGACCGCCAGCTCGAGCGCCTGAGTACGCGCTGAGCGCCCGCACTCGTCCGTACCGGCGCGCGCACGCGGGATGACGCTGGCGCCGCCGGCACGAGTACTCTGCGGTCGTGATCACACGCCGCGCCGCGCTCACGCACCAGGCTGATTTCTCCCGCGCCGATCCGGCCGCCGTCGCCCTGCTCGACGAGCGCTGGGCCAGACGCTACCGCGTGCTCCCGCTGCGCGTCGAGGACGGATCACTCGTCGTCGCCACCAGCGATCCGCTCGACCTCGACGCCGAGCGTGCCGTGGCCTTCGCCACCGGCCACCGCGTGCACTGGGTCGAAGCGCCGGCGACGGAGATCGCGCAGCAGATCGCGCGCTGGTATCCGGAGATCGGCACGCGCGCCGAGCCCGCCGCGTTCCCCGTCGAGGTCCAGCACCTCGGATTCGACTCCGGCGCGCGCGACCGTGCCCCCGACGATTCGGCCTCCGCCATCCTGCTCGTCGATCAGCTCCTCGCCGAGGGGATCCAGGCCGGCGCGAGCGACATCCACATCGAGCCGGAAGAGCAGGGGATCGCCGTGCGCCACCGCATCGACGGCGTGCTGCGCCAGTCTCGGCTTCTCGCGAAGTCGCTCGCGCCATCGCTCGTTTCGCGCGTGAAGATCCTCTCCGGGCTCGACATCGCCGACCGGATGCGCCCACAGGACGGCCGCGCGCGCATCGCCGTGCGCGGCATGGTGGTGGACCTTCGCGTCTCCACTCTCCCCGCCTCGCACGGCGAGAAGATCGTCGTCCGCGTGCTCGACGCGAGCACGGGCCTTCGCACCCTCGACGCCATTGGCTTCGCCGAGCCCGACGTCGCGCGCATCCGGTCCCTCCTCGACCAGCGCGAGGGGCTCGTGCTCGTCACCGGCCCCACCGGCTCGGGCAAGACGACGACGCTCTACGCCGCGCTGCGCGAGGTGCAGGCGCGCGGTGTCAACGTCGTCACCGTCGAAGATCCCATCGAGTATCGTCTCCCCGGGATCGTGCAGGTCCAGGTGCACGAGAAGGCGGGGCTGACCTTCGGCGCGGCACTGCGTTCCATCATGCGCCAGGATCCCGACGTCATCCTCGTCGGCGAGATCCGCGACCGCGAGACGGCGGAGATCGCGATCCAGGCCGCGCTCACCGGGCACCTCGTCTTCTCCACACTCCACACGAACGATGCGGCGAGCGCCATCGCGCGCCTCGTCGACATCGGCGCCGCGAGCTATCAGATCGCCACCGCGGTGAAGGGCGTCATCGCGCAGCGCCTCGTGCGGCGCGTGTGCACGGGCTGCGCCGGCAGTGGCTGTCGCGAGTGCGGCGACGCCGGCTATCGCGGCCGGCGCGCGATCGCCGAGATCCTCATCGCGTCGCCGGAGTTCGAGCGCCGGGTCGCTGCTGGTGCGCCCCCGGAGAGCATCGCCGAGGCCTCCCGTGCCAATGGGTGCATTCCGCTCTGGGAATCGGGCCTCGCGCTCGTCCGGCGCGGCGAGACATCCATCGAGGAGTTGCGTCGCGTCGCGGCGGAGCCGGCGCGTCAGGTCATGGAGCCGCCTGCGAAGTCACCCGCCGCGGCGGGCCCGACACGCATCGGCTGGTCGAGCGCGCGGTCGGGCGCAGTGAGCGGCGCCGTGCGCGCGCAGCTGCTCGCCGCCGCATCTGCGCTCGGCGGCGAGGTGGAGATCGTTGACGTCCTCGCCGAGCTGCCGCTCGACGCCGTCGTGACCCTTGGCGCATTGGCGAACGCCGAGCACCCGGCGCTCGCTCTGCCCGACCGCAGCGCCGTACAGGTGCGTCCGCCGCTCGTCGTCGCCCTGGCGCCGGACGGCGCAACGGGCGAGCATCTCCGCCTGCTGGGACGCGACGCGAACGTCGTGCTGCCGGCCACCACGCACGGCCGAGTCGTCCTCGCCACCGTGCTCGCCCTCCTGCGATGGCGAGGCGGATGACGATCGACCCGGTACCTCGCTGGGC
Source organism: Gemmatimonadota bacterium (assembly GCA_019510405.1). Taxonomy (GTDB): domain Bacteria; phylum Gemmatimonadota; class Gemmatimonadetes; order Gemmatimonadales; family Gemmatimonadaceae; genus AG11. The sequence goes on along the minus strand of JAEKKK010000195.1, from coordinate 8,633 downwards.
GACTCGCGCTCCGCGCGTGCGTCGGTTCACGCGCCGCGGAGGAATGGACGCGATGACGAGCATCAACGTCGGCACGATCGACGTGTACTGCCTCGATCCGAGTGCAGGCGATTGGCACGTGCTCACCCTGCAGCGCGCCCACGACACGCGCTGTCCCACCGCGTGGGAGACCGTGCACGGTCACATCGAGGCGGGCGAGTCTCCCGAGCAGGCTGCCGTGCGCGAGGTGCGCGAGGAGACGGGACTGTCGGTGCAGCGCCTGTACAATGTGACCGTGCAGCCCTTCTACCTGCACAAGCTCGCCACCGTCGAGCTGGCGGTCGTCTTCGCCGCCTTCGTCGATCGCACGCTGCCGATCACACTCGGCGCGGAGCACATGCGTCACGAGTGGCTCACCCCCGACGCCGCACTCGAGCGATTCGTCTGGCCCCGCGAGCGTGCGGCGCTGCGTGATATCCTCCAACTCCTCGCGGCCGGCGATGCTGGTCCGGTGGAGGATGTGCTTCGGGTTATCTGAGCTGCCACTCCCAGTACCGAGTACGACGTACCGGATGCGGTGAACGGCCACTCCCAGTACTGAGTACGAAGTACCAGGTACTTGGACTGGCATAACGGCTCCCGGAAGGCTCGGAGGTCGCCCTATCCGAAAGGCACACGGTTGCGTTACTGGAATGCGCCAAGGGGTCAGACACCTGCGGTATCTGACCCCAGCCCGCCCCTCATTCCGGGAGCCAGTATGCCAGTCTCGGTACCAGGTACCGAGTACTCAGTACTGGGAGTGGCCTGTACTGGCCCTCAGCGTGGCACCCGCTGATCCGACGTCCTCAGTATGGTCGCCGGCTCCGGCGCGTTCGGCTTCACCCGCACACTCTTCGCGGGGATCCCGACGTACACGTGGTACGGGCGCACGTCCTTCGTCGCCACCGCCACCGCGCCGACCATTCCTTGCTCGTTCACGTGCACGCCCGCCAGCACGGTCGCGTGGTACGTCACCCGCACGCCATCGTCGAGGATCGTCAGCGCGTTCGTCACGTCCGCCTGCTCGACGATGCTGTGCGTGTGGCTGTAGATGTTCGCGTAGTCGCTGATCGAGACCTTGTTCCCGAGCCGGATCCCGCCACGATCGTCGAGCAGCACGTGCCGGTGCACCACCACGTCGTCGCCGATTTCGAGGTTGTAGCCGAAGGTGAACTCGACGTGCTGGAACGCCTTGAAGTTCTTTCCCACGCGCTTGAAGATGTACGGCGCGAGCAACCGGCGCAGACGCACGCCGAGGTCCACGTTCTGGCCCCCGATCGGCAGGCGGTCGAACGAGTACCAGAGCCAGAGCAGCGGCTTCACCGGCTGGAAGCGCGCGTCGTCGCAGTCGCTGTAGTACTCGGGCTCGAGGGTCACGTTGCGCGGGTCGAGCGCGGCGAGCGAGAGCCGCGTGCCGAGCGGGATCGCCTCGTCCTCGACCGCCTCCTCCCAATTCTTCGCGTATTCCGGATACGCGAGCTCCGCCAGCGTCTCACGACAGATCACCGCGCGCCGGGCGGCGACGTCGCCGGTCGTATCGGCCAGCCGTTCGGCGAGCCGGTCGAGCCAGGCGGAGGTGAGCCCCTCGGCGGGGCGGGGCGGCAGGGATCTCAGAGGGAGGTATGGCATGGGTGGAATCTGACAGGGACCGATCTGATGCGCTCTTAGAGATAAACCCAACAGGGGAGCCACGCCCGAAATCAATCCCGACAAAACTTGACGGGATTGTGACGCCCTCGGTATGCTTCCCCGACTTGGCCTGGGCCGTGTGCCCCTGCCCAATGATCTATCCGTAATCCAGACGAAATTACTCCCGATGCTCGGTGCTCTCCCTGTCAGGACACTCGCCGTTCTTTCGCTTCTCGCCGTCGTCGACCGGCCGGCCCTGGCCCAGCAGGCGACTCCAACCGACACCGTCCGACGGGAGAAATCGAGTGAAGTCCAGACGGACAGCGCGAAGCGCGCCCCGGTCCGCGCGCGCGAGCTGGCCGGGATGAAGGTCGTCGGCGAGCGCACCCGCCGCACCGCCTATGGGGTGACCCGCTCCCGTACCGGGACGAAGACGGACACGCCCCTGCGCGACACGCCGCAGTCGGCGACGGTGCTCTCCCGTGCCCTCATCAGCGACCAGGCGATGCAGAGCATGGCCGACGTCGTGCGCTATGTCCCCGGCGTCACCATGGCGCAGGGCGAGGGGCATCGCGACGCCCCGGTGATCCGCGGCCAGAGCTCCACCGCAGACTTCTTCGTCGACGGCGTGCGGGACGACGCCCAGTACCTGCGCGACCTCTACAACGTCGAGCGGGTCGAGGCGCTCAAGGGCTCCAATGCGATGATCTTTGGTCGTGGCGGCGGGGGCGGCATCATCAATCAGGTGCGGCGTGAAGCCTCCTGGGCGCCCGTCGGCACGCTGACCCTCGAGGGGGGCTCCTTCGACCACAAGCGCGGCACCCTCGACGTCGGCCGCGGCTTCGGCGAGCACGTCGCCGGCCGCCTCGACGCCGTCTATGAGAACTCCGCCGGCTTCCGCGAGCGCTCGCGGCTCACGCGGCGCGGCATCTCTCCCACCGCCACCATCCTCGCGGGCGCCGGCACCGTCCTGCGCTTCGACTACGAGCACTTCGGCGACGATCGCAACGTCGATCGTGGCATCCCCTCCTTCCTCGGCGCTCCTGCCCGCACGCCGATCGACACCTATTTCGGCGATCCCGACGTGAGCCACTCGCGCGCGCGCGTCGACGCCGGCACGGTCGTCATCGATCGCCAGCTCGGCGGCGGTGTCGCGCTGCGCAACCGCACGCGCGTCGTCCACTACGGCAAGTTCTACCAGAACGTCTACTCCGGCGCGGTCGATTCCACCGGGACGCTCGTCAACCTGCAGGGCTACAACAACGCGACCGCTCGCACCAACGCGTTCAACCAGACCGATCTCACCGGCGCGCTCACGACGGGCCCCGTGCGCCACACCCTGCTCGCCGGCGCCGAGCTCTCGCGACAGAACACCGACAACCTGCGCAACACCGCCTATTTCGGCGGCGCGGCGACGACCGTGCAGGTGCCCCTCGCGCAGCCCGCGCGCTCGACCGGCGTCGCCTTCCGTCCTTCGGCGACGGACGCCGACAACCACGTTCGCGCCGACGTCGGCGCGCTCTACGCGCAGGACCAGCTCGCGCTCTCCGACCACTGGCAGGCCATCGCCGGCCTTCGCGTCGACGCGTTCACGGTGCGCTTCCACAACAACCGGAACGACCAGAACCTCCAGCGGTTCGACCGCCTCGTCTCACCGCGCGCGGGCCTCATCTTCAAGCCCGTGACGCCGGCGTCGCTCTACGCCTCGTACAGCATCTCGCACCTGCCGAGCTCCGGCGATCAGTTCTCGTCGCTCACCGCGACGACGCAGAGCCTCGAGCCCGAGCGTTTCCGCAACCTCGAGCTGGGCGCGAAGTGGGATGTCGCGTCGTCGCTCTCGCTCACCGGTGCGCTCTTCCAGCTCGACCGCAGCAACAGCAGCGCCCCCGACCCGGTCACCCCGGAGCGCACCGTGCAGACGGGCGCCCAGCGCACCACGGGCTACGAGCTCGGCGCCAGCGGCGAGATCACTCCGTCATGGCAGGTCGTCGGCGGTTTCTCTTCGCAGACGGCGCGCATCCGCAGTCGCACCACCGCCGCCATCGCCGGCGCGACGGTGCCTCTCGTTCCGCGCTCGACGGTATCGCTCTGGAACCGCGTCCAGCTCGCCCCCGCACTCGGCGCGGGGCTCGGCGCGGTCCACCAGGCGCGCATGTACGCGGCGATCGACAACACCGTCACTCTCCCCGCGTTCACGCGCTGGGATGGCGCCCTGTTCGTCACCCTCCCGCGGCACACCCGCGCCCAGCTCAACGTCGAGAACCTCCTCGACACCCGCTACTACGCCACGTCGCAGGGCAACAACAACATCATGCCCGGCGCTTCGCGCATCCTCCGCCTCTCCGTCAGCGCGGACTACTGATCCGCGTCGCTGTCATCCCGAGCGAAGTCGAGGGATCTGCACCTGCGGTTTCTCACAGAGCGCACAGAGAGCACAGAGAAAAGCAGAGCAGTTCTCTGTGTCCTCTGTGCTCTCTGTGAGAAATGAAAAGCCGTCGGTCGTAGGCCGCGGCGCTAGAAGCCAGGGCGAATGGGACTCCAGGGAATCCGGCCCTTTCCGCGGATCGCGGTTCAGATCCGCGTTCCGTCGTTACCAAGCGCGAGTCAGCGCGCGGACGAATCCTCGTCCCGCCACGACGGCTGCGCCACCAGCGACACCACCGCCGACGCGAGATCGTCCCGCCCCACGTTCGTCGTCGCGCTGAACGGGATCATCTGCTCCTCCTCGAGCTGAAGCTGCATCGCCATCTCCTGCAGGCGCGTCGTCAGCTCGCGCGGGCGCAGCTTGTCGATCTTCGTCAGGACGACGATCGTCGGCGCGCCCAGCTCGGCCAGGAAGTCGAGCATCAGCAGGTCGTCGTCCGATGCCGGATGCCGCACGTCGAGGAGCTGCACCACGCCGCGCAATGTGCGTGAGCTCCGCAGGTATCCCTCGATGAGTGGCAGCCACTCCTTCTTCCGCTCCTTCGAGATCCGCGCGTAGCCGTAGCCCGGCAGGTCCACGAGCACGAACTGGTCGTTGACCTTGAAGAAGTTGATCTCGCGCGTGCGGCCGGGCGTGTTGCTCACCCGCGCGAACGCCTTGCGGCGCACGAGCCGGTTGAGCAGCGACGACTTCCCGACGTTCGACCGGCCGGCGAACGCGACCTCGGGCAGATCGCTCGTCGGCCGCCACCCTTCCATCGTCGCCATCGGGCCGAGGAAGTCGAGGCTCTTAATGACGAGCGGGTCTTCGCTCAATGCGGCACCAACGACGGCGTCCCCTCGGCGGCCCGAACGTCCACCGTCCGTGCGAGGGCGATCGCGAGCACGTCGTCCATCGTGCGTACCGGATGGAACTGCAGCCCTTCCTTCACCTCGGCCGGTAGCTCGTCGAGCTCACGTGCATTCTCGCTCGGCACGATGACGTGCACGATGCGGTTGCGCAGCGCGGCGACGGCCTTCTCCTTCAGCCCACCGATCGCCAGCACGCGCCCGCGCAGTGTGATCTCGCCCGTCATCGCAACGTCGCCGCGCAGCGGGATGCCGCTCAGCGCGCTCACGATCGCGCACGCGATGGCGATTCCCGCGCTCGGTCCATCCTTCGGCGTCGCGCCGTCGGGGATGTGCACGTGCAGGTCGCGCGACCGCAGGAACTCGCGCTCCAGGCCGAGCGCGCCGGCGCGGGCGCGGGCGTAGCTCAGCGCGGCACTCGCGGATTCCTTCATCACGTCGCCGAGCGTACCGGTGAGCTGCAGCTTGCCCCGTCCCGGGACGACGCTCACCTCGATCTCCAGCACGTCGCCGCCCGTGCTCGTGTAGGCGAGCCCCGTGGCGACGCCGACCTTGTCCTCGAGCGTGTTCATCGTCGGATCGTACGGCGGTACGCCGAGGACGGCGCGATGCCATGCCGCGCGAGCTGGCGCGGCAGCAGGAACTGCCGCGCAATGGCGAACTTCTCCTGATCCAGGTAGCCGGCCAGGCGGATGATCTCCATCCGATCGCGCAGCGGTGCGGGAATCTCGCCGAGCGAGTTGGCCGTGGTGATGAACAACACCTGTGAGAGGTCGTAGTCGACCTCGAGGTAGTGATCGTTGAACGCCTTGTTCTGCTCCGGGTCGAGCACCTCGAGCAACGCCGCAGACGGATCGCCGCGGTAGTCGCTCCCGAGCTTGTCGATCTCGTCGAGCAGGATGACGGGATTCACCACCTCGGCGCGCCGCATCGCCTGGATGACGCGCCCCGGCATCGCGCCGATGTAGGTGCGCCGATGTCCACGGATCTCCGCCTCGTCGCGTACGCCGCCGAGCGACATGCGCACGAACTTCCGTCCCATCGCGCGCGCGATCGAGCGGCCGAGCGACGTCTTGCCCACGCCGGGGGGGCCCACGAGACACAGGATCGGCCCGTCCAGCCGCTCGACCAGCGACAGCACGCCGATGTAGTCGAGCACGCGGTCCTTCACGTCGTCGAGCCCGTAGTGATCCTCGTCCAGCACGCGGCGCGCGTGCGCCACGTCGAGCACGTCGTCGGTGCGCTCCTTCCACGGCAGCGCGACGATCCAATCCAGATAGGTACGAACTACACCGGCTTCAGGGCTGATCGCCGCGAGCTTGCGCAGCCGCCGCAGCTCTCGCCGCGTCCGCACGAGGATCGGCTCGGGCAGCCCCTTCGCCTCGATCTGCGCGGTGAGCTCGTCGCCGTCGTCACCGTCCTCGCCGCCCAGCTCGCGGTGGATCGCCTTGAGCTGCTCCTGCAGGTAGAACTCGCGCTGGTTCTGGAACAGCGAGCCGCGCACGTCGTCGTCGATCTTGCGCTCCAGCTTGAGCAGATCGATCTCGCTCGACAGCACGTCGCCGAGCGCGCTGAGCAGCGCCGGAAGCTCGTCGACGGCGAGCAGTCCCTGACGCCGGTCGAGCCGCGTGCCGAGGTGCGCCGCGATGCCGAACGCCTGGCGCGCCGGCGAATCGGCGCTCTGGATGATCGTCACCAGCTCGGTGGGCAGCCGCCGGTGCAGCGACACGTATTCCTCGAACAGCGAGAGCGTGCGCCGCAGCAGCACCTCGTCCTCGTCGCTGAGCACCGGAGCAGGGAGGGGCTCGACGATCGCGCGCAGACAGTCCGTTCCCGGGACGTAGCGCGTCACGCGCGCGCGGGCGATGCCCTCCACGAGCACGCGCACCGTGCCCTGCCCGAGCCGCGACAGCTGCCGGACCCGCGCGACGACCCCCACGCGATAGAGGTCGGCTGCGGCGGGCTCCTGGGTCTCCGCATCGCGCTGCGCCACGAGCAGCACGAGCCGATCCTCCTCGTTCGCCGCCTCGATCGCCGCCAGCGACGCCGTGCGTCCCACGAGGAGGGGCATCACGACGTACGGGAACACGACGACGTCGCGGAGGGGCAGAACGGGAAGACGCTCGTCGGTGACGAGCGGTGGGCCGTCGGTCGGGAAGGAGGGCATCACCTAAGATACCTGCGAAAACGGCCCGCATGGTGAGCGGGCCGAATTCCGGGGGCTGGTATGCCAGTCCAGTACCTGGTACCGAGTACTACGTACTGGGAGTGGCCGTTCAGCCCTCAGGCTTCCTTCTTTCGCTTGGTCGGAGCCAACTCCAGCAGCGGCGTCGTCCCGTTCACGACGCTCGACTCCGTGATCTTCACCTCGACCACATCCTCTCTGGTCGGCAGGTCGAACATCACGTCCGTGAGCAGCTCCTCGAGGATCGCCCGCAGCCCACGCGCGCCCGTGCCGCGCTTCAGCGCCTTCGTCGCGATCGCCCGCAGCGCCGACGGCTCGAAGGTGAGCTTCACCTCCTCGAGGTCGAACAGCTTCGTGTACTGCTTCGTGAGCGCGTTCTTCGGCTCCTGGAGGATCCGCACCAGCGACTCCTCGTCCAGCCCCTCGAGCGGCACCGTCACCGGCAGGCGACCCACGAGCTCGGGGATGAGCCCGAAGCGGAGCAGGTCGTCCGGCTCGACCTCGGAGAAGGCGTTCTTCGCGAGCTTGGCAGCCTTCACGGGATCGGTCTCCGTCTTGGAGAAGCCGATCTGCCGGCGGCCCGTGCGGGCCTCGATGATCTTCTCCAGCCCGTCGAAGGCGCCACCGCAGATGAACAGGATGTCCTTCGTGTTGATCTGGATGTACTCCTGCTGCGGATGCTTGCGGCCACCCTGGGGAGGGACGCTCGCGACCGTCCCCTCGAGGATCTTGAGGAGCGCCTGCTGCACGCCCTCGCCCGAGACATCTCTGGTGATGCTCGGGTTCTCCGACTTGCGAGCGATCTTGTCGATCTCGTCGATGTAGACGATGCCTCGCTCGCACTCGGCGACGTTGAAGTCGCCCGCCTGGAGCAGCCGAACGAGGATGTTCTCCACGTCCTCGCCGACGTACCCCGCCTCGGTCAGCGTCGTGGCGTCGGCGATCGTGAAGGGCACGTCGAGAATCCTCGCCAGCGTCTGGGCGAGCAGCGTCTTGCCCACGCCGGTCGGCCCGATGAGGAGGATGTTCGACTTGTCGAGCTCGACATCATCTTCGCGGACCGAGGCCGAGTTGATCCGCTTGTAGTGGTTGTAGACGGCGACGGCCAGTGCTTTCTTCGCGCGTTCCTGGCCGATCACGTAGCCGTCGAGCGTGTCCTTGATCTCCTGCGGAGTCGGGACCTGCGTGATCGCTTCCGCAACCTCGCGCTCCTCGTCCTCGGCGAGGATCTCGTTGCAGAGCGCGATGCACTCGTTGCAGATGTAGACCGACGGTCCCGAGATGAACTTCCGGACCGAGTCCTTCGACTTGCCGCAGAACGAGCAACGGAGGTGTTTATCGTGCGACATGGCGGTGACTCAGCGGGAGGCGCACGCCCGGCGGGCAACGAGGGGCGAGGTGGGTATCCGAGAGTTAACAGTCGGCTCGGACCCGGTCAAGAAAGACGATTGGGGCTCGTGAAGGTTTTCACGAACCCCAACAAAGACGGTTACTTGGCGCCTACGGTGGCCGTCGCGGCCTGCGCGGC
>JAEKKK010000288.1 GCA_019510405.1 Gemmatimonadota bacterium | reverse complement strand
GATCGCCTGCTGTCGGATCCGCGGTCCCTCGAGCATGCGCGCCACGAGGGCGTAGACCTGCCGAGGCGACACCGGCTTCACGAGGTAGCCGGCGATGTCGTTGCCGAGCGCCTCGGTGAGGGTGGAGTCCTCCTCGCTCTTGGTCACCATGACGATGCGCAGGTTCGAGTCGATCTCGCGGAGCTCGGCGAGCGACTCGAGGCCGCGCGTACCCGGCATCTGCTCGTCGAGGAGGACGAGATCGAACGGACGACGTCGCACCATCTCGGCGGCGTCATCGGCGTTGGTTGCGGTCTCGACCTCGAAGCCCTTGTCACGCAAGAACATGCGATGGGGCTCGAGCAGTTCCGCCTCGTCGTCGACCCAGAGGACGGCCTTGGCCTGCTGCGGCATGGTTCTAACGTAGCCGCGCACTACAGGTCCGAGCAACGCAGAGTGCGGCAGCGCTGGTAAAGTCGTTGCTCCTCACCGTGGCGCTTTCGCACCTCCGGTCGGAGTTCCGGTGTCTGGCACCGGCGTGCGTCGCGGGTCAGATTGTCGCGTGCCCGTGACGCTGCCGCCGTACGCGCTGAGCGCCCCCGTCTTCCGCTTCCGACATCTCGCCGCACTCGCCGGTCGCGCGCCCATTGGCGGTGCGCGCGAGGTGGCGCTCGCCTGCTTCGTCGCGGCGCGACTCGTCTCCGACTGCTGCGATCCGACGCTCGACCTCGACGAGGAATCGCGCGCGGCGCGATGCGCCGGCGCGAAAGCGTGGCTCGGCACGATCGCCATTCCCTCGCCGGTCCGGACTCCCGTCGCGAAGCTCGCCGATGCGTCGGCCCAGGCCAACGCGGCCGTGATGGCGCCACTGGTCGGTTCGCTCGCCAGGGCGGCGGAGTCGTTTCTCGATGCCCCGGCACGGTCGGAGCTCGACATGCTTGCCGAACGGCTTGGCCGGTTCAGTTCCTGAGCAAAGTCTCGACCCCTATCATTGGACGATGACGCGCGGCACGGACATCTCTCCCCTCTCGCTCCTCCTCGGACGCGTCGACGCGGTCGCGGACGGGGCGACGCCGACCGACACCGTTCCCACCGGATTCCCGAGCCTCGACAAGCTGCTCGGCGGCGGGCTCCGGCGCGGCGACCTCGTCGTGCTCGGCGGCGACGTGGGAAGCGGGAAGAGCGCGTTCACGCTGGCCGTGGCGCTGCGCGTCTCCCAGCAGAAGCGATCCACCGTCTTCTACTCGGGCGAGATGAACGTCGAGCGCGTGCTCGAGCGGGTCCTCGCGATCGAAGGCCGGGCCCGGGTGGACGACCTGCGCCGCGGCACGCTCGACGAGGCGACCCGCGCCGGCGTCGGCGCGGCGGCCATCCGCCTCCGGGACGAGCTCCCGGTCATCGAGCGCGTCCCGGCGGGCGGGGTGCCGGCCATCGCCGAAGAGATCTCGTCACTTCGCACGGTGGAGCTGGTGGTCGTCGACGGCCTCGACGCGCTGCTCCCCGGGCTCCGCGAAACCGAGGAGGAGGAAGGGGCGGCGGTCCGGGCGCTCAAGCGTCTCGCGCTCGACACCCGCGCCGCCGTCCTCGTGACGGCACCCCTCCCCCACTTCGAGCCGCGCGAAGATCCACGTCCCACGGTGGACGACTTCGGTGCTCGCGGCGCCGTGAAGGAGCGCGCCGACGTGGTGCTCGGCCTCTTTCGCGAGGGGATGTACGACGGCGCACGCGGCATCGAGGGGGCCACTGAGCTGCTCGTGCGCAAGAACCGCAACGGCGGCACGGGGTACGTGGACCTCTATTTCTACGAACAGTGGATGCGCTTCGAGGACATGCTCGACCCCGATCGCTAGTCTTGTAGCTCGTAGTCCGTAGGTTGCAGGAGGAGTCTCGACATGCGACGTGTCTCGTTCGCTCAGCTTCTGGTCGCTCTCTCGGCCGGCGCGTGCATGTCCAGCGGCTCGGGCCGCTCCATCGCGCGGCGAGAGCTCGCCGAAGACGCAAAGCGTGCCATCGAGCGCGAGCGCGCCGTCGGCACCGTCGCCGGCCCGCCCACCACGGTCGCGGTCCTTCCACTGCGGTTCAGCGGCAGCGACAGCTCGCTCCGCCCCCTCGAGCGTGGCTTCGCCGAGCTGCTGGCGACCGACCTATCGCGCTCGTCCAGACTGACCGTCGTCGAGCGCGCCCGCATCCAGGCGCTGCTCGATGAGCTCGCGCTCCAGCGGAGCGGCGCTACCGACTCCTCGACCAACGTGCGCGCCGGCCGGCTGCTGCGCGCCGGCCGCGTCGTGCAGGGGTCGATCCTCCAGCTCGACGGATCGCAGCTCCGCGTCGACGCCGCCGTGCTCGACGTGCCGACCGCCGAAGTGCGCGGCACCGCGCGCGGTGAGGACGGGTTGGACAGGGTGTTCGACCTCGAGAAGCGGATCGCCTTGGGGCTGTTCGACGAGCTCGGCGTCACGCTCACGGTCGCCGAGCGCAACGCGATCGAGCAGCGGCCGACGCGCTCCCTCGCGGCGTTCCTCGCCTACAGCCGTGGCCTCACGGCCGAAGACGACGGCCGGTTCGACGACGCGAGCCGGTTCTACCGCGACGCGCTCCGCATCGATCCGGGCTTCGGCGCGGCACGGCAGCGGAGCCGAGCCGCACCAATCACCTCCGGCGCGCGCGTCCCCCGCGGCAGCGACGTCGGCGCTGCCGCACGGGATGCCGCAGACGACCTCAACCCGTCGTCGGCCAGTGCGGCCACCGCACCCGGAAGGAGCGGCGAGCACGGCCCACCGCAGAAGGATGCCGCCTCCGCCGCGACGGACACCGACAAGCCGGGCAACTCCGGGAGGTCCGCGAACTCCGGGAAATCGGGCAATTCCGGGAAGAGCGGGCGCGGGAAGATCGTCGTGAAGGGGCCGAAGCCCCGATGAACCGGGCGGTGCGTCGGCTCGTGCGAATCGCGCCTGCCTTCCTCATCGGATCCTCGCTCGCGTCGACCGCGGCCGCGCAGTCGATCGCCGGCGCCGAATACCGGCTCGCACCGCAATGGACGCAGTACCGGATCGACGCGCCCGTGGACGTGACGGTCTCCGAGCTCGCGATCCCCCTGTTCGTTTCCATGCCCATGGGCGACCGCGCCAGCTTCGACATCGGAACCGCATACGCTCGTGCGCAGGTCACCTCGGGCGCGGAGCGCAGCGACATCGCCGGTCTCACCGACGTGCAGCTTCGGGCCCAGTACACCCTCGGCAGCGACCGCCTCGTGCTCACGGGGGGCATCAACCTCCCGACGGGGAACGAGTCGGTCTCCGCCGATCAGCTCGCGGCGGCGAGCCTGATCGGCAGCGACTTTTTCGCCTTCCCCGTGTCGAACATGGGAACGGGGCTCGCCATCACCGGCGGCGCGGCGATCGCATATCCGCTCGGCGCGTGGAACCTCGGCGCCGGCGCATCGGTCCGCCGCTCGCGCGCGTACGAGCCGTTCGCCGTGCCGGGCGAGAGCTTCCGCTATCAGCCGGGGAACGAAGTGCGGTTGCGCGTCGGTGTCGATCGTCCCGTGGCGGAGGGACGCGTCGCCTTCGGCGCGACCTACGCCACGTTCGGCCGTGACGACGCCGGAGGGTACGCCTACAACACGGGTGATCGCCTCATCGCGCTCGGCGAGCTCACCGGCCGGTTCGGCGAGCAGGACTACACCGTCGCGGCCTACAACGTGTTCCGCGCGCCCGGCAGCTACGCCTCGGGCGATCGCGCCGGCCGCGAGAACATCGCCAACCTCTTTCTCTCCCTCGGCCTCCACACGCTCGGCACCGTTCTGGAGCCAAGCCTCGAGCTGCGGGATTGGATGCAGAACGTGTACGACGAAGGGGATGCCACCGGGCCGGCGCGCTCGCAGAACAGCCGGCTCGCGACGCTCGGTCTGCGCGCGCGGATCGACGCGGGCCGGTTCGAGCTGTTTCCGAGCGGCGCATACACTCCCCTCGGCCACCTGGCCACGACGAACGACGCCGGCCTCCCCGTCCAGGCTCGGCTCACGGGGTTCCACGTAGGGATCGTCGTGCGCACATCCCCCTGAGCCAGGAAATCGGGGTCAGAGTAAGTGGGGTCAGAGTACACGGGGTCAGAGTCGGTTGACTCTGACCCCAACGACGCTCATGGTCGAAAGGGGTCAGACACCTTCGGTATCTGACCCCAGGGTCTGTTCCCTCATTCCCGCATCCCCTCATCGCCGCATCCCCGCATCGCCGCGTATATTCTCCCAACCGGCGTCAGCGGACGCCCGGCGAACACCCGACGACGAGCGACGTATGGCTGGCCACAGTAAATGGAAGCAGATCAAGCACTACAAGGCGGCAACCGACGCCAAGCGTGGTGCGCTTTTCACCAAGCTGATTCGCGAGATCACGATGGCCGCCAAGATGGGCGGCGGCGATCCGGCGGGAAACGCGCGGCTGCGCGTCGCGATCGAGGCCGGCAAGGCCAAGTCCCTTCCCACGGAGAACATCGATCGCGCGATCAAGAAGGGCACCGGTGAGCTCGCCGGCGAGGACATCCAGGAAGTCACCTACGAAGGCTACGGGCCGGCCGGCGTCGCGCTGATCATCGAAGCGATGACCGACAACCCGACCCGCACCGTCGCCGACGTCCGTCACAAGATGTCGCGCGGCGGCGGAAACCTCGGCACGCCTGGCTCGGTCTCCTTCATGTTCGAGAAGAAGGGCCAGCTCGAGCTCGACGCCAGCAAGTACGCCGACGAGGATGCCGCGCTGGAAGCGGCGCTGGAGGCCGGCGCCGAAGACTTCCGCCGCGACGACGACGTGTACGTCGTCACCACCGATCCGACGACGTTCCACACCGTGAAGAGCGCGCTCGAAGCGCGCGGCCTCGTGCCCACCGAATCCGAGCTGGCGATGGTGCCGAAGAGCACTGTTCCCGTCACGGGGGACAATGTCGCGCAGCTGCTCAAGCTGATCGAGGCGCTCGAGGACCTCGACGACGTACAGAAAGTCTGGGGCAACTTCGAGATCGACGACGCGGAGCTCGCGAAGCTCGAGAGCTGAGCGGCCCAACCCTCACGCAGGCGGATCCGTGCTCGTACTCGGCATCGACCCGGGGACGGCCAACACCGGCTACGGCGTCGTGCGCGGCGGCGGACCCGGAGTGCCCGTGCTCGTCGAATGCGGCGTGATCCGTACGCGGGCGCGCGATCCGCTGCCGGCTCGGCTGCGTGAGATATTCGAGGGCGTACAGGAGCTCATCACGAAGCATCGCCCCGACGCGCTCTCGGTCGAAGACGTCTTCTACGCGCGCAACGTGCGGACGACCGTGGTGCTCGGCCACGCGCGCGGCGTGATCCTGCTCGCCGCCGAACTGTCCGGCATCGTCGTCAACGAGATGGCGCCGGCCGAGATCAAGAAAGCAGTCGTCGGCACGGGCGGCGCGACGAAGGAGCAGGTGCAGTTCATGCTCACGCGGCTGCTCCGCCTCAAGAGCGTGCCGCAGCCGTCGGACGCCGCCGACGGCGTGGCCGCGGCACTGGCGTGCCTGATGGGCGCCAGCCTCCCTCGCATCGACAGCGGTGGGCGCGTGCGTGAGCCTTCGCGTCCGAAGCTCGCCGCTGCGCGTCTCGCAGCACCGCCAAGCACACACCGTCCATGATCGTCCAGGTCGTCGGAACGCTGGTCACTAAAGAGCTGGATCGGATCGAGATCCTCACCGACGGCGGCGTCGCCTACGAGCTCGCGGTGCCGCTCAATGCGTACGAGGCGCTACCGAAGGCGGGCGAGCGGTGCTCCGTGCACACGTATCTCGTCGTGAAGGAGGACGGCTGGCAGCTGTTCGGCTTCACCACGCCGCACGAGCGGCGCGTCTTTCAGAAGGTGCTGGGCGCGAAAGGCGTCGGACCGGCGCTCGCGCTCGGGCTGCTCTCGTCGCTCACCGCCGACCGCCTCGTGCGCGCGATCCGCGAGAAGGATGTCGCCACGCTCCAGAGCGTGCCGCGCGTGGGGCGGAAGAAGGCGGAGCAGCTCATCCTCGACCTCGCCGACAAGCTGGACCAGCTCCAGACGTCGGGCGCCGAATCGGGAGTGGGGCGCAGCGGCTCGCCATC
>JAEKKK010000287.1 GCA_019510405.1 Gemmatimonadota bacterium | reverse complement strand
CGAGCCCGACGTACTCGCGCACACCGAGCGGAAACGCCGGCTCCTCGCGCTGCGTGACGACGGCGAGGCGCCGCGCCATCGTGGGCCGCTCCCCATCGGCGAGCGGCGATCCATCAACCTCGACGGCGCCCGCCTCGAGCGCCACCTGACCGATGAGCGCGCGCACGAGCGTGCTCTTGCCACTGCCATTCGGACCCACGACCGCCGTGAGGCGGCCGCGCGGCGCGTCGAGGGACACGTCGTCGAGCGCGCGCGTGCGCGCGCCGCGATAGCGGACGCACACGCCGGCGAAGGCGATCACGCGAGCCTCCGCAGCCGGGTGAGGAAGAACGGCACGCCGATGAGCGCCGTGACGGCGCCGAGCGGGAGCTCGGCGGGTGGCCGCGCCACGCGCGCGATGAGGTCGGCGGCGACGACGAGCGACGCGCCGGCGAGCGCCGCGGCGCCGATGATCGTGCGATGCGTGCGCGCACCGGCCACGCGCACCAGATGCGGAACGAGCAGTCCGATGAAGCCGACGAGCCCCGCGGCCGCGACGGTGCCCGCCGCGAGGAGCGCCGCCGCGACGTAGACGGACAGCGAGATGCGCGCGACGCGCACGCCGAGCCCCGCGGCGGTGTCCTCGCCGAGTGCGAGCACGTCGATGGCCCGCGCGAGGGCAAGCAGCACGACGATGCCCACCGCGACCCAGAGCGCGGCGAGTCGCACCTGCGGCCAACTCGCGTCACTGACGGACCCCATCATCCACCACAGGGCGCCGCGCACGACGTTGTCCTGCGCGTTCGCGAGGGCGACCATGATCGCCGCGTTGGCGAACGCTCCGACGACGACGCCCGCCATCAGCACGACGCGCGCGTCCCCCTGCCCTCCCGCGGCGCGCGCGACGATCAGCGTGAGCGCGATCGCCGCGAGCGCACCGGCGAAACCGGCGACTGGCACGAGCACGGGAGGCGCGTGCAGTGCGACGGCGACGACGGCACCGACGGCCGCGCCGCCCGACACGCCGAGCAGATACGGCTCGGCGAGCCCGTTGCGCGTCGCGCCCTGCAGCGCCGCACCCGCGGCGCCGAGCCCCGCGCCGACGATCATCGCCAGGACGACACGGGGAAGCCGAAGCGTGCGCACGACGGCAACGTTCGTGAGCGAGCCCTCGCCGAGCAGGCCGCGCAGCACGTCCGCCGGCGGAAGCTTCATCGTGCCGAGCATGACGCCGGCGACGGCGACGAGCAGGAGCGCGACGACGAGCGTCGTCCAGCGCGCGGGGGTCATTGCACCGAGCCGGGGTGCAGCAGGAGCGCCAGCGATCGCGCGGCTTCGCCGAGGCGCGGCCCGGGCCGGAGCACGAGCGTCGTGTCGACGACGAGGAGATGGCCGTCGCGCAGCGCGCGCAGCGCCCGCCATCGCGGATCGGCGAGATACCGCGAGCGCGACTCGGGCGACGTCAGGACGACGTCCGGGTCGCGGCGCATCAGATCCTCGAAGGTGATGCGCGGCGACGGCTCCTTCATGAAGCCATAGATGTTGCGGCCACCGGCGATCGTGATCAGCTCGTCGAGGTAGCTGCCGCTGCCCGTCGCGAGGAGCGGCTGATCGTAGAGCGGCCAGAACACGGTGGGATGCGGGAGCGATGCCGTTGCGGCATGCACCCGATCGAGTGTCCCGCGGACCGAATCGACCGTGGCGCGCGCCGCGGCGGAATCACCGGTGAGGATGCCGAGCGCCCGGGTGACCCGCGCGAAGTCCGCCACCCGATCGACGCGGAACGCCGCGGTCGGGACGCCGGCGGCGCGCAGGCGGCGCGCCGCGTCGCGATTGTCGTCGCTCGCGTAGAGCACGACCAGATCGGGACGCGTGGCGAGCACCGCCTCGACGTTGGGACGGAGGCCTGGTCCGAGGTCCGGGACCTTTCGCGCGGCGACGGGCCACATGTCGTACGTCGTGCGCCCGACGAGCCGACTTCCCGCGCCGATGGCGAAGAGCAGCTCGGTGGTGGACGGATTGAGCGAGACGATGCGCCGCGGCGCTGCGCCGGAACTCAGCGTGTCGCCGAAATCGTCGGCCGTGCGCGCCGACACGCGGCGTGGCTCGCGCGCGCATCCCACTATCGGGAGCACGAGCGCAACGAGCAGAGCACGGTGGAACCGGGACGAACGCACGAACGGGCACCCCCATCGAATAGGAGAGTGCCCGGAGCGGACGCGAACGGATGCGCAGTGCACCCTGGTCGCGTGTCGTCACCGTCCTCCCCCGAGGACCTGTGATCGAAGCGCGGACGGGGTCGTCTCCTGGCTCCGGGCCGCGCCGCCCCGCCTTCCCGACCCGCAGGTCAGTGGCGTGAGTGGGAGCGCGTGGTGCTGCCCGTTACAGTGGCGGGGCCGCGCCGGCATCTCACCGGCTTCCGTATCCCCGTTCGCGTCGAATTGTCGAAGCGGAAGCTATGCGGGACTCGTTCCGTCAGCAAGCTTGGCCGCGAGCCGTGCCTTGAGCGCCGCGCGTTCGGCGTCGTAGTCCGCGCTGGAGAGCGAGGGATCGTGCGCGTCACGGCGCGCATCGAGCGCCGCGATCGCGGAGGCAAGTGTCGCCACGCTCTCCTCGGGCTGCGCGGGCGCCGCGGCGGGGCGGGCGGCACGGCCACGCCGATAGGCGACCCAGAGCGCGGCAACCATGGCGAGCGCGATGCCGACCGCGACGGCGGTGACGAGCGTGGAGCGCGCCGCGAAGGCGGTCGAGGGAACATCGATGCGAACACGCTCGCCTGCGGCGGGATTCTGCGCGAGGAAGCGCTTGAAGGTGCGCCCCTGCGTGGTGGCGTTGCCCTGCGCGCGCAGCGAGGGAGCGCGCACCTGCGCGCCTGGCTCCTCGAGCAGCACCTCGAGCAGGCCGTTCTGCCGGTCGAGCGTGATGTCGAGCGGAAAGGCCCTCGCATCGAGCGCGTAGCTGAAGCTGAGCTGCTTCACGCCGGGGGAGAACGGCGCGAGCAGCACGACGGAGTCGCCGCGTCGCTGAATGGACGACGCCGACACGTCGCCCTGGCCGGCGACGAAGTTGGTGGCGCCCTTCGGCAATGGCGCACTCCACACCGGCGTGAGCGAGTCGCGGCCGATCGCGGTGACGACGGTGTCGTTCGAGATCTCGTACACCTCGACGATGTCGCGCAGGCCGGTCGGGCGTGGCGCACCGATAACGAGATGGTGCCCCTGCACCGTGAACTTCACGGGGCCGGTCGTGGTGTCGAACACGACGATCTCGGCGTCGTCGCCGCGCACCGCACCAGCGCGGAACGGCGCCGAGAAGTACGCGATGCCGGCGTAGACCGACGCGGCGAAATACAGCGCGGTCGGGTCGCCGAAGCGCCGGTAGGTGAAGTGATAGCCCCCGTAGCGCTCGGTGCGCATCGAATCGAGTGGACCGGCGCTGTCCGGCCCGACGCGATGGATCGTGACCCACACGCCGGGCACACCTACCTCGCCCGTTGGCGCGGGCCGCACGACACGCCCTTCGACGAGCGACGGGCCCGTTGCAGGGACGAGCGAGGGCGCAGCAGCGCGAGGGGCCGCAGCGGGCGTGTCGCGCTGCGCGCCGAGTGGCGCGGCGCCGAGCAGTGCGGCGCAGAGCAGCGCCGCCGGACGCACGAGGTGCAGACGCTTACGGATTGAACTTCCCGAAGTCTTCGGGCCTGAGGTTCTCAAGGTACGCCTTCAGCTGTTCCGCCGAGAGCTCCGATTCATCCTGATCGGGAAGATCGGGCCCTTCGGAGTCGCCGACGCCCGGCACATCGCTCTGCTCCTCCTCTTCATCCTCCTCGGCCGGCTCGACGAGCAGCTCTTCGGCGGCGAAGATCGGCGCGCCGAGGCGGAGGGCGATGGCGATGCTGTCGGAGGGGCGCGCGTCGATGTGCACGAGGGTGTCGTCGCGCTGGATGTGCAGCTCGGCGAAGTAGGTGCTCTTCTCGACGCGCGTGATCTGCACGCGGCGCAGCTGCGCGCGCATGCCGAGGATGAGATTGCGCACGAGGTCGTGCGTGAGCGGCCGTGCGTTCTTGACGCTGTGCATGTGCCGCACGATCGACTCGGCTTCGGGCTGTCCGATCCAGATGGGAAGGAGGCGGGTGCCACCGCGCTCCTGCAGCACGACGACGTACGAGTTCGTCGCGCTGTCCAGCCCGAGACGTGAAACGAGCACTTCGATCATGCGTGCGTCTACCCCGGCAGGTGGTCGTGGTTCGCCGCCGGACGGGGCTTCGTCAGCCGCGAACGGCGCGCTTGAGGGCAGCCGCCTTGTCGGTGCGCTCCCACGTGAACGTCGTGGCTCCCCCGCGCCCGTTGCCGAGCTTTTCGGGAGTGCGGCCGAAGTGCCCGTAGGCGGCGGTGGCGCTGTAAATCGGCTTTCGCAAGTCGAGCGCCGCGGCGATGCCCCGTGGGGTCAGATCGAAGGTCTCGCTCACGGCCTGCATGATCTTCGACTCCGCCACCGTCGACGTGCCGAAGGTGTCGACCATGACGGAGACGGGCTCGGCCACGCCGATGGCATAGGCCACCTGCACCTCACAACGGCGGGCGAGGCCGGCGGCGACGACGTTCTTGGCGACCCATCGCGCGGCGTAGCAGGCCGAGCGATCCACCTTGGAGGGATCCTTTCCGCTGAAGGCACCGCCGCCATGCCGGCCCATGCCGCCGTAGGTGTCGACGATGATCTTGCGGCCGGTGAGCCCCGCGTCGCCCTGCGGTCCGCCGATGACGAAGCGGCCGGTCGGGTTGATGTGGTACTTGATCTTCTTGCCGCGCAGCTCCTTCGGGATCGACGCCTCGATGATGTCCGAGATGATCGCCTTGCGCAGCTTGGTGTTCGAGACGTCTTCGGCGTGCTGGGTCGAGACCACGACGGTGTCGACGGCGACCGGGATGTTGTCTTCGTACAGGACGGTGACCTGCGCCTTGCCGTCGGGGCGGAGCCAGCGGAAGCCCTTGTCGGTGCGGCGGTGATCGGCGAGCGAGCGGGTGATGCGATGCGCGAGAGTGATCGGCATCGGCATGAGCTCCTCGGTCTCGTCGGTCGCGAAGCCGAACATCATCCCCTGATCGCCCGCGCCGCCGGTGTCGACGCCCATCGCGATGTCCGGCGACTGGCGGTCGATCGTGCTCATCACGGCGCAGGTCTGACTATCGAAGCCAAAGCCGGCATCGGTGTAGCCGATGCGGGCGATCGTCGACCGGACGACCTCGGGTAGGTGGACGTACGCGTTCGTCGTGATCTCGCCGGCGATGACGGCGAGGCCGGTGGTGACGAGCGTCTCGCAGGCGACGCGCGAGGCGGGATCCTCGGCGAGCAGGGCATCCAGGACGGCATCCGAGATGGCATCCGCGACCTTGTCGGGATGGCCCTCGGTAACTGATTCGGAAGTGAAGAGGCAGCGGTCAGACACGGCGTGTTTCCCCACTGGGGTCGGAGAGGAAGAAAGAAGGCCCGACACCATGCTGCCGGGCCCCTGGGACCGTCGATGACGGTCGACGAGAAAGAAAGCGATTCAGCGCGCCCCGGGCAACCCATCATAGAGGAATGGCGCGTCGCCGATGACGTCCGCGAGACGGCGCGCGAGCTCCTCGCGCGCATCATCCGCCGTGAGGGCGCGCAGCGCCGCCGACGCGGCGAGCTTGGCGTGTGCGGCGGTGACGCTGCGGATGATGCGCTTGACGAGGGGCACGGACCTCGGCGCCACGCTCAGCTGGCGCACGCCAAGCCCGAGGAGCGCGAACGCCATGAGGGGCTGTGACGCCATCTCGCCGCAGACGGCGACGTCGATGTCGGCCAGCGTCGCCACCTCCACGGTCCGGTGGATGAGACGCAGTACGGCCGGGTGGAGTGGCGTGTAGCGCGGCGCGAGGTTCGCGTTGCCGCGATCGACTGCGAGCGTGTACTGCACGAGATCGTTGGTGCCGATGCTGAAGAAGTCGACGTCGCGCGTGAGCGTGTCGCCGGCGACGGCGGCGGCGGGCGTCTCGATCATCACGCCGAGCGGAATGTCCACGCGATGCGGGACGCCGCGCTCGGTGAGCTCGCGCGCCGCCTCCTCGAGCAGCCGCCG
>JAEKKK010000286.1 GCA_019510405.1 Gemmatimonadota bacterium | reverse complement strand
ATCCCGCCGTCGGGCCAATCGTGCCGGCGTATGGCGCACGGCGCCAGAGTCAGACGGGCAAGCTCCTCCGAGAAAGGGGTCAGAGCCCTCGGGCTGCGCCCTCGGGGTCTGACCCCAACTTCCGGCTTCTAGCGTGTGCTGGTGGTCGTGGCGCGGCGGAAGGTCGCGGCGCGCGACGGACTGGCGTGGTGCTCGTCGAGGAAGGCACGCGCGACCACCGAGACGCTGCCATCGGCCGGAATCGTGAGGTGCAGCGGGCCGGTGTACTTCGTCGAGGTGATGGTGGGCTCGCTCCCGTCCAGCGTGTAGCGGATCTCCGCTTCGGGAATGGGCGTCGCGAGCGTGACGGTGACGGTATCGCCGGCGACGACCTGATTCTTCTCGAGCCCGGACTCGACACCCGGGAAGCGATAGTTGACACCGAGTCGATCCAGCGCGAGCAGGCGAGGCAACAGCCGGCGGCCGAAGCTGTCCCAGCTCCGCGCGGCTTTGGGCGACCACGCGATCTCGGCGATGGCCATCTCGCGCGGGAAGGCCATGTACTCCATGTCGCGGGTCGTCTGCATGTACTCGGTCCAGAGCTGGCCCTGGGTGCCGAGGACGTGCTTCCCCTGTTCGGCGGTGAGCGAGTCGGGGATCGGCTCGTAGGCGTACACCGTCATGAGCGGCAGTCGCGCGCCCATGTAGATCGACTCGAAACGTGGGTCGCCCTGGTTGTAGTCGAGGTAGGTGTTCGACGTCGGCGTCATGACGACGTCGTGGTTCGCGCGCGCCGCGGCGATGCCGCCATTGATGCCGCGCCACGACATCACCGTGGCGTTCGGGGCGAGGCCGCCTTCGAGAATCTCGTCCCAGCCGATGATGCGCCTGCCGTGCGCGTTGAGGAACTTCTCGACGCGGCGGATGAAGTAGCTCTGCAGCTCGTGCTCGTCCTTGAGGTTCTCGCGCTTGATCACATCCTGCGCGATCTGGCTCGCCTGCCAGACCGTCTTCGGTGCTTCGTCGCCGCCGATGTGGATGTACTGGCTGGGGAAGAGCGCCATCACCTCGGTGAGAACGTTCTCGATGAAGGTGAAGGTCTCTTCCTTCGGGCAGAGGATGTTCTCGTCGACGCCCCAGGTGGTGCGCACTTCGTACGGACCGGGCTTGCAGGCGAGCTCCGGATACGCCGTGAGCGCGGCGACGGAGTGGCCGGGCATCTCGATCTCGGGGAGCACCGTGATGTGGCGGTCCTTCGCGTAGGCGACGACGTCGCGGATCTGGTCCTGTGTGTAGAAGCCGCAAGGGTGTAGAAGCCGCAGTAGCGAATGGAGTCGCCGACGTACGGATTGCTCCGGAAGCGGCCGAGCTGCGTCTCCTTGCGGCAGCCGCCGACTTCCGTGAGGCGCGGATACTTCTTGATCTCGATGCGCCAGCCCTGGTCCTCGGTGAGGTGCCAGTGGAAGGTGTTGAGCTTGTAGCGCGCCATCAGATCGATGTAGCGCTTCACGAACGGCACCGGCGCGAAATGCCGGCCGACGTCGAGGTGCATGCCGCGGTAGGGGAAACGTGGTGCGTCGGCGATGTGCATCCCCTGCAGCGTTGCGTTCGACGCGCGGCGCTCGGCGCTCGTGGCCGGCAGCTTCGGCTCCACGAGTGCGCGCAGTGTCTGCAGTCCGTAGAAGAGTCCCGCGGTGCGCGGTGCCGTGATCGTCACGCCACGGCGCGTCACGGCCAGGCGATACGATTCCGGGCCGCCGGAATCCGCCGGCGCGAGGATGAGTGCGACGGCATCGGACCGCGCGCTCGATGCGGGAGTGGAGACGACACGCGGGTGGCCGCCCAGCTCGTCGCGCAGGATGCCCGCGGCGAGGTCGCCCAGTGCGCGGAGCTCGGCGTTCGCCGGCGCGGAGAGCGCGATGGTCGGCGCAGGGCCGAAGGTGTAGCGCACCCCGGCGTCCACCGTGACCGACGCGGGATAAGGAATCACCGACACCGCCGGCGCCGCCTGCGCGCGCGCGAGCGAGGTGAGACCGGCGAGGAGGAGGAGCGGCGCGGTGCGCCAGAGTGCCTTCGTCACGAGTGCTGGCATGTGGGAGACTAGGTGGAGTTGGGCGTGGGGAACTCCGACCGAAGGTGCGAAGCGCCGCACGAAATCTACGCGTTGCCCTCGTGGTGTGTTCGGCGCAGCTTTGCCGGCATGGCTCTGGTGCGCTCGATCTCGACGTTGTCGCTGGTGTTCATCCTGTACTTCAGCACCTCCGGCGGCCCGTTCACCACGGAGACGCTCGTGGCGTCCGTGGGCCCGGGGATGGCGCTGCTGATCCTCGTGCTGGTGCCCCTCGTCTACTCGATCCCCGAGGTGCTGCTGGTCGGCGAGCTGGCGAGCATGCTGCCCGAGGAAGGGGGCTACTATCGCTGGGTGCAGCGGGCGTTCGGCCCCTTCTGGGCGTTTCAGAACGGCTGGCTGACGTGGATGTACTCGCTGGTCGACATGGCACTCTATCCCAAGCTGTTCGTCACGTACCTCGCCTACTTCTTTCCGGCGCTGCCGCCGTCGGCGATCTGGGGGGTGGGGCTGCTCGTGATCTGGGGGGCGACGGCGCTCAACCTCGCCGGCGCGTCGCGGGTGGGCCGCAGCTCGGTGCTCACGGGCCTGTTCATAATGGCCGGCTTTCTCGTGATGGCGGCCATCGCGGCGACGCACGCCACCCACGTGCCCTGGCGGCCGTTCGGTGCGCCCGGCTCCGCCGGCGTCAAGGGACTCGCCGTCGGACTCTCGATCGCGCTCTGGAACTACATCGGGTGGGACAACGCGTCGACGGTGCAGGGAGAGGTGAAGGATGCGTCGCGCAGCTACCCGCGCGCGCTGGCGATCGCGCTGCCGCTCGTTGCGGCAGGCTACCTCATCCCGCTCACCGCGGCGCTCGGTGCCACCGACTGGACGACGTGGAAGGAAGGCGGATGGCCGGAGATCGCGCGCGCCGCGGGCGGCAGCTTCGGGCCGATCCTTGCCGCATGGATCGCCGTGGCGGGGATGGCGAGCGCGGTCGGATTGTTCAACGCGCTGCTGCTCGCGTACTCGCGCATCCCCTTCGTCATGGCGACGGACGGTCTGCTGCCTTCTGCGCTCGCGCGCACCGACCGGCGCGGCACGCCCCGCTTCGCCGTGCTGTTCGCGGCCATCTGCTACTCGGTGTTCATGCTGCTGCCGTTCAGCGGTCTGGTCGTCGCCGACGTGCTGCTCTATTCGCTCGCGCTCACGCTGGAGCTGGCGTCGCTCGTGGCGCTGCGCGTGCGTGAGCCGGAGCTCCGCGGCGCGTTCCGCATTCCCGTCGGGACGTACGGCGTCGCCTTCCTCGCCGCGCTGCCGATGGCGGTGCTCCTTCTGGTGGTCGGTCTGAGCTTCGCCGACGGGGAGAGCGGCCTGCCGGCGGTGGTGGGCGCCGCGGTGGCGATCGCGCTCGGGCCGGTCTGCTGGGCGATCGCGACTCGGCATGCGCGTCGTGCCGCTACGGATCCTGCCTGACGATCGCGCCGCCTTTCATCACGAAGCGCACGTCGCGGATCGCGTGGATGTCGCGTGACGGATCGCCCCGTACGGCGACGAGATCGGCGAGCAGTCCGGGCTTCACCGCGCCGATCTGCGCCTCCATGTGCAGCATCTTCGCGTCGGTGGACGTCGCGGCGCGCAATGCCTGGAGTGGCGTGAGCCCGCCGTACGAGACGAGCATCTCGAGCTCACGGCCGTTCTCGCCGTGGGTGAAGACGCCGACATCGCTCCCATTGCAGATCGCCACGCCGGCGGCGAGCGCGGCGCGCATGCTCGCGCGCTTCTCGGCGAGCCGCGCCGGCTCCGGCGTACCGGGCTTCCAGCCGCGATAGCGACTCACCGCTTCACTCGCGGCAATCGTCGGGCAGTAGAAGGTGCCATGCGATTTCATCAGCTGGAACACCTCGGACGTGCCGGCATCGCCGTGTTCGATCGACTCGACGCCGGCGAGGACGGCGCGGCGCATCCCCTCGGCACTGCTCGCGTGCGCGACGACGGGGCGCCCCGAGCTCGAGGCGACCTCCACGATCTTCTTCAGCTCCTCGAGCGTGAAGGTCGGCTGCACCTGCCCGCCCGGGCCCCAGCTGTAGTCGGCGTAGACCTTGATCCAGTCGGCGCCGCGGCCGATCTGGTCGCGCACGACGCGCACGAGCGTGGCGTCGTCCGCCTCCTCGGCGCCCTGCAGCACCTCGATCTCCGGCGTGAGACGCGGTGCGTAGCTCCCCGTCGCGACGATCGCGCGCGTGACGACGACCATGCGCGGTCCGGGGATGATCCCCTGGGCGATGGCACGCTTCAGCCCCACGTCGGCGTAGCCGGCGCCCTCGGTGCCGAGATCGCGGATGGTGGTGAAGCCGGCGCGCAGCGTCTCCCGCGCGTGCACCGTGGCGCGCGCGATGCGAAGCGCGAGCGGCTCGTGCAGCACCTGATCGTTCCACGCCGTCTCGTCGTACGGATGAAGGAGCAGGTGCGAGTGCCCTTCGATCAATCCGGGGAGCAGCGTGGTGCCGGCGAGGGTGACCCGTCGCGTGCCGGCGGGCACGGACACGCCGGCCGAAGGTCCGGCCTCGGTGATCCGCTCGCCCCGCACGAGCACGATCCAGCCGTCGTGCATCTCGAGCCCGTCGAAGACCCGGTCGGGCGCGAGCAGAACCGTGGATGTGTCGGCGGGCGGCGTCGCCTGGGCCTTCGCCGGCCCGATGGCGAATAGGACGAGGGCGGCCGCGACGGGAAGGCGGAGCGTTCGCAGTGGCGTCACGAAGCGGGGAGGATCGTCCGGCAGGGTGGACGTAGGTTCGTCGATCGGGGAGATTGAAGCTGGAGCCTTCGATCGGCAAGACGAGACCACGAACGAGGAGAACACGATGGCGAGGACTTCGGACGAGATCGACTACGAGCTCATCGGCGATGACCTGCAGGCGGTGGTCGTGACGCTCGATCCCGGCGAGACGGTGATCGCCGAGGCGGGCGCGATGATGTTCATGGAGCAGGGGATCGTGATGAACACGACGCTCGATCCGAACAAGCAGGGCGGCGGGATGCTCGGGAAGCTGTTCCAGGGCGCCAAGCGCGTGCTCTCGGGAGACACCTTCTTCATCACCACCTTCCTCAACACCGGGCGCGATCGGCAGCGCGTCGCCTTCTCGTCGCACTTCCCCGGCAAGATCAAGCCGGTGGACCTGCAGGAGTGGGGCGGCGTCGTCATCGCGCAGAAGGATTCCTTCCTGTGCGCGCCGAAGGGGACGCAGGTGGACATCGCCTTCACCAAGCGGATCGGGGCCGGCTTCTTCGGCGGCGAGGGGTTCATCCTGCAGCGCATCAGCGGCGACGGCGTCGCCGTGCTCCACGCCTCGGGCGCGCTCTGGGAGAAGACGCTGGCCGCAGGCGAAACACTCCGCGTGGACACGGGCTGCATCGTGGCGATGGAGCAGCGCGTTCAGTACGACATTCAGATGGTACCAGGGATCAAGACGGCGCTGTTCGGCGGCGAGGGATTGTTCTTCGCCACGCTCACCGGCCCGGGACGGGTGATCCTGCAGACGATGCCCTTCTCGCGGCTCGCCGACCGGATCCTCGCCGCGGCGCCGCGCGCGGGCGGCACGCGGCAACAGGAAGGCAGCGTGCTCGGTGGTCTCGGCGGCGCGCTGCTCGGAGGCGTGCTCGGGGGCGATGAGTAGCACCACCGTGGAACTGCGCGCGCTGCGCGAGCCGTTCGACCGTTTCGTCGAACTGCTCGGCGTGGCGCGCGAGGTGGGTCCGGAGCGTCTCCCCGAGCCGACGGCGTTCGCGCTCGGCACCGTCGGCCCGAACGGCCAGCCCTCCGTGCGCATCCTGCTGCTCAAGGCGGTGGACGTGCGCGGGTTCGCCTTCTACACCAACTACGAGAGCCGGAAGGGCGGCGAGCTCCTCGCCCATCCGCAGGCGGCGATGTGCTTCCACTGGCAGCCGCTCGAGCGGCAGGTCCGCGTGGAGGGGCTCGCCGAGCGAGTGAGCGACGAGGAGGCGGACGCGTACTTCGCGTCGCGTGCGCGCGGGAGCCAGCTCGGCGCGTGGGCCTCGCAGCAGAGCCGGCCGATGGACCATCCTGGCGCGCTCGACGAGCGCTATCACGAGTTCGAGGACCGCTTCGCGAACGGCGCGGTGCCGCGCCCTCCGCACTGGTCCGGCTTCCGGATCGTCCCGCACCGCATCGAGTTCTGGCATCAGGGGGCGAGCCGCCTGCACGACCGCCTCGTATACACGCGCGACGGAGACGGCTGGCGCACCGAGGTGCTCTTCCCGTAACCACGTTTATTGCTCCTCCCTCCGGCGCTTCGCACCTCCGGTCGGAGTGCCGCAACCAGCATTTTCGAGACGCGCGACCCCGACCGCGCCGTTATCTTTGTGGCCATGGGGACTGAGACGATCGAGAAGACCGCCGCCTCCGATGCTGGCGCGGGATGGAGCGTGGAGAAGTCGCGCGCCCTGTACAACATCGACGGGTGGGGCGCCGGCTTCTTCGACGTCGACGAGCGTGGCCACGTCGTGGTGCGGCCGGACAAGGAGCACCCGGAGCGACAGCTCAGCCTTTACGAGCTGGCGAGCGACCTGGAGGAGCAGGGGGTCGCGCTCCCGGTGCTGCTGCGTTTCTCCGACATCCTCCGCTCGCGCATCGAGGCGCTGAGCGAACGGTTCGAGAACGCGATCCGCGAGTACGAGTACGCGGGGCAGTACACCACCGTGTACCCGATCAAGGTCAACCAGCAGCGCCACGTCGTCGAGGAGATCGTCCAGTTCGGCGCCAAGCACGGCGTCGGACTGGAGTGCGGCTCCAAGCCGGAGCTCCAGGCGGTGCTGGGCCTCTCCGAGAGCACGGAGCACCTGATCGTCTGCAACGGCTACAAGGACGAGGAGTTCATGCGCCTCGCCCTGATGGGCCAGAAGCTGGGCCATCAGGTGTTCATCGTGATCGAGCAGTTGAGTGAGATCGACGTGCTGCTTTCCGTTGCCGACGAACTTGGTGTCACGCCGACAGCAGGGATCCGCATCAAGCTCGCGTCCACCGGGTTCGGGCGGTGGAAGGAGAGCGGCGGCGAGAAGTCCAAGTTCGGGCTGAACGCGGCGCAGCTCATGGAAGCCGTGGACAAGCTGCGGGCCGCCGGCCGGCTGGACATCGTGAAGCTGATCCACTTCCATCTCGGATCGCAGATCACCGACATTCGCTACATCAAGTCGGGGCTCTCGGAAGTGGCGCGCTTCTACGCGGAGCTGCGAGCGCTCGGCGTCGACGTGACCCACGTGGACGTCGGCGGTGGGCTGGGCGTGGACTACGACGGCACGAACTCGACGTCGAACGCGAGCGT
>JAEKKK010000285.1 GCA_019510405.1 Gemmatimonadota bacterium | reverse complement strand
GGCTACATCAAGGCACCACTCCGCGCCTCCGCGCGAAATCTCTTGCGCGACGACGCCGGAAATGCCGAACGGCCTCGGCACGCCGAAGCGTCCCGAGGCCGTTCCTCATTACCTCATTACCTCATCCCCGCCGATCGAACCGTACCCCGTCCACCGTGACCATGGGATTGAACTGTTCGATGTCCCGATCCGATGAGCGGAGCACGATGAACAGCGCGTGCTCCCCCGTCGTCGCCGCGAGCGGGACGGTCTGCGTGAACCAGCCCTGACCCGACGGACGGACATCCGCGCTGCCGAGCACGGCGCCGGTCGGGCTGCCGTCGCGGAGCTCGATCGTGAACGGGTGTGCGCCGCGATAACCGGCACGAAGCTCGAGCGTCACGCTCGAGATCCCCGTCAGGTCGAGGCGGCCGAAGGTGAGGCTCGCCGTGTCGGAGTAGATCGTCGCGAGCAGGTGCGTCGTGCCGTCGGCGCCCTGGCCCGTGCCGGGCCCGATGCCGCGCGTGGTCTCCGTCGTGCTCGCGAGGATGCGCGGAGCGTGCAGCACGACGACCGCCGTGTCGGCGAGCGGGCCGATGCCGTTGCGCGGCTGGTCGGCGTAGATCGCCGTCAGGCGATAGGTGCCGCCCGGCGCCGATGCATGCTGGTTCAGCGGCGCGCGGCCGCGCGCCGGCAGCTTCGACGACGCGAGCGAGAGGATGTAGTCGACGATGACGCGGCGGTCGTCCTCGCTCAGCCCCGGATGCGGCGGCATGACGCGGTCGCCCCACACGCCGGTGCCACCGGTCGCGATCTTCGTGATCAGCTTCATCCGCGCGTCGGGCTGGTTCTGATACTTCTGCGCGACGGCCACGTACGCCGGCCCGACCGACGCGTTGTCGATGCCGTGGCAGGCGAGGCAGTCGCTCTTCCGGATGCGGGCCAGCCCTTCGGGGACGGACGCGGATTGTGCGCCCGCGTTCGTGGACACAGGCGCCGCTGCTGCACCGGCGGGGCCGTACGCCAGTGACACCTTCACCTTCGACGGATCGATCTTGCCGAGTGTGCCGTCCTCGGCGTCGCTGACCTTCACCGTGTAGTCGACGCCCGCATCGTTCGAGTAGAACGACCGGTTGCCGACGACGTCGATCGTCACCTTCGGCGGCGCGTTGCCGACGAGGATGTCGGTGCTCGCTTCGCTCTCGGCGCCGGCGCGATCGCGCACGACGAGACGCACGTGCTGGCGGCCCGGCGTGGCGAACGTCTGGGTAACGCGCGCGCCCTCGCGATCCGCCGAGCCGGGGATCTTCCAGGTGAAGTGGATCGCGTCGTTCGGGTCGCGGTCGAAGCTCGAGTCGGCCGAGAGCTCGACGGTGAGTGGTGCCGCACCCACGGTGCGCGACGCGACGAGCTTCGCCACCGGCGGACGATTCCCCGGATGATACGTGATGCGGCTCAGTCGCGCGTTCGGGTTCTTCGCGTTCCAGTACGTGCCGTACTCCAGCACGTAGAGCGAGCCGTCGCTCCCCATCTCCATGTCGACCGGGTGGTCGAAGGTGAGCTGGGAGAGGAAGGGCTCCATACGGACGTAATCACCGGAGGAGGACAGGGTAGTGGCCATCACCCAGCCACGCATCCAGTCGTAGTGGAAGAACTTGTTGTCGTAGTACTCGGGGAGACGTACGGCGGAGCCGGCGTAGTCGCCGTAGTGGTAGACCGGGCCGGCCATCGCCGTGCGGCCCCCTTCACCCGTGAGCGGGAACTTCTCGCTCTTCTCGTACGGGTAGTAGATCATCGCCGGCTGCGGCAGCGGGAGCACCTTCGCCCCGGTGTTGTTCGGCGACGAGTTCACCGGATGCTTCGGGTCGAAGAAGTCGAACAGCTGCTTCGTCGTGAAGTTGTAGTTGCGATACGGCCGGTTGTCGGCGATGAACATCGGCCAGCCGTAGTTGCCCGCCTGCTTCGCCTGGTTCACCTCGTCGAACCCTTCGGAGCCGTACACCGAATCGCGGCGCGCGTCCGGGCCGACCTCGCCCCAGTACAGCCACCCCGTGTGCTGGTCGACGCTGATGCGATACGGGTTGCGGTCGCCCATGACGTAGATCTCCGGGCGTCCGACCTTGGGATCGGCGAACAGGTTGCCGGCGGGGATCGTGTACTTGCCGTCCGGCGTCGGCGTGATGCGGAGGATCTTGCCGCGCAGGTCCTGGGTGTTCCCCGCCGAGCGGAGGGCGTCGGCGAGCGACTTGCCGGGCGTCGGCTCGATCGGGGCGTAGTCGCCGGCTGTGAACGGATTGGTGTTGTCGCCGTACGAGAGGAAAAGGTGCCCATTCCGGTCGAAGGTCATCGAGCCGCCGGTATGACAGCACCCCTTGTCGATGCGCACCTCGAGCATGACGCGCTCGTCACGCAGCGAGTCGCCGTCGAAGGTGAAGCGCGCCAGCCGGTGATGATCGCCGACGGTCCGGTTGAGATAGATCCAGTGGTTGCGATCGAAGCCGGGATCGAGCGTGATGCCGATCAGCCCGTTCTCATCGGTGTCGTTGACGACGAGCCGCTGCACGGCGCGCTGGGTGCGCGTCGTCGGGTCGTACATCGAGAAGGTGCCGTGCCGCTCGACGATGAAGACGCGCCCGTCGTGCGCGACGGTCATCTCGGTCGGCTCGTCGAACACCCCCTCGAGCAGGATGTCCTGCTGGAAGCGGGAGGGGTCGGGGGCGGGGCGGTTGGACGTCGACGTCGACGTCGCCGTCGTCGTGCTGGGCGACGGCGTGGGCGAAGTCGCACCGCTGCACGCGACGGCGACGGCGAGGAGAGCGGCGGAACAGACGGCAAGATGCCGGACCTGCGGAACTCCGACCGGAGGTGCGCAGCGCCGGAGGGAGGAGCGATCAATAGTCATCGAAACACGCGCTGCGTGAAGTGATAGAGGTTGCTGCCCCACGTGATCGGATCGTGCGCCTGATCATCCACGTTCCACACGTGCGGGACGTCGTTTGCCTTGAGGTACCGGTGCACTCCCTGACTGATCGAGATCAGCCCATACTTGTCGAGATGCCCGAAACCGAAGTTGAGCGTCTGCCCACCACCCATGGAGAGACCGGCCAGCGCGCGATGCTCGCGGTCGGTCAGCGTGGAGTAGCGCGACTCGATCGTCGGGATGACGTCGTTCAGGAGATCGTTCTCGAACGCGGCGAACGCTGGCGCGTGCACGTACGGGTTCCCCGTCGGGTGGTCGTCCTTCTCCGCTCGGCCGTTCGGCATGACGACGATCATCGGCACCGCCTTCCCGTCGGCGATGAGGTTGTCGAGGACGTTCTCCGGTTGCGCGAAGCGCTCCCATTCGGTCTCGTCGCCGCCGATGCCGTGCAGCAGGTAGAGCACGGGATACTTCTTCGCCGTCGAATAGCCCGGCGGGGTGTACACGTTCATCTTGCGCCGCGTGCCGACGGTCTTCGAGTCGTACTCGATCATCGTCAGCGTGCCGTGCGGAATCCCCTCGCGCTTCGCCTTGTAGCCCTCGGGCGCGTCGGGGACGGCGCGGATGTCGTCGGGAGCGAGGACGATCGGCGGCATCTGGCGCGGTGCGCTCGGCGCGCCGGCCGGCGGTCCTTCCGCTGCCGGAGCACCGGCCGGCTGCGGCGCAGGATTCTGTGCGCCGGCGAGGTTGGTGAGGAGCGCGCTCGCCGTGAGCAGGCTTGCCGTAGCGGTCAGGAGTCGCATCGTCGTCCCTCGTCGTTTCGAATGAAGGTGGGCGCCGGTCAGCGCCGCACTCTGCTGAGTCGCCACGCTGTGAGCGCGAGGCCGATGGCCACGAGCACCACCGCGTATACGACCTCGCCGCGCTGCAGCGCACGGTAGGCCATGAAGAACCAGAAGGCGAGCAGGGCGAGAATGAGGATGGGCGGCATGGCGGGGTGGGGTTCGTGTGGGGCCGCTGGTATGCACGACTGCCTCGGGCACGCCGGTCGACGCGCCTCACTGGATGATCGCGTCGGCCCCGGCGGGGTGCAACCATGGACGCCGTGAGCGCGCGGCACGTTTCGCCTTGACGCGCCGCGCCACCAGCCGCATGGTAGCATGTTAGGTCGCACCCTCACGCTCAGGAGCCGCATGTCCCCTACTCGTCGCGAATTCCTCGGCACCAGCGCACTCGCCGCCGCCGGACTCTGGCTGCCGAAGTCGTTCGGCGGCCTGCGGCTTCCCGCGCGGGCGCTGGAGTTCCAGCCGACCTGGGAATCCCTCGCCCAGTACCAGACCCCCGACTGGTTCCGCGACGCGAAGTTCGGCATGTGGGCCCACTGGGGCCCGCAGTGCGTTCCCGAGCAGGGCGACTGGTACGCTCGGCAGATGTACCAGGAAGGGAATCGCGACTACATCGAGCACATCGCACGCTACGGCCATCCGTCGCGCGCGGGGTTCAAGGAAATCATCCATCAGTGGAAAGCGGAGGAGTGGCGGCCCGACGAGCTCGTCGCGCTCTACAAGCAGGCCGGCGCACAGTACTTCATGGCCCTCGCCAACCACCACGACAACTTCGACAACTGGGACTCGAAGCATCAGCCGTGGAACTCCGTCCGCCTCGGCCCGAAGAAAGATCTGATCGGGGGATGGGAACGAGCCACGCGCCGGGCCGGGATGAAGTTCGGCGTGTCCGTGCATGCGTCGCGCGCGTGGAGCTGGTACGAGGTGGCGCAGGGTGCGGACAAGGAGGGACCGTATGCTGGCGTGTCGTACGACGGCAGGCTCACCCGCGCCCAGGGCAAGGGGCAGTGGTGGGACGGGCTCGATCCGCAGGATCTCTACGAGCAGCGCCACACGCCGGGCAAGCAGCTCGAGTGGGACTGGGACGCGAGCAAGGGGAGCAGCATTCCCGATCGCGCGTACTGCGACCGCTTCATGGCGCGCACGCTCGATCTGCTCGATCGCTACCAGCCCGACATGGTCTACTTCGACGATCACCGG
Source organism: Gemmatimonadota bacterium (assembly GCA_019510405.1). Taxonomy (GTDB): domain Bacteria; phylum Gemmatimonadota; class Gemmatimonadetes; order Gemmatimonadales; family Gemmatimonadaceae; genus AG11. Next base: position 8,999 of record JAEKKK010000285.1, on the reverse strand, counting down.
TTGCCGCTCGACCCCGTGAGCGACGTCGGCCTCAGGATCGCCGCGCACTTCTACAACAGCAGCATCCAGCGGCACGGCGGCAAGCTGGAGGCGGTGCTGACGGGGAAGGTGCTCGACGAGCAGCAGCGGAAGTGCATGGTGTGGGACATCGAGCGCGGCGTGGCGAACGACGTGCAGCCGCTGCCCTTCCAGACCGACACCTGCATCGGCGAGTGGCACTACTCGCGGCCGGTGCTCGCGCGGCACGGCTACAAGTCGGCGCAGACCGTCGCGCAGATGCTCGTCGACATCGTGAGCAAGAACGGCAACCTGATGCTCAACGTACCGCTCCCCGGTTCGGGAGCGCCGGACGACGACGAGATCTCCTTCCTCGCCGACTTCACGCGCTGGATGAAAGCCAACAGCCAGGCCATCTACGCGAGTCGGCCCTGGGCCGTGTACGGCGAAGGGCCGTCGACGGAAGCACAGCCGAAACTGAATGCAGAAGGCTTCAACGAAGGAAAGAACAAGCCGTACACGGCGCAGGACATCCGCTTCGTCCAGAAGGCGGGGAAGGTGTACGCGTTCGTGCTCGCCTGGCCGGAGAACGGCAAGGTGACGATCAAGTCGCTTGCCAGTGGATCACCGCATGCGCCCGGGCAGGTGGAACGCGTCACGCTGTTCACCATGGGGGCGCCGTGGGGCGGATCCGCCGGCTCGGCGAACCTCCAGTTCACGCGCACCGCCGACGGACTGGTCGTCTCCTTCCCCGAGAAGAAGCAGACCGAGTGGGTGTACACGCTCGAGATCTCCGGGTCGGGGATCACGAGAGCATGAGGCGCTCCTGATGCGCGCCGTCGTGATCGACCGGCCGGGCGAGGTCTCGCTCGACACGCGCGGCGTGCCGACGCTCGTCGACGGCGCCGTGCTGATTCGCGTACGCACGGTCGGCTTCTGCGGCTCGGACCTCAACACCTTCCGCGGGCTCAATCCGCTCGTGTCGTACCCGCGCGTGCCCGGACACGAGATCGCCGGCATCGTGGAAGCGGTGGGGCTCGACGTGCCGGCTCCGCTCGCCGTCGGAGACGAGGTCACCGTCGTGCCGTACACGGCCTGCGGACGCTGCTCCGCCTGTCGCCGCGGGCGCATCAACACCTGCCGCAACAACCAGACGCTCGGCGTGCAGCGCGACGGCGCGCTCACGGAGTGCATCGTCGTGCCCTGGCAGGCGGTGCTGCGCGCGGAGGGCCTCGGCCGACGCGAGCTCGCCCTCGTCGAGCCGCTCGCCGTGGGCTTTCACGCCGTGGCGCGCGGCCGTGTCGCGGCAGGTGACGTCGTCGCCGTGATCGGCACGGGCGCCGTGGGGCTCGGTGCCGTCGCCGGCGCGGCGCGCACCGGGGCGACGGTGATCGCCGTGGATGTGGACGACCGCAAGCTCGCCACCGCGCGGCGCGCCGGCGCGAGCGAGGTGGTGAACTCGCAGGCGACGCCGCTGCACGATCGCCTGCAGGAGCTCACCGATGGCAACGGCCCCGACGTCGTGATCGAGGCGGTCGGCCTGCCGGAGACTTTCGTCGCCGCGGCGACCGAGGTGGCCACCGCGGGACGCGTCGTCTACATCGGCTACGCGAAGGCGCCGGTGAGCTTCGACACGACGCAGTTCGTACGGAAGGAGCTCGACATCCTCGGCGCCCGCAACGCGACGGCGGAGGACTTCCGTGCGGTGATGGATCTCCTGCTCGCGCGCCACTTCCCCGTCACTGACGCGGTGACGCGCGTCGTCTCGATGAGCGATGCAGCGTCCGCACTCCGCATGTGGGACACCGAGCCGGCCGCCGTCACCAGGATCCACGTCGATCTGGACTGAGCCGCGGGGATCCGAGCGAGCGCTACTCCTTGGCTCCGATACGCGTGCGGAGCTCGGCGATGGCGGCGTTGCGCTCGGCGGTCTTCTCCGTGTTGAACTTCAGGAAGAGCGGGCGCATCGACCAGTCGAACGTCGAGTCGGCCTTTCCATATATGAAAGCGAGCATCGCTGCGTAGTGGGCCGCGACGTCGCCCTGCCGAGTCGTGAGCCCGCGCCAGAGCGCGTCGACGATCGCGGGAGGATGGAATTTCTCCACCTGCTCGAGCGTCGCCGTGAACCCGTCGAACGGCGTCGCCGTCTCGAGCGCCTGCACCAGCGCCGCCGAGCGGGTGTCGTCGTCCGCGAGATGCGGTGCGTGGCGCAGGACGGCGAGCCGGATCTCGTGTGAGCCCGAGCGGAGCGCGTTTCGCAGCGACGGCTCGGCGGTCGGACTGCCGAGCTGCGCGAGGACGGCGAGCGCTTCGACGTCGCGCCAGTCGTGCGTCGCGTCGAGCCGCGACTCGGCGGTGCTCCGCTCGGCAGGCGTCAACTCGCGCAGCGCGTCGAGGTCGTAGCCGACGCCGTCGTGCCACTTCTCGTAGTCGATGAACAGGCTGTTGCGGAACCGGTCGAGCGCCGGTGTCTGCTCGGTCATGGAGGATGGCATAGCGAGGCGGCGGGTGGGTGCAACGCTCCCCGCGAAAGGTGGCGACCGTCGCTACGCGTGGAAAGGACGACCGAGTGTCAGGTCGGAGCAGTGGCAGAACGGACGAGCGGCGCACCGGATCATCTCCGATGCGCCGCTCGTCCCCTCCACCCTTGGAGGTACTGCAAGGTGCTTACTTACAGGTCGGCTCGCCGTCGCCCGCGCCCGTGACGAGCGGGTTCGTCGTGTTGACGCCGATACCGCACGAGAAGCTCGTCAGCTGGCTGTGCGTGTTCGTCGCCAGCCAGGCACCGGCGTAGACCGCGATCTTCGGCATCCCGACGCCCGACGACGGCTTGAACTTCATGCCCTTCGTGGTGTCCGTCGCGTACTGGGCCGAATCCGCGAAGTACGACTCTTCGGCGGTGACCAGGTTCCGCAGGTCCGACTTCATGGCGGCGATGTACGCCTTCGACTTCGTGTTGGCGAACTTCGGGATCGCGATCGCGGCAAGAATACCGATGATCACGACGACGATCAGAAGCTCGATGAGGGTAAAACCCTTGCGCATGTTCTTCATTATGAAGCTCTCTCCGGAGGGGATGAGGGTGACGGCGCGGCATCGCGGGCCGTCGGGCGGGGTGGCGTTAGTCAGTGCAGCCGACCAGCACTATGGCAACGTGTGGACCACCAGGTGTATTTCACAGAACTCTGTGTAGCTCTTGCACTTACAAAGTAATCGCTTGTCGCCCTCGCATCCCTTTCCTGCAGGATTCTGCACGGTCCCTAGCACTTTGCCATACCGCGCCGCGCGCGGCGGACCGATAGGTACGGAGGGATTTTCAATCTTGCCCCTCTGCCTCAGAGCGGCTGCTGTGGCCGCGGGCGCGGGGGACGGCCGAGCGCAGAGTCCGCGACCCAGATCGCGAAGCGGAACCACTTGCCCTCCCGCGTGAAGCCATACCGCATTCCCTCGAAAGCCTGCTTCCGTGTGTCCTTCCAGCGGCCGGCGACGGATAGGCAGTGCACGTATCCCATTCGGCCATCGGGGAGCGTGGAGTCGATCGCGAAGCTCCACTCGTACAGCGGGAGCGCAGGCTCGCACAGGCCGGCGCGGCGGTACGCCTCGGCGACGTCCACGGTGGCGCCCGCGTCGTAGGGGAAGAGCCGGATCGCGGTGCGCAGCTCGGCCTCGGACTCTCGCAGCCGCTGCTTGAGCGCCAGGTTCCGGCCGCGCAGCAGATGGGCGCGATAGCTCGTCGGGACGTCGCGCACGGTCGTGTCGAACAGCACGTCGTTGTTGGCCCAGGCGCGCTGCCGCAGCACGCTCTTCCCGACGCCGAGCGCGAGCAGCAGTCCGCAGGTCGCGACCAGCGCGGCGCGGCCGCGACGCGCGGTCGTCTCGAACACCCACAGCGCGGCCACCGCACCGGCGAGCACGATACCGACGCTCGGCATGAACAACGTCCGCTCCGCCGTGACGATCCCCGTCGGCACGAGCACGTTGCTCACCGGTGAGTACGCGACGATGAACCAGAGCAGTCCGAAGCTGGCCACCGGTGCGCGCCGGCGCAGCATGATGGCGAGCATCACCGTGGGAAGAGCATCAGCTGCGCGATCCGCGGGAACTCGTGGAGCATCGTGCCGACGCGCGCCGCCTCGCCCATGTTGAGGAAGCGGAAGGCGGCATACGGCGCGAAGCCCACGAGATCCGCCTGCACCTGCGACCGCCCCAGATAGTACAGGAGAGACACGGCGACGAGCGCGAGCGCGAGCGGCCGCACCGCGACGATCCGCGCGCGCCACGGACGCTCGTCGCGCACCACGGTCCACTCGGCCACGAGCAGCAGCCCGGCGAACACCGCCGCGTGCTCCTTGCTGAACAGGGCGATCGCGTAGAGCAGCGAGAGCAGCGCGACGTCTCGCGTCCGGATCTCCCCCGCGTGCCGGCGCCGCAGGTACCACCCCATCGCGACGACGAGACTGAGCGCGACGAGCAGCTCCGCCTGCCCCACCATGTTGCCCGTGACTTCCACGTGCACCGGGTGCACGGCGAACAGCGCTGCCGCGAGCCATGCCCCGATCTCGGGCAACAGTGCCAGTGCCATCCAGTACACGGCGAGCGCGGTGGCCACCGTGAGCAGGATGTTGGTGAGGTGGAACACCCACGCCGCGCCATGCCCGATCACCCACTCCGCGGCGAACGTCAGGATGAGCATCGGCCGGTAGCCGTCGCCCCCGTACTTCGGCGGCCAGTAGCTCTGCGCGAAGTACCGCCAGAAGTGGCGCAGCGAGTGCACGCGCTCGTTCATCATGATCACGTACCGGTCGTCGTACGTGAAATCGTGTCCGATGCTCGTGATGCATGCCGCGAGCGCGAGGATCGCGACGCTCGCGGGGAGCAGCCAGCGGCGAGTCTGGTCCGTCATACCAGCAGGTTGAACTTCAGAATGTGCCAGAAGGCGGCGACGCCGTCCTTCCAGTTGATCTTCTTCCCTTCCGCATACGTCCGACCGGCATAGGAGATGGGCACCTCGTAGATCCGTGCGTCGCGCTTCGCGAGCTGCGCCGTGATCTCCGGCTCGAATCCGAACCGGTCCGACGTCAGCGACAGCGAGCGCGCGAGATCGCCGCGCACCGCCTTGTAGCACGTCTCCATGTCGGTGAGGTTCAGGTTCGTGAGCATGTTGCTGAACAGCGTCAGCAGCGTGTTCCCCACCGAGTGCCAGTAGTAGAGCACGCGATGCGGCCCGCCGAGGAAGCGCGAGCCGAAGCACGCGTCCGCCTTGCCGTCGACGATGGGCTCGAGCAGTGCCGGCCAGTCCTGCGGGTCGTACTCGAGGTCGGCGTCCTGCACGATGACGACGTCTCCCGTGCTGGCGGCGAGCGCGGTGCGGATCGCCTTCCCCTTCCCGCCATTCTGCTCCTGCAGAATCAGCAGGTCGATGAATCCGGCGGCATGCAGCTCGACGAGCCGCTCGCGCGTGCCGTCGGTCGAGCGGTCATCCACGCAGATGATCTGCTTCAGCATCGGGGTCCCGTGCACACGATCGAGGATCGTCTCGATCGTATTGAGCTCGTTGTAGACCGGGATGAGCACGGAGAGTCGAACGGTCGCCGGATCGAGTGGCGTGAGCTCGCGGGGTTTGGCGGCGAGCGTGAACGGGTGGGTCGTGGGTGCAGCCGAGGTCATCGCGTCGTGACGGTGAAGGCGGCGCCTCCCGCGAAGCGTTCGCGGAGCTGTAGGCGGTTCGGTCGTTCGGAAGCAAGGAACGCCGCGGCGTCGTAGGCGCTGCCGGTTCCGACGACCACTGTACGGACGGGATACGCGGCCAGGAGTGGCTCCAGCCCCTCCCGTGCATTCTCCTGTGCTGAATAATCGCGAAGGTACTGCGCCGGTGTCAGCGGGATGATCGGCAATGCCTGGCGTCCGGTGTACAACCAGACTGCGCCTTCGTATTCGCTAGCGACGAGCTCGTCGGGCGCCGTGTGATCGGCGACCCATCGGACGGTCGTCGCGAGCCGCGGCGCGTTGGCGCGGCCGAGGCTCGACCACCACGCACCGCGGAATCCACGCAACTCGTATGCGCCATAGCCGATGGCGACCCACACCAGCGCCGCCGCCAGGGCGACGCGAACGGGGATCCGCCAGCCGCGCTGCACGACCGCCGCCCACCCGCCGGCCGCGACGATGGCGAGGAGCAGCGGCCATACCGCCCACACGAATCGCGCCGTCTGGAATGGCCAGATCAGGACGATGAACATGTAGCCGGCGAGAAAGAGGAGCGTGACCGGCATCCGTCGCCGCATCGCGATCGCACCGGCGAGCGCCAGCGCGGCCAACGCGGCGAGCGTCGCCGACCGCCCCGCATCGGTGCGCACCGGCGAGAAGAGGACGGAGAGCATCACGCTCGTCTCCGTCGTCGTCTTGCGCAGCGTCTGGCCGATCATCGACGGGCCCATCTCGCGCAGCCCGCGCAGCCACCACGCCGCGTAGGAGTCGTACATGCCGAGCAGCGGCGCGGGAAGCTGACCGCCATGCCGCGCCGTCCACAGCTGCCAGGGGAGGAGCGTCACGATCGCCGCCGCGGTCAGCAGCAGCGCATCGCGCCAACGGCGCCGCGCGAGGAGCACGAACGCGGCCGCCGGCACGAGCACCACTCCGTGGGTGCGCACGAGCGCACATGCGCCGATGGCCACGCCGAGCAGGATGGCGCTGCGCATCGGAGCGGGTTCCTCCACCAGCCGCTCGAGCGCGACGAGCAGCGCGAGCACGAAGGCGATGAAGCACAGCTCCGACAACACGAGGTTGCTCAGGATCAGCAGCGGGACGCTCACCGCCGTCACCAAGCCCACGGCGGTCGCCCAGCCGGCTCCCATGTCGAGCCGCCGCCGGAGAAGGCGCGCCACGAGCGCCGCGGCCGCGGCGAGGAATACGGCGTTGAGCGCCTTGAAGACCGCGACGCTCGCGGGGAACGGCGGGGCGACGAACGAGAGCAGCGCGAGCAGCGCCGGGTAACCCGGTGGGAAGTGCGTGCCCGCGGGGTGGCCCGGCAGGTTGAGCGCATGGTACCCCTGCCCCGTCGCGATGGAGCGCGCGAGGATCACGTAGAACGCGTCGTCGGCGACGACGCCGACGGGGAGCTCGTCGACGATCGCCAGCCCCGTCGCGAGCGCGAGCCCCGCGACGGCGACGAGCGCGAGCGGCCACCAGGCGGTCCGGCGTGCCGGCCCCGCCGTCGCGTCCGGCCTCCCGTCCCGCTCATCCACCACGAGCGGCACCGCCAGCGTCACGCCTCGACGCCGTATCGGGAGAGCTTGCGGTAGAGGGTCGACGGATCGATCCCGAGCACCTCCGCCGCACGGCTCTTGTTGCCGCCCTCACTCTGCAGCACCCACATGATGTACGCCCGCTCCACCGCGTCGAGCGTGGGATTGGACGGCGTGCGATCGGCAACGAGCGGCTCGCTCACCCGCTCGGTCACTCGCTCCGGCAGCGCCGACGGCGGGATCTCGTCACGCGAGGTGAGGATCACCGCACGCTCGAGCGCGTTCTCCAGCTCGCGGACATTCCCAGGCCACCCGTAATTCAGCAGCACGTCGAGCGTCTCGTCCGAGAGCGTCTTCGTCGCCTCCTGGCGAAGCTCGGCGATGCGCGCGAGAAAGTATTCCGCGAGAAGCGGGATGTCGTCCGCGCGCTGGCGCAGCGGCGGCAGGTGCAGGGAGATGACGTTCAGCCGGTAATACAGATCGCTGCGGAAGCCGCCGCGGCGCATCTCGTCGTCGAGGTCGCGGTTCGTCGCCGCGAGGAGCCGGACGTCGATCGGCATCGGGTCCGTCGCACCGACGGGGATCACTTCGCGATGCTGGAGCACGCGCAGGAGCTTCACCTGCGTGGCCGGCGTCGTCTCGCCGATCTCGTCGAGGAAGAATGTTCCCTTCGACGCCGCGGCGAAGAGACCGACCTTGTCCTTGATCGCACCGGTGAACGACCCCTTCACGTGTCCGAACAGCTCGCTCTCGAGCAGGCTTTCGGGGAGCGCACCGCAGTTGATCGACGCGAACGACTTGTCGCCGCGGCTCGAGAGTTCGTGGATGTAGCGCGCGATCACTTCCTTACCGGTGCCCGATTCGCCCTGGATCAGCACCGTGGAATCGGTCGGCGCCACGGTCTCGGCCAGGCGCAGCACGTCGAGCCAGCTCTTGCTGATGCCCACCGGCCGGCTCGCCGTGGCGAGCTCGTGACGCTTGATCTCCTGGCGCAGCGAGCGATTCTCGACGCGCAGCTCGCGGTGCTCGCCGGCGCGCTTGAGGATCGCCAGCAGCTCGTCGTTGCGGAACGGCTTCTGGATGTAGTAGAAGGCGCCCTCGTTCACCGCCTGCATCGCCGACTGCAGCGTCGCCTGCGCCGTCATGAGGATGACGGGCGTGTCCGGATTCTGCTGGCGCGCCGCGGCGAGGATCTCGACGCCGCCGACGTCCGGCATCCGCACGTCGGAGAGGACGATGTCTGGATGCAGCTCGGCGATCTGCGCGAGGCCGGCCCGGCCGCCGTAGGCGGTGTGCGTGTCGAAGCCGGCGTTGCGCAGCAGAATGCCGAGCGACTCGAGGATGCTCTGCTCGTCGTCGACGACGAGCACGGTCGGCGTGCGGTTGGCGATCACGTGAGTACCGCGAGGGAGGAAGAGGGAGTGGATGCTGGGCGGCGCGACGGCTCGGCGCGGGGAAGCACGACGGTGAAACGCGTGCCGCTCGCACCACTGTCGAGGAACACGAGGCCGCGATGGGCCTCGATGGCACGATGGACGACGGCGAGCCCGAGACCAGTGCCCCCGGGCTTCGTGGTGAAGAAGGGGTCGAACAGCCGGTCGCGGATCTCGACGGGGATGCCATGCCCCGAGTCACTGACGCTCAGCGTGGCCGCGCCATACTCGAACTGCGTCCCGACGAGATGCTCGGGGAGCGCGAGCCCGACTTCGACTTCGACTTCTGCCCCGTGCGGCGAAGCCTGGATCGCGTTGAGCAGCA
>JAEKKK010000053.1:33743-38477 GCA_019510405.1 Gemmatimonadota bacterium | reverse complement strand
GCCGCGTCGCGACGGCGAGCCGACCGTCGGGCATCGTCTCCAGCCCGCCCACCTCGAGCACCACTCCTTCCGGTACCGGCAGCGTCGACATTCGATAGTACTCGGACTCGCGCGCCGCCTGCGGGTTGTCGGCGCGCTGCGCGTTGCCGATGCCGCCGAGTGTGGCGAGGAGTACGGCCACATGCGCGGCGTGGCGTACCACGGGAGCGAAACGGGCCGACTCTGACCCCACTGACTCTGACCCCATCGACTCTGACCCCGAAGTGAGATGTCTCATGGCGCGACTACCAGATGATGGAGTAGGCGACCGTGGACTCGCCACGATCGAAACGCACGGGGATCAACAGCTCCTCGCGGCCGCTCTGCTGCCGCACGACGGGCTGCGCCGCGCCACTGGGCAAGGTCACCATGTAGCTCTTGTCGTCGACGGCATACGAGCCGTCCGCCTGACGCGCGACGTGCTTCCCCTGCGCGAGCTGGACGTACAATCCATCCACGCCCACCGACGCCGGCGCGCGCAGATGCACGGTGCGGTGCAGCGTCACGCCGTCCGCGTCGGGACGCAGCGCATCCTCGACGGCGACGCCGTGCACGGTCGACAGAAATGTCGGATGCCCCGACTTGTCCAGCACGTAGCCGTTGCGGCGGAACTCCTTCTCGTCGATTACCGAGTCGGGCCACGCGGCGTTCGCGTCGGACAGATACGCCACCGACGGCGCACCGGCGAGATCGACCACACTCCCCGCCGGACGCGAGCTCTGGTCCTCGCCGCGGTCATCCCACATCTGGGTCGTCTCGAGGAAGGGGCCGCGCCAGACGTAGAACGGCGCGCCGCGCGACAGGTCGTAGCTGTAGTGCACGCCCATCGGATCGGCGACCGAGGCGACGTACGCGCGCTTCTGCCCGCGGTGCCACTCGAAGCTGCGCAGCACGACGGGCTCCAGCGCCGGCTGCACCATGATCGGGTTGACCGGCCGCCCGAACGCCGCCAGCAGGCTCTCGTCGTGCAACGGCTGCCGCTCGAGCCCCGGCCCTTCGATGAAGAGCTTCACGTCGCGCTGGTCGCCGTACTGGCGGTTCTTGAAGAACGTCAACGCGAAGGCGTGCTTGCCGCCGGTCAGGTCGACGTCGGTCTGCATCCCCTGCCCAGCGCCGCGGTTCACGATCACCGGCTTGCCGTCGATGCTGAGATCGGCGCGCGCGACGGCCGGCCCCTGCATCGCCGCCTCGGTGCCCACCCAATCGATGTTGAGCGTGAAGCGATACCTGCCCGTGGCCGGCACGGTGAGCGTGCCGGCGTACGCCATCGCGAAGCGGTTCGTCGCCTGCGCCGGCGCCGTCGACAGCGTCATGACGCTCCCCTCGCGCGTCGGCGCGCGCGTCGTCATCCACGTCGTGTCGATCCCCTCGCCGCTCCACGCCTTGTACGTCAGATCGGACAGCTTCGCCGCGCCGGTGTACGACTTGTACTCGATGTCGCGCACGGCCACGGGCCCATGATCCCCCTGGATCACCAATGGACCAGTCGCGCGCTCGTCGGTGAACATCGCGGCGCGCGTCGGCCCGGTGACCTCGACGTTCTCCTGCACGGTGACGCCGTTGAGCACGACGCGCAGGAACTTCGCATTCGCGACTTTCTTCTTTCCCTCGAACCGCGGGGCGCGGAACGAGATCTCGAGATGCTGCCACAGTCCCGGCGCTCGGCTCGCGTTCAGCGCGGGCGGTGTGCCTTCGTATCCCTCGCGGCCCGCGCCGCGCGACTCGTCCCACCGCTGGTAGATCCCACCCATGTCGGCGAAGGTCGGCGTCTTCACGCCCCAGCTGTCGAACAGCTGCACCTCGTAGCGCCCCATGAGGTATATGCCGGAGTTCGACGTCTTCGGCAGCATGACGTCCAGCGAGAGATCGAGATCGCCATGCTCCCAGGTCGTGAGCAGGTGCCCTTTCGCTGCATCGGTCGGCACGTTCACGAGCACGCCGGTGCCCGGCTCCGCGACGAGCGCGAGCGGCTTCGCGCGATCGGCCGACGCGTCGCCCGCGACACGCCAGTTGGCGCTCGTTGGACGGAAGCCGCGCAGGTCGGTGAGCGCGACGATGTTCGGCGGCAGATCGGCGCGGTCGAGACGCGCCGGCTGCGCATCGGCGTCGACGACGCCGAGCAGGGCGAGCGCGAGGAACGCGCCGACCGTGAGAAGAGAGGAGGATGGGGAGAAATGGCGACGCATGACGCTCCGTGGGCGCGCAAGGAGAAACCGGTCTTGCCGGCGTTGCAGAATGCGAGGAAGTCGCGCGTTCTGCAACGTGCGCGCGCACCGCGTTGGTACATGGAGTCCGGACTGGTTGACCGGAATGCGCGGACAGGATGACTCGTCGCGACATGCGGCACTGGACCGCGCATCGGGCACGTTGACTGGGCAGATCCTGCCGCTCGGCGCGGCATCGTCGGTGCCTTGTACCGGGGAGCTACGAGTAGCCCCACGCCTCCCCGTCCCCTCCCATGACGCCCACTCTTCGCCGCCTCGCCGCGCTCGCCGTCGGAGCGCTCGCGCTCGTGAGCTGCGGCACCGATCAACCGACCGCCGTTCCGCGCTCCAACGTTTCCGCTCCCGGTGCGCCGTCTGCGTCGCTTCTGACCGCGATCACCTCGCTGCTCACCGTGGACGGGCTGCAGCGCACCACGCCACTCGCCGCGCCGATCACGGTCGCCAAGTCCATCGGGAGCGAAGGCGGCACGCTGTCGATCCCGCAGGCAGGGGTGACCGTCATCGTGCCGCGCGGCGCGCTGGCCCAGCCGACGACGATCACGATGACGGCGCGCGCCGGCTCGCTCGTCGCCTACGACTTCGCCCCGCACGGGATCACCTTCGCCAAGCCGCTCGTCTTCCAGCAGCAGCTCAAGGGCACCAACGCGTCGCTGCTCACCGCGCCGCTGCTCCAGCTCGGCTACTACTCCGACCCCAATCTGCTGACGGGGACGGGCGGGCTGGTGAGCGAGCTGCTGGGTGGGGCGGTCGATCTTCTGACGGGGACGTTCACGGCGCCCATCCCGCACTTCTCGGGCTACATCGTGACCTGCGGGCGACGCTAGACGCCGTCATCCCGAGCGAGCGCAGATCCTGAGCGAGCAAAGCGAGTCGAAGGATCGGTACCTGATAGCGTCGAGGGATTTGCAATTTCCCCTGGGTCGGGGCAGCGAGAGCGGGCGGCGTCGGGTTTGACGCGCTTCCCGCTCTCGTTCGTCTCATAAGTACGGTACCGGCCCCGAGCCGGACGACCCTCTGCTCGATCGATGCCGTCTCCTCCCTACGCCGCGGTCGCCATTCCGTACGACCGTCTCGCCCACTCGGGCGAGACGCCGATGCTCGGCGCGGTCCGGATCGGACAGGCGCTCGAGCGGGAAGGGAACAACCTCGAGGCGCGCACCCTGTACGAAGCCGCGCTGCGTGACGGTCGCGCGACGACGCCGAAGGAGGCGGCGCGGCTCGTCCGCCTGATCGCGCGCACGTTCATCCAGGAATCCGACTTCGACGCCGCGCGCGACTGCGCCATGGCGGCGCTCGCGATCTCCGAAACGATTTCCGACGAGGCGGGGCGCGGCTACGCCGAGAACCAGCTCGCGATCGTGGAATGGAAGCAGAGCAATCTCGACGCGGCGGAGCGGCTCTACCACCGCGCGCACGCCAGCGCGCACGCCGCCGGCGAGTCCGCCCTCGCCGCCATGACGGCCTCCAACCTCGGCGTCATCGCGAACGTGCGCGGCGACGACGCGGAAGCGCGGCGCTACTTCGAGACCGGCCTCGCGTCCGCCCGCCTCGCCGGCCTCGCCGATCAGACGATCGCCGCGCTGGTCAATCTGGGGCTGCTGCACATGCACCAGCGTCGTCACGAGGACGCCGATCGGCGCTTCGCCGAAGCGCGCGAGCTGGCCGAGATGATCGGCGAGATGGGGATGCTGATCACCGTCCAGCTGGAGACCGCCAAGCTGCGCCTCCGCCAGGAGCGCCATGCCGACGCGCGCACCTGCGCTCAGCGCGCGCGGGAGGTCGCGGCGCGAACGGGCACCACGCACGCCGACGGCGAAGCGGCGCATGTGGACGGGCTCATCGCCTGCGCATTCAGTGAGCTGGCCGAAGCCGAATCGCACTTCCTCCGCGCCGAGGAGATCGCGCTGCAGCGGAGTGATCTGATCCTCCAGGGCGAGACGGCTCGCGAGCTGGCCGCGCTCTATCGCAGTCAGGGACGCAATCGACAGACGCTCCAGCGCCTGAACCAGGCGCATCGGCTGTTCTCGCAGCTCCGCGCGCGGCGCGAGCTGGCCGACGTGGACCGCCGCACGACGATGCTCGAGGGCGACTTCCTCGAAGTCGTCCGCCGCTGGGGTGAGTCGATCGAATCGAAGGACATCTACACGCAGGGCCACTGCGTGCGCGTCGCCGACCTCGCCTGTGCGCTCTGGGCGCGCGCCTCCGACGGCGACGCGACGTCGCGCTTCTGGTTCCGCATCGGTGCGCTGCTCCACGACGTCGGCAAGTTGCTCGTCCCCGCCGATGTGCTCAACAAGCCGGGAAAGCTGACCGACGAGGAATGGGCGCTCGTGCGCCGGCATCCCTCGGCGGGCGTCGAGCTGCTCGCCGACATCGAGTTTCCGTGGGACGTCTGCCCGATCGTCCAGAGCCATCACGAGCGCTGGGACGGCAAGGGGTATCCCGACGGCCTCGCCGGCGCGGCGATCCC
>JAEKKK010000053.1:0-33694 GCA_019510405.1 Gemmatimonadota bacterium | reverse complement strand
AAGCGCAGCTACAAGGAACGCTTCACGCACGAGCAGGCGATGGAGGTGATGCGCCGAGACCGCGGGAGCGCGTTCGATCCCGAGCTGTTCGATCTATTCGAGGAGATCATGCGTGAGGGCGGCCTGTTGACGGTGAACAGTGAACAGTGAACGGTGAACGGTGATCAGCCGATCTCGGGACGCAGGGGCTGACCGAGGCCGGCCGTAAACCGTTCACTGATCACCGTTCACCGCGCGCGACAACGGCGCGCGCCGCAACTCCTGCGTGATTGCCGACGTAGTGTCTACGTCGTATCATCATCCCCGCAACTTCACGAGGAGACCTCATGTCGCTCGGCGACTTTCTGCGCAAGCAGCTCATAGACGTCATCCAGTGGACGGAAGAGGGCGACGGCGTGCTCGCGCATCGCTATCCGATGCGCGACATGGAGATCCAGTACGGCGCGCGCCTCACCGTGCGCGAGTCGCAGATGGCGCTCTTCGTCAACGAAGGGAAGATCGCCGACCAGTTCGGGCCCGGGCTGTACACGCTCGAGACGCAGACGCTGCCGCTGCTCACGAACCTCAAGCACTGGTACACCGGATTCGAGTCGCCCTTCAAGAGCGACGTCTACTTCTTCTCCACGCGCACCCAGACGGACCAGCGCTGGGGCACCCAGCAGCCGATCACGATCCGCGACAAGGATTTCGGCATGGTGCGGCTGCGCGGCTTCGGGCTCTACAGCTTCCACGTCGCCGATCCGACGCGCTTTCACCAGAAGATCAGCGGCACGCGGGAGACGTACACCGTCGCCGATCTCGAAGGCCATCTGCGCAACACGATCGTCGGGCAGGTCTCCGACGCCTTCGCCGAGTCGAAGATTCCCTTCCTCGACATGGCGGGGAATCTCATGGAGCTCGGCGCGGCGATCTCGACGCAGATCACGCCGGTGTTCGCCGACCTCGGGCTCGCGCTCGACTCGTTCGTCGTCGAGAGTCTCTCGCTCCCCGAGGAGCTCCAGAAGAAGCTCGACGAGCGCATCGGCATGAATATGGCCGGCAACCTGCGTGACTACACGCAGTACCAGGCCGCGCAGGCGATCCCGATCGCCGCGGCGAACGAAGGTGGTGGTGCAGGGCTCGGCGCCGGGCTCGGGGCAGGGATGGCGATGGGGCGGGCGATGACGGACGCGTTGAACCAGGTCGCCTCCGGGGGCGACGCAGCGCAGAAGTCGTCGCCCGCCACGCCAACCCAGCTCCCCGACCACAGCGCTCCAGCCGCCGAAGGCACGAAGTTCTGCACCAACTGCGGCAAGTCGATCCCGCGTGCCGCGAAGTTCTGCTCCGAGTGCGGCGCCGCGCAGGGGTGACCACGCTCGGCGATGTCGCCCGCGGTGACGAATGGATCGTCGAGGCGTTCGGCATCGCAGCCGAACGCCTCGCTGATCGCGCGGTCCTCGCCTCGCTGGTCGACCGGATGGTGCACGAGCTCGCGCTGCGTCCCGTCGGCGCGGGACAGTGGCACGTCTTCCCGCCCCCCGGCGGCATCACGGGGATGCTCCTGCTCGCCGAGTCGCATCTCACCGTGCACACCTTCCCCGAGCACGGCTCGCTCTGTCTCAACCTGTTCTGCTGCACGCCGCGCGCGGCGTGGCCCTTCGCCGAACGGCTGGCCGAGCTGCTCGGCGCCGAGCGCGTGACCGTGCGGCACCTCGAGCGCGCGTACGCTCGCCAGGCGCTCGCCTCGCGATGAAAGACGCTGTCATCCCGAGCGCAGCGCGTAGCGCGGAGTCGAGGGATCTGCACCTCCGCCGGTGGCGAGCCCGTTGACGTGACCGCGCGAACCGCTGCCTGCCCCAACTGCGGCGCCACGATCGAGTTCCGCTGGTCGAGCGCGGTGCAGACGGTCTGTCCCTACTGCAAGGCCGTGCTCGTGCGTCGCGACGTGGATCTCGAGAAAGTCGGCATAGTGAGCGACCTCCCGCCGACGAGCTCTCCGATCCAGCTCGGCACCGAGGGACGCTGGCAGAACGATGGATTCGTCGTCGTCGGGCGCATCGTGTATCGGTACGACCGCGGCGGCTGGAACGAGTGGTACCTGCGCACGATGCGCGGTGGAGACGCCTGGCTCTCCGACGCGCAGGGCGATATCGCCATCTCGTCGCTGGCGAAGCAGCCAGGGCTGCTCCCCGCCGCGACCCATCTTCGCGTCGGCCAGTGGTACGTCATCGACGACACGCGCTTCCGCGTCGCGTCGCTCACGCGCGCCCACTACGCCGGTGTCGAGGGCGAGCTCCCCTTCACGACCTGGGACCGCGACGAGTCGTTGTTCGCCGATCTCGACAGCGAAGGACACGGCGACACGCTGCGCTTCGCGACGATCGACTACTCCGACGACACGCCGGTCGCGTACGTCGGCACGTACGTCGAGCTCGACCAGCTCGCGCCGAAGAACCTGCGCCGCTTCGAGGGCTGGTGAGCGCGCCGGCCGTTGCCTCGCTGACCTGCCCGCAGTGCGGTGCCGCGATCGAGCTCCGGACCCTCGATCAGGCGCTCTCCGTCGTCTGCGCGAGCTGCGGCAGCATCCTCGACGCGCGCGATCCGAACCTTCACGTCCTTCAGGAGTTCACGGCGCGGCAGAAGTTCACGCCGCAGATCCCGCTCGGCACGCGCGGCACGCTCAAGGGGGAGAAGTGGGAGGTCGTCGGCTATCAGGTGCGCGGCGCGACGATCGACGGGACGACGTACTACTGGGAGGAGTACCTCCTCTTCAACCCGTACAAGGGGTTCCGCTACCTCACCCAGTACGACGGCCACTGGAACGACGTCCAGGTCCTCAAGGCGGCGCCCGAGGAGACGATGAGCGGCGGACGACCCGTCGTCACCATGCACGGCGAGACGTTCAAGCATTTCCAGACAGCCACCGCCGAGACGTACTTCGTCCTCGGCGAGTTCCCCTGGCAGGTACGCGTGGGGGACAGGGCGACCGCAAGCGACTTCGTGGCGCCGCCGCGCATGTTGAGCAAGGAGAAGACCGAAGACGAGACCACCTGGTCGCTCGGCACCTACACACCGGCAGCACAGATCTGGTCTGCCTTCGGGCTCAAGACCAGGGTGCCGCATGCGCGCGGTGTGTACGCCAACCAGCCCGACGAATTCGTGTCACGGGCCGGCTCGATGGCGAAGCGCTACCTGCTCTTCGTCGCCGTCATCGTCGGCCTCATTCTGATTCGACTCCTGACCGCATCGAGGGAGACGGTCTTCGCCACGAACGCTGCCTTCTTCCGCCCCGGCGCGCCCGCCGATTCGCTCGCGTTCGTGACGCCGAGCTTCACGGTGAGCGGCCGCACCTCGAATCTCGAGGTCACCACCGAAGCGCAGGTCGACAACGGGTGGGCGTACTTCGAGTACGCGCTCGTGAACGAGGCCACCGGCACGACGTACGAGTTCGGCCGCGAGGTGAGCTACTACTACGGGCGCGACTCGGACGGCAACTGGAGCGAGGGCTCGCGACGCGATCGTGCCGTGCTGCCGAGTGTGCCGCCGGGCCAGTACTTCCTGCGCGTCCTTCCGGAAGCGGAGGTGCCGACGCCCTTCCTCGAGTATCGCATCGTCGTCCGCCGCGACGTGCCGACGCTCACGCCCTATCTCATCTGCCTGGCCCTGCTCGCGCTCCCGCCCATCTTCGTTGCACTGCGTGCCTGGGGAATGGAGAGCGCACGCTGGAAGGAGAGCGACTACGCCCCCTCGGGCGACGACGACGATGACGACTGACCGATGAAGCATCCCGTCTATACCACTTTCGGTGCGCTGCTCATCGTGCTCCTCGTCGTCGCCGAGGTGCGCGGCTGGACGCCGATGCGCCCGACCGAGGTGAAGAACATCCCACGCTCGATCCGCGACAACCCGGGCGCGTACCGCCCGCACTACCGCACCTTCTTCGGCTCCGGCCACTACATGCGAGGCAAGTGAGATGACCGACGTCTATTCCTCGATGGTCCAGAACGCGGTCGCAGCCATCGTCTTCGCCTTCATCGGCGTGCTGCTGTTCATCCTCGCCTTCATGCTGTTCGACAAGCTCACTCCCGGCTCGCTCTGGAAGGAGCTGATCGAGGACCAGAACACGGCGCTGGGCGTCCTGATGGGCGCGGTGGCCATCGCGTTGGCCATCATCATTGCGGCCGCCGTGCACTGAGTGGCGCTTCCCCTCTTCCTCTCCGTCCTCCTCATCGCCGCGTGCGGGCTGATCTACGAGCTCGTCGCGAGCGCGCTGGCGAGCTACCTGCTCGGCGACAGCGTGACGCAGTTCTCGACGGTGATCGGGACCTACCTCTTCGCCATGGGGGTGGGGAGCTGGCTGTCGCGCTACCTCTCGCGCGGGCTCGTGGCGCGCTTCGTCACGATCGAGCTCCTCGTCGGGCTGGTCGGCGGATTCTCGTCCACGATCCTCTTTCTCGCCTTCGCCTACACGGGCGCGTTCCGGCTCGTGCTGTACCTGCTGGTCACGGTGCTCGGTATCTTCGTCGGGCTCGAGATTCCGCTGTTGATGAGGATTCTCAAAGACCGCTACGCCTTCAAGGACGTCGTCGCCAACGTCCTCACCTTCGACTACCTCGGCGCGCTCGCCGCGTCGCTCGCCTTTCCGATCCTCCTCGTACCGAAGCTCGGCCTCGTCCGGTCGGCGCTGCTGTTCGGGATGATCAACGCCGCCGTCGCCCTCTGGTCGGTCTGGCTGTTCCGGTCCCACCTCGGTGCGCGCCGCGTGCTCGGCGCGGCCTGTGTCGCCGTGCTGCTGTTCCTCTCCGCCGGCATGGTGAGCGCCAACAAGCTCACCAACCTCGCTGAAGACAACATCTACTCGGACGAAGTCATCTTCGCGCGCAACACGCGCTACCAGCGTATCGTGCTCACCGCGTGGAAGGACGACCTCCGGCTCTGGCTCAACTCGCACCTCCAGTTCAGCTCGCGCGACGAGTATCGCTACCACGAGGCGCTCGTGCATCCCGGCCTTTCGGCCCGGCCGAGCGCGCGGCGCATCCTCGTCCTCGGCGGCGGCGACGGGCTCGCCGTGCGGGAGCTGCTGAAGCATCCGGCCGTCGAGTCGATCACGCTCGTCGATCTCGATCCGGAGATGACGCGCCTCTTCTCGACGCACCCCACCCTCGTCGGGCTGAATCAGGGATCGCTGAAGTCCGCGAAGGTGCACGTCGTCAACGACGACGCGTTCGTCTGGCTCGACCAGCATCCCGACATGTTCGACTTCGTCGTCGTCGACTTCCCCGACCCGAACAACTACGGCGTGGGCAAGCTGTACACGACGGCGTTCTATCGTTTGCTGTCGCGGCATCTCTCGCGCGAGGGTCTCGTCGTCGTGCAGGCGACGTCGCCCCTCTTCGCGCGGCAGAGCTACTGGTGCATCGCCGAGACGATGAAGCAGGCCGGCCTGCACACGTACCCGTATCACCTGTACGTGCCGTCGTTCGGCGAGTGGGGGTTCGTGCTCGCCTCGCTCAGTGACGGGCGCTACACGCCGCCCACGACGCTTCCCTCGGGGCTGCGCTATCTCACCGTCGCCGAAGTGCCGCGCATGTTCGAGTTCTCGGCCGACATGCAGCCGGTGCCGGTCGAAGCAAATCGGCTGAACACCCAGGTGCTCGTACGCTACTACGAGCAGGAGTGGGACCGGGTCAACCGGTGAAGAACGAGGGCGCGGAGGGAGAAGAGGGGGCACGGAGCAATACGTCGCGTCGTACCTTCCTGCTCGCGGGCGGTGTGACGCTCGTTGCCGCCGGAGTCGCCGCCGCCGCAAAGCTCGGTCGTGCGCCGGCGCTGCTCGGACTTGGCCGGAAGAGCGGGCCGCGCATCAGCGGCGGATGGGTCAACGAGAGCGCCGCGATCGGCCATCGTTTGCGTGATCGAGCCCCGATGCCGGCGCCGCGGCGCACGGTGCGCGTGCCCGTCGTCATCGTCGGCGGCGGGATCGCCGGATTGAGTGCGGCGTGGCAGCTCGACCGGCGCGGCTTCCGCGATTTCGTCCTGCTCGAGATGGAGCGCGAGACGGGCGGCAATGCGCGCGGCGGCGAGAATGCCGTGTCGCGCTATCCCTGGGCAGCGCACTACGTCCCGGTTCCCGGTCCGCGAGCCACGCTCGCCCGCGAGCTCTTTCGGGAGCTGGGCGTGCTCACCGACGCCGGGTGGGACGAGCGCACGCTCTGCTTCGCGCCGCAGGAGCGGCTCTTCGTGCAGGGTGAATGGCAGTCGGGTCTCGAGGCCGAGCTGATGAACTCACGCACGGGGCGCGACGAGCTCCGCCGGTTCGCCGACCTGATCGCCGAACGGCGCGCCTCCGGCGAGTTCACGATCCCGATGGCACTCGGCGCTCCCGCCGGCTCCCCGCTCGATCGCATGTCGTTCGCCGACTGGCTCGCGGCGAATGGGCTGCGCTCGCCCGCGATCCGCTGGTACGCCGAGTACGGCACGCGCGACGACTACGGCGCGCTCGCGCGCGACACGTCGGCCTGGGCGGGGGTGCACTACTACGCGTCGCGCGAGGCGGCGGAGCAGGGGCCGCTCACCTGGCCGGAAGGCAATGCGTGGATCGCGCGTCGTCTCGCCGCCAGGGTGCGCGATCGTACGGTCACCGGAGCACCCGTTCATCGCATCGTCCGCGACGGGACGAAAGGATGGAGTGTGCGTGCGGGTGATGCCGAGTATCGCTGCGAAGATGTCATCTTCGCGGCGCCCACCTTCCTCGCGCCGTACGTGATCGAGGGAGCGCGGGCGCCCGGATTCGTCTATTCGCCCTGGCTCGTGGCGAACCTCACGCTGGATCGCCGGCCCGACGAGCGTGGTGCGTCCCCCGCGTGGGACAACGTGCTGCGATCGGACGCCGGGCTGGGATACGTGGTCGCCACGCACCAATCACTTCGAGCGCGCGAGGGGGGGCCAACGGTATGGACATACTATTGCGCGCTCGCCAATCGCGACCCGGTGACCGAACGTCAAGTGTTGCTTCGATCCAACTGGTCCGACTGGGTGGAACGAATCATGATGGAGTTGGAGGTGGCGCACCCGAACATTCGGCGATGCGTCTCACATGTCGATATCTTTCGGATCGGACACGCAATGGTGCGTCCCACCGTAGGCTTTCTCGGTGCGGACGCCCGACGCACTCGGGAGTGGGCGCCACGCGGCATCCACCTCGCGCACTCCGATCTCACCGGCTTCTCCCTCTTCGAAGAGGCGCAGTACCGCGGCGTCGCCGCTGCGGATGCAGTGCTCGCCACGCACCAGCTGGGCTGACGCCGAAGTCGGCGCCCGCCAGCGGTCCTCCCCGACGTGGTTCTCTCGTGACCGTTTCGCGCTTCGCGCCCGTCGTGCGCAGTACATCGGCGGTGCTGCTCCGCCAGAATCGGATCCGCGGCCTGCTCGCTGCCGGGGTGGCGCTCGTGCTGCTCCTCTCTCCGTACCGCACGAGCGCATCGCTCGCCGCCGCGCTCGCGGGGCTCACGGGGTACGTCGCGTTCGTCGGGATCGCGACGTGGTGGGTGCTGCATCGGCAGCGCGTGAAGCTCTCGCTCATGTCGGCGCACGGCATCGCGGACGTGATGCTCATCTTCACCGTGGCGCACGCGCTCTTCGCCGATGCGGCGCACGGTTGGGTGCTGCTCGCCGCGACGGTGCCGCTCCAGATCGCCCTGTATCAGTTCGGCGTGCGGCCGGCAGTGCTCGTGCTCGTCGCCACGCTGTTCTGGCAGGCGGCGCTCATGGTGCTCACTCCGGAGGCCTCGTCGGTGCAGCCGACCACGGCGCTCCCCGCGCTGGCCAGCTATTCGGTCCTCGCCGCGGTGAGCTTCCTCCTGCACCATCGGGTCGAGCGCAGGCTCGGCGCGCTGCGCGCCCTGTTCGACGAGGCGCGTGACGGCGACTTCGGCCGCACCTACGACGTCGAAGGCGATCCGCACGCCGATGCCGTCACGGCGGTCGGCGCCGCATTCAACGACCTGCGCGCCGAGCTCGCGCCGCTCGTCAACGCGGATCCCGCCACGGGCTGCCTCAATCGGCGCGGGTTCGCCATGCAGATGGAGCGCGCCCTCGGCGACGCACGTCGCAAGAGCGGCGACGTCGCACTCCTCGCCGTCGATCTCGATCACTTCAAGGATATCAATGATCGGTTCGGTCACCTCGTCGGCGACGAAGTGCTGTACGAGATCGCCACCATGCTCAGCGAGACGGTGAGCGAGGAGGGCGTCGTCGCGCGCATGGGTGGTGAGGAGTTCACCGTCTTGCTGCCTGGCGCAGATGCCGAGGCGGCCGGTGCGGTCGCGGAGCGCATGATGACTCGGCTCCGCATCGGTGGATGCCTGGCGTTGCCGCAGGGCACGCCGATCACCATGAGCATCGGCATCGCCGCGGAGCGCATCGTTCATAATGACGCGGGGTCCGCATTGCGTGCGCGCGCTGATGAGGCGCTGTACGCCGCGAAACGCAGCGGGCGCAATCGCGTCCTGCTCTGGGCGCCCGGCGTGCGGTCCAATGCCTACGGCAGCCGAGCCCCGGCGGAACGATCACCCCAGTCCGCGGCTGACGGATCCGACAACAGTTGCAAGGTTTGCAACTTGTTGCATAGCAGGACGGCCAGAATCGCGGTGGGAGGGGCGTCTGGCCGAGGGATCGGGGTGTCCCAAAGCCGTTACCACCACGTGAGATGCGCGTCTATGTATTACAGCGGACACAGCCTGGCACCGCTGCTGCATTCTGGAGGCTGGACGAAGCAGTTCCCTCCCTCAAGATACGCCCGCACTCTCCCCCCCAGCGCGGCGCGTCCACTCGCAATCAAAAGGCCAAACATGCGCACGACCCGTCGCGGTTTCACCCTCATCGAGCTTCTGATCGTCGTCGTGATCATCGGTATTCTTGCCGCGATCGCGATCCCGAAGTTCGCCAACACCAAGTCGAAGGCGTACATCGCCGCCATGAAGTCGGACCTGCGGAACCTGGTCACCGCCGAAGAGTCGTACTTCGCGGATTCGGCCGCCTACGCGACGGATACGACCAAGGGCATGAAGTTCAAGCCGTCGTCGGGCGTCGGCATGCCGACGATCGCGGTCTATGCGGGTGCCTGGCTCGCGACGAACACGCACAGCCAGCTGACGAGCTTCTCGTGCGGTATCGGCGTCAACACGACGAACCCGCTCGTCACGAGCGCGGGCGACGGCGAGCCGACCTGTAAGTAAGGCGCGCTGCAGCTGACCGCCTAGCAAGAAAATCCAGCACCGGATTGGACGAGGGTCCTCGACGGGGTCGCAGCCGACGGACGGTACTGGATGAACAGGGCACCTGTGACGGCGAGAGCCGGAGCAGGTGCCCTGTGGCATTTGCGGGAATGAGGGAATGAGGGAATGAGGGAATGAGGGAATGGGGTAATGCGGAAGTGCAGATCCCTCGACTCGCTCCGCTCGCTCGGGATGACCACGTCGTTCCGCATCCCCTCATCCCCGCATTCCCGCATCCCCTCAAAAGTCCCAACTCCGCGTCAGGAACGCCCCGAACACTCCCGTGCGCAGGGTGGGATGCGTGATCCCCAGCTCTTCCGGCGCGCGGAACAGGAAGCGCGGCTCGAGACCGACGTCGATCCGGTACGCGGTGCCGAAGCGCTGCGCGATGCGGAAGCCGGGGATCCCGGTCGTGAGCCGGAGCTGGCCGGCCATGTACCGGTCCGTCGTCATGTAGCGGCCCCCTTCCACGAGCGCGCCGCGCACGCCGCCGGTCTTTCCATACACGAGCTCCGGCGGTACGTCGGCCGGTGAGACGCTGAACGCGTCGAGGCCGTATTCCTTCGTCGTCCCCGTCCCGATGTCGTGCAGCACGACACCGAGCGCCGTCGCGCCCTGCTGCCGTCGCGCGAGCGCGCCCGTGAGGCCGCCGAGCTGTCCGCTCCACGATTCGCTCCCCGCCAGCGACGTCGTCGCATGCTGCAGCAGCGACGTCGCCGTGCGTCCCTGGGTGAGGTAGCCATTCAGCTCGCGCCCGCGGATGGGGAAGAGCGTGCCGCTCTCCAACCCCACCGCCGGCGCCTTCGACGTGCCCCCCGTGATCATCTGCAACGGGAACCACCCGCGGCCGGCCTCCCACAGCATGCGCTCGCCGATCTCCTGCACGACGTGCACGGCGTCGGTGTGCGGACCGAACGTCAGGCTGCCGCGCGCCGGCACGAACGGCTGCGTGCGGAAGAAGGCGACGCCGCCTGGAATGCGCACGAACCCGATCGCCCACTGGTCGTCGCTCCGCTGATCGATGTGCGCCACCACCGCCTCACCGTCGCCCGTGTAGAACTCGGTGTTCGCGTCGGGGCGGTTCCGGTAGTAGTTCCCGCGATCGATCACCAGCGTGAGGTCGGCGACCAGCGCGACCTTCTTCGGCACACGCCGCGCGAGCGCGACGCGCGCGCTATCGCTCCTCGACGCGGTGGTGTCGAACACGGTGAAGAACGACAGGTCGCCCGGCGACTTCACGCGCAGCAGATCCTTGCGGAACTGCTTGAGCGCCAGGTAGCCGCCGAGCATCTCCCCGCGCCCGGTCACGCGCAGCGAATCCAGGGGACCGATGGCCGTGAGGTCGAAGTCGGCGTCGACGAGACCACGCCGCTGGTTCATCACGCGCA
This sequence comes from Gemmatimonadota bacterium, assembly GCA_019510405.1. Taxonomy (GTDB): domain Bacteria; phylum Gemmatimonadota; class Gemmatimonadetes; order Gemmatimonadales; family Gemmatimonadaceae; genus AG11. Next base: position 23,052 of record JAEKKK010000053.1, on the reverse strand, counting down.
CCTCGTCCCCCGACGCCGACATGCGCACGAACGGGTGCGACCGATCGGCGAGATCGACCGTGCCGCTCGCGCGGATCGGCCCGCGCGCCCGCGCGACGAGCGAATCGAGACGCAGCGTGTCGCCGACGAGCGAGAGATCCGCTATCCCGCCCTCGATGCTCATCCCAATGGCCTCCAGCGTGAGCGCGCCGTCGCGCAGCCCCGCTCGGCCGGTGTACCTCGGCGCCTCCCAGGTGCCGCCCAGCCGCACCTCGGCGCCTAGCTTCCCCCGCACGCCGCTGAACGAGCGAGACGAGAGCGGCAGCGACGCGAGCGACAAGCTGTCGAGCACGACCTCCCCCGCGAGCGGACCCGCGACTCGGCGCGATCCGCTCACCCCGGCGAGCGCCAGATCGTAGGGCAGCGTGGCTCGCCCATTCAGCACCTGCCGTCCCGTGCTGTCGCGCGCCACCGCGTTCAACGACGCCAGCCGGTCGCGGTAGCGGAGCGACACGCCCACATCGGGCGCGCGACGCCCCTCGAACCGTGCCGCGCGCAGGCCGACGCTCCCCTCGACCGTCGGCATGGCGCGCGTTCCCTGCACGAGCGCGCTCGCCGAGATGATGCCGTCGGCATCGGTGTCGCGCTGCAGCGCCTGCAGCAGCGTGGCGACCCGCACGCCATCCGCTTCCAGGTTGAGGAAGATCGGGCCTTTCTCCGGCAGCTGGGCCGACGCGAACAGGCGGCCCCCACTCGAGCTGCGGAGCTCGAGCGCCTTCACCGCGACGCCGCCGTGGTCGAGGCGGAGCGACGCAGGGTTGGTCAACCGCCAGACGAGCGTGTCGAAGGTGGCGCGCAGCGAGTCGAGCTCCACGACGTGCACGCCGCTCGCCGGCTGTGCATACGCGCCCTGTACGGCGTACGAGACGAGCGAATCCTGCCGCACGTACGCGACGCCGGAGACGCGACGGCTCGGCAGGGTGTCCACTCCAGCGATCTCTACCCGCTCGAACGCGCGCCCCGTTACGTGCACGCTGTCGGCTTCGACCGTGAAGCGCAGCGGAGCGTTCGTGCCGCGCAGGTTGGCGGTGGCGAAGCTCGCCTGGAGCGTGCGGGCCGAGCTGCCGCGCACCACGAGGTCGCGGCCGGTGACGCGTCCGGTCACGCCGGGCTGCTTCACGTTGCCCATCAGCGTCCCCGACACCCGCAGCGAGCCGCCGAGCGAATCGCGCCGCAGCGGTGGCAGGGTATCGAGCGCGAGCGTCACGCCTTCGGGAAGTCCGAGCGCCAGCCGCTCGATCCGCACGGCATCGGCGCGCCGCACCGAATCGCGCCGCGCCGCCGCGAGCCGCGTGCGTCGCTCCGCCGCCGGCGCCGGCACCACGCTCGTGTCCGACGTGCCGATCCATGGCCGCAGCACGCCGAGCGAATCGATCGATGCGGTGTATCGCAGCGTGCCGGAATGTCGCGCATCGAGCCCGAACGCGCCCGCCGCCTGAACGTTCGCGCCGCGCGCGAGCAGCGACAGCGTATCCAGCCGCGCGAGGCCGTCCGCCACGGCGAGCCGCGTCTGCAACCGGTCGACGCGCAGCGTGTCCCACCGCGAGTTGGTGAGATCGGCGCGCGCGACGAGGTTCGCCGTGGCCGGCGTGGTGCCGACCCCGCGCGCCGCGATCGTGCCGGTGAGACTGCTGCTCGGCGCGCGCGCCGTGAGTGTGCTCGCGTCGAACCGATCGGTGACGGCGACGACGTCGTAGCTCGTGCGCGTGCCGCGCAGCGCCACGGTGCCGTGCGCGTCGATCGTGCCGCCACCGGACGCCGACTGCAGCGCGCCGGCGACGCGCAGATCCTTCGGCGTGCCCTCGGCGCGCACCTGTCCCGTGACGACGCCGCGCAGCCGCGCCGCGGGGACGATCCGGTTCACCGTCGCCAGCGACAGCGGCGCGAGGCGCACGTCCGCCGCGAGCCGGTGCGTGCCGCTCGCATAGCTGCCGCTGCCGATCAGGTGCGAGCGGGCGCCGCGGTCCACGTGCACCAGGTCGCCCCGGGCGCGGAACCCTGTCGCCATCCCCCCGCTCACCGTCGCTGTTCCCTCGAGCACGCCGCCGACAGGGAGATGCACGCCGGCGCCGGAGACCGTCGCCAGCTGGAGCGGCCGGAGCTGCACCGCGAGGTCGTGCGCGGTCGGCGTGCGCTCCATGCCGAGCCCACCACGCGCGACGACATGGCTGCGTCCGGCCGCCGCGTCGTCGAACGTCACGTCCGCGTCGAGGCGGAGATCGTTCTGCGGGCCGCTCACCGCGACGTGGCCGTCGAGCGTGCCGCTGCGCCGCAGCTTCAGCGTCGGCGCCAGCTCGTGCACGATCGCCGTGCTCAGTCGCGCGACCGTGAGATCCGCGCCGTCGACGAGCAGACGGCTCGTCTCGCCCTTCGGGTGCACGCGCGTGATCGACGCGTTGCCGACGACCGATGCGTCGCGATAATGCAGGTCTGCGTCGGCGAGCGAGATCGTCGTCGAGTCACCGTGGATGCGCATCGCGTAGCGCACGTTGCCGCCGCCGGATGACGGCGCCCGCAGGTTGAGCCACTTGAGATCGGCGAACGCCAGCGGCGCGCCGGTGAGATCGAGCGAGAAGCCCATCCGCCGGAACTTGATCGTCCCGTCGCCGGCGACGCGCGAGCCCGGCAGCGACATCCGTGCTCCCCGCCACCACAGGGAATCTTTCGACGCATAGATCGTCCCGACGAGCGAGCGGACCTCCACCGCCGGCGGCCGATAGGGCTCGCCGAGCATCGAGAGCGACGCGATCTCGACGGCGGTCGGCTGGCCGTCGTGCGCGAGCCGCACCGTCGGCAGCCGCGCGTCGATGTCGTGGTAGTCCAGCACGCGCTGGAATCCGCCCGGTACACGCTCCACGCGCGCGCGCGACGTTCCCGCCAGCGCCGCGGCGATCGCCGAGTCGCGCCGGTCCGCCGTCAGCGTGGTGTCGGGGCTCCATGGGCGCCGGTACAGGAAGCGCCCATGGTGCACGGTGATCTCGGACAGTTCCGGCGGCGTGCCGGCCTGCGTCGTGTCCTTCGCCCGGGTGCTCGGCTTCATCAGCGTCTGGAAGTTCCAGCGCGCGCCGGGCTGCTTGTCCAGCAGCACCTCCGCCGTGTCGAGCACGAGCGATCGGATCACGATGTGGCCGCGCAGCGCGGGGAGCAGTGCATACCGGACTTGCACACGGCGCGCAGTGAACAATGGCCTGCGTGCGCTGTCCACGAGCCGCACGTCGGTCAGCGTCGCGCCGGAGAGCAGGTTGCCGCGCAGTTCGCGCACGTCGAGCTGCCCGTGCATCCGGTCATTCGCCTGTGACACGATCACGCGTCGCACGCGCTCGTTCCCCCACGGCGTGTTCGCGAGCACGAGCACGATCACGAGGCCGAGCAGGATGGGCACCACCACGACGGCGAGCAGCGTGCGCACCACTCCACGCTTGCGCTGCCGCGGGGGCGGATCCACCGGCTCGGCGGTCGTGTGCGGCCGCGGGATCGGCTGCGCCATCAGAACGCCTGCCCCATCGCGAAGTGCACGACGATCCGGCGTCCGATCGCGCGCCACGTGCCCGGCGATGGATTCTCCACCGGCGAGTACGACTTCTCCTGCTGCAGCTGCACGATGCGGAGCTGCCCGGTCGCGTCCGGGATGGCGACGACGACCGGGCGCTGCTCCTCGCCCACCGGACGGAGCCCGAAGTCGAGCCGGATCACGCCGAGTGGCGAGCGATAGCGGAATCCGAAGCCCGGCGTGACCGCGCCCTTCGCTTGTCCCACCGTCGCGAGGCCGGTCGTGCCGACGTGGCCCGCGTCGACGAACGCCACGCCGGTGAGGTTCTTCCGCAGCGGCATCCGGAGCTCGACGCTTCCCTCGAGGAGACTGCTCCCGCCCGTCGGCACGGGAAACACCGCGTCGTTCGGCACGCCGTTCGGATTGCACGTCCCGTCCACGATGGTCGCGAGGGTGCATCCCGCGGCGAGCAGCGAGCTGGCGCGTACCTGGAGCACGCGCGGCCCGAGCTCGTTCTCGGCGAAGCCGCGCACCGACTGCATGCCGCCCGCGTAGAAGAGCGTGCGCGGATGCGCGATCCCTTCGCCGGGCGTGGCGATGCCGAGTGCGGTGCGGTCGCTGTCCATCGGGCGCATCATGCCGGCGCGCAGGTGGAACGCGAGCACCTTCGGCGGCTTCGTGATGCCGTACGTGGATGGGACCGCGCCGAGTGGCTTGTAGTACGATGCGTCGCCGAGGATGCGGTTGAACTCGAACGTCGAGCCCGTGGCGCGCGACGCGTGCTCCGCGTCGAGCAGCGCCGTGTAGCCGTGCGTCGGGCTGTCCAGATCGTCCGACCGGTCGATCCACGCACTTGCACCGATCGGCGCGAGTCGCTGCGTGTTGCTGAGCGCCTGGATCGTCGCCGCGTCGCAGATGCCGTAGCCGGCGCAGAAGTAGACCGCACCCGCTTCCACGCGCACCGCCTCCAGCCGGTAGTTGAGACCGATCGGCGCTCGCGGCGCGATGTCGTGCGCGATGCCGACGAATCCCCCCACGCTCTGGTCCACCGCCACGCCGGTGAGGATCCGGCGGTTGGCGAACGCACGGACCGACGCCGAGGTCCGCGCGCCGGCGATCCACGGCTGCGTCAATGTCAGTGATGCCTCGTATGCCGGCTGCACGAACGGATCGGCATCGAAGATCGGATCTTCGGGGATCACCTGCTGGAAGATCCCCCAGCCGTTGAGCTGCTCGCTGAAGAGATTGCCCACGGAGCCGTACAGCCGCAGCCACCGTCCCCCGCCGAGCGCGTTGTGCCGGAGGTCCAGCGAGGCCTGGCCGAACTCGATCGTGTTGAAGCCAAGCGTCGCATCGACGTGCCGCGGCTTCTGCTCCGCGACCGCCACGGTGATCGTCTTGACGCTGTCGCCCGCGGGCGGCGTCACGACGACGGCGCGCGCGAGCAGCGGCTGCTGCATCAGGTGCCGCTGGCTCTCGAGCACGGCGTCGCGCGTGTAGAGCGTGCCCGGTTGGAGCATCGTGCCGCGCCGCAGCGCCGCATCCGAGATCGCGCGGTTCCCTTCGAAGTTCACCTGGCCGACCCGGGTGAGGTACTTCGGGTCGACGTCGATGCGCACGGGCACGACGTGCGACGCGTCGGCGCGCGGCACCGTCGTATCGACGCGCACGTCGCCGTAGCCCTTGTTCCAGACCGCGTCGTGGAGCCGGTTGAGCGTCGTGTCGAGGGCGATGAGATCGAGCGGCTCTCCCGCGTGCACGACGACCGCGTCGCTCAGCTCTTTCTCGCTCAGCACTGGCGCGCGTTGCTCGACGTCGAGCGTGCCGATGCGCGTCGCCTCTCCCTCGACGATGCGGAACGCGACGTTCATCCCGTGCCGCGCCGCCGTGAGCACGGTGTCCACCTGCGCGTCGCGGAAGCCGCGACGCCAGTAGTAGACGCGGATCTTGGTGATGTCCTCGCCGAGCGCCGCGGGGGTCGTGCGACGGCGGTCGATGAAGAGCTGACTGCGCGACAGCTTGCACAGCGGCGCGATGAGCACGAGCCGGCAGCTCGACGTCCGCGTGAACACGATCAGCTTCAGCTCGTCGGGCGTGACCGCCTGCGCGCCGTCGAACTTCAGCGACGCGACGTCGATCGAATCGTGCAGCCCGACCACCGGCCGCTCGGCGCTCGGTGCGGACTGGGCGCGGGCGATCCCGATCGGCATCGCGCACAGCGCGGCCGCCAGCAGAAGATGGAAGCGGAGAGACAGGGATTGCACGGATGGAAGTTCTGGTACGTCCGTACCGGACCCGTGCGAAAAGTGGGCCGTGTAGGCAAGTGGTACTGGCGCTTGGGGTTAGGGGATTACTGAACTGCCACTCCCAGTACCGGGTACCAGGTACCTGGTACCGAGACTGGCATACTGCCTCCCGGAATGAAGGGGCCAGCTGTTGAGGTCAGATACCGAAGGTGTCTGACCCCCTGGCGCATTCCAGCTATTCAACGAAAGGGGTCAGAGTCAGCGAATCGCTGACTCTGACCCCAACGCGTACTTGGTACTCAGTACGGCCGTGTGCTTATCGGATAGAGCGGCTTCCGAGCCTTCCGGGAGCCGTTATGCCAGTCCAGGTACCAGGTACTTCGTACTCAGTACTGGGAGTGGTGGTTAAAGATCATCCCGCCCGACTCGCCACCAACTCTCCGGTATCCATCACATCCATCGACCCGCCTTCGGCGGGCGCTTCCCAGTACGCCCGCGGCACCCGGATCGTGAAGCAGCTCCCTTCGCCGAGGACGCTGCGCACCACCACGTCGCCGCCGAGCAGGCGCACGAGCCGCCGCGTCACGTGCAGGCCGAGCCCCGTGCCGCCCACGCGTCGCGTCGGTGCCTGATCCACCTGCCAGAACGCGTCGAAGATCATCGGCAGATGATCGGCTGAGATGCCGAGCCCCGTGTCCTCGACCTCGAAGACGACCACCGACCCCATGTCCTCGCCCCACGCACGCACCTGCACCCCGCCGCGGTCGGTGAACTTCACCGCGTTGGTGATCAGGTTCACGAGCGCCTGGCGCAGCTTCCCCGCGTCCGTCGTCATCGTGTACACGGGCTCGGGCAGGTGCAGCGTCAGGGCGAGTCCCTTCCGGCTGGCCTCGGGCTCCATCATCGCCGCCGCTTCCTCGCACAGCGACGCGATGCCGACGCGCGTCGGCGTGATGCGCTCGCGCCCGAGCTCGAGCCGCGAGAGCGTCAGCACTTCGTCGATCAGCGCGAGCAGATGCTTCGCGCTCGCCCCGATGCGCTCGAGTTGATTCCGCTGGCCGGGCGTGGCGGGATCGGGGATCCCGTCGCGTAGCAGGGCGCCATACCCGATGATCGCGTTGAGCGGTGTGCGCAGCTCGTGGCTCATCACCGCGAGGAAGTCGTTCTTCGCCCGGTTCGCGCGCTCGGCCTCGTCGCGCGCCGCTGCCGCGTGCTCCAATGCGCGCGCCTGCGCGCGCTCGCCCCGCTGCACGATCGCCGCCGCGCGCAGGAGAACGGTCAGCTGGATCGCCATTATCACGACGACGAGGATCGCGATGCCGATCTCGCGGCTGAAGTAGTCGCGGCCGTGGAGGTAGAGCCACCCGAGCGCCAGCGGGACGATCGTCAGCGCGAGCAGGAGCCGGCGCGCCAGCATCCCCGTCCCCGTGCGCGACACGAGCCGTCCCGCCCACGATGCGCCGGGCCGCGCGCTGAGGATCCCGACGTAGAGGGCGAAGAAGGCGCACGCCGTCGATACGGCCATCGACGCGGCGACATCCATCTGATAGAGCGCCGTCGCGCCGTACAGGTAGCCGATCAGCGCCAGCGCGGCGATCGTGATGCCCAGCGTCGAGAACCAGTGCGCAGTCTGACGAACGCGGCGCGTCTGTCCGTCGAGCAGGAAGAGGGCGGCGCCGGCGAGCACGAAGCTCACCGCGGAGTTGGTCGCCATCCGCCCCGCCGGCTGGTACGGCAGCCGCGCCAGCGTGGCGGGGAAGAGCAGGCCGTCGAGCCCCGTACTCCACCCCCACGCGCGCTCCGCGAGCGTCACCAGTCCGATGACCACCACGAGCACCGCGAGCCCGCGCGACACGAACGACAACCGGCTCGCCTCGTCCGTGTCGACACGCTGCATCCACAGCGACACGCCCGCGATCACGAACGTGGCCGCGGTGATCGGCAGCATGTGCACGTTGCCGACGAACATGCGCGTCAGCAAGTCGACGTGGAGCGTCCAGCCGGTGAGCACCGTCACGCCGGTCGCGATCGTCGCGATCGCGCACACCAGCGTCAGGCGCGATGCTTCGGACCGCGATGGGCGAGTCATCGCCCTGCCTCCGACTGCGGACCCATAGCCACCCCGCGCTTGCGCATGCCTGCTGCTCCCCCGAAGATCGCGACCGGAGGACTGCATCGCCCCCGCTCCCTTCCCGCTCCCGATACGCTCGCCTGCGGAGCGCAACTGTCAAGTGCGCGTTATCACATGCGTCCGCTACGGCGCGTTGTCGAACGCGGCCGACCCGAGTCGGGATCGATACTGCCGCACCGCGTATTGGTCAGGCAACCGACCGCGCACCATGACCACACCGCTGCCCATCGCCTGCACCCTCTCCGCTGCCGATCTGCTCGCGCAGCGTGATACGCTTCTGCTCGGCCTCGCCGATCACGCGGTGCAGCGCATGCCCTTGCCCAGCGGCATCCGCCTCCGCTTCGCGCCGACCGCCGAACGGATGCGCCAGATCGACGCCGTCGTCCGGCGCGAGCGCGAGTGCTGCCCCTTCCTCGAGTTCCGCGTCGGCCTCGCCCTCGGCGATCGCTCGCTCACGCTCGACGTGACCGGCCCGGACGGCACCGCGACCCTGCTCGCCGAGCTCCTCGCTTCACCGCTCGCCGCGTAGCGCGCACTCGCGCGCCGCACGCACCGGCGTCATCTTGGGCGCCGATCAAGGGGTCGTTCCGCGTCTCCGCATCCCCGCATCCTCGAGGTCGTTCGATGACCGTCGCACGCCGCCTTCCCCGCGGCACGTTCCTGTTCGCGTCCATGCTGGCCGCGCTCGCGTGTGGCACCTCCGGCGCCGACACCAGCGCGAAAGCCGATTCCACGAAGGCGGCGACCGCGGCGACCGCGCCGCATGTCGACAGTGTCTCGCGCGCGCCATTCGGCACCGCCCCCGACGGCACGCCGGTCGAGGTGTTCACGCTCACCAACAAGAACGGCCTCGAGACGCGCATCCTCTCCTACGGCGGCATCGTCCAGTCGCTGAAGACGCCCGACCGGACGGGAAAGATCGACGACGTCGTCCTCGGCTTCGACGACATGGCCGGCTACGTGAAGAGCTCCCCCTACTTCGGCGCCATCGTCGGCCGGTACGGCAACCGCATCGCCAAGGGGCGCTTCACCCTCGACGGCAAGACGTACAAGCTCGCCGTCAACAATCCGCCCAACAGCCTGCATGGCGGCGTCAAAGGATTCGACAAGGTCGTCTGGCACGCCGAGCCGTTCAGGAACGACAGCGGCGTCGGCGTCGTCCTCACCCACACGAGCCCCGACGGCGACGAAGGTTTCCCCGGCACGCTGAACGCCAAGGTCACCTACACGCTCAACGACAGCAACGAGCTCGCGATCCACTACGAGGCGACGACCGACAAGGCGACGCCGGTCAACCTCACCAACCACACCTACTGGAATCTCGCCGGCGACGGCAAGCGCGACATCCTGGGCCACGTGCTCGCCATCCCGGCCAGCGAGATCGTCCCGGTGGACTCCACGCTCATCCCCACCGGCGAGCTGATGAAAGTGGCGAAGACACCGTTCGACTTCCGCGCACCGACGCCGATCGGTGCGCGTATCGACTCGAGCCACATCCAGCTGAAGTACGGCCGCGGCTACGATCACACCTGGGTGCTCGACCGCACCGACCAGACCAGCCTGGTGCGCGCCGCGCACGTCATGGAGCCGACCACCGGACGTACCCTCGACATCTACACCACGGAGCCCGGCGTACAGTTCTACACCGGCAACTTCCTCGATGGCAGCGCCGTAGGAAAGAGCGGGCACGTCTACAAGTACCGCTACGGGCTGGCCCTCGAGACGCATCACTTTCCCGATTCGCCGAACCAGCCGAAGTTTCCCTCGGTGATCCTGCGTCCCGGACAGGTGTACAACACCACTACGGTGTTCAAGCTCGGCACAGCCCAATAGCGCGGCAGCGTCGAGGCGAAGGAGGAGGGCGATCATGTTGCGTGACTGGCTCGATCGTGTGCTCGGCGGCGGAGAGCGCGAGCGTTCGCTGGAGCCGCGACCGGAAACCCGCATCGTCGGCGGGATCCCTGTTCATGTGGTCAACACGCGCGACGACATCGACACGGAGCGCGTCTTCCGGCGCGCCGAGGCGGTGATCGCGCGCGTCGCGCAATACCAACCGTGGCGGCTGGCACACCTCCGGCGCGACATCGCCGGCATCCTCGTCCAGCGCTACGCCTGTCGCGCCGCCTTCTTCGGCGACAGCAAGCTCGTGATGCTCGAGCTGACCTTCATGGCGAACGAGCAGTTCTCCGACTCGCAGGTCGCTGCGTCGTTCATCCATGAAGGGATGCACGCCCGCCTCGATCATCTCTCCGAGAAGTACGGCGTCACCCCCTTCGCCGCGGCCCGCGCGCGCCACGAGCGCATCTGCCGGCGGGCTGAGCTCGACTGGGGACGCGCCGTGCCCGACGGAGCGCCGGTCGTGCGTCGCGCCCTCGAGTCGATGGCGCTCGCTGACGAGGAAGTCGCGCCGACCATCGAGTGGGGCGAGGCCAGTCGCCGTATCGCCGCGGTGGATCAGGCCCAATCGGCCCTATCGCCGCGGCAGCCCGATCGCCATTCTGACGGATGATGACCAGGCCTCCGGCCGATCCGCCCCCGCCCTCGTCGGCAATGCAGCCGACGGTCTCGCCCGCGGCACGCGAGCAGGCCATCGCCGTGCTCACCGAGCGGTTCGCCAACGATCATCTCACGCTCGAGGAGTTCGAGCGGCGGACCGCGGCGGCGTACGCCGCGACCAACTACGCGGCACTCGCCGAGCTGACGGCGGATCTGGGCATCACGGCGGTGCCCGGCACGCGATCGAGCATTCCCTCGATGAACGTCGGCGTGGTGCTCGGCAGCGTCGTGAAGAAGATGGAACGCGTGCCGCGACAGCTCGCCGTGCGCACGGTGCTCGGCAACGTCGAGCTGGACCTCACCCAGGCGAGCTTCCCGCCCGGCGTCACCGAGATCGAGCTGCACGCCTTCATGGGCAACATCGAGATCCAGCTTCCGAGGGACGTCGGCGTCGAGGATCACGTCAGCGCGGTGCTCGGCTCGTTCGAGTATCGCCGTCATCCACGCGCGTCGAGCTGGGCGGAGTCGAGCGGCATCGCGAGCGTCGTGCGGTTCACCGGCAAGGTCACGATGAGCTCCGCCGAAGTCATCATCCGGCGCGACTCGGGGGAGTTCCGGAGCGTCGACGACGACAGCTAGCGACGCGTTGCGCGACCGGCTCGGCGTCGCGCTGCCGATCATCCAGGCACCAATGGCGGGAGTGCAGGGGAGCGCGCTCGCCATCGCCGTGTGCGAGGCGGGCGGACTTGGTTCGCTCCCCATGGCGATGCTCTCGCCCGATGCGATGCGCGCCGAGATCGCCGCCGTGCGCGCCGCGACCTCGCGCCCATTCAATCTGAACTTCTTCTGCCACGCCGAGCCCGTGGCGGACGCGGCACGCGAAGCGACCTGGCGCGAGACGCTCGCACCCTACTATCGCGAGCTCGGACTGGATCTCGGCGCGGCCCCCGCCGCTCCGCTTCGAAAACCGTTCGATGCCGCCGCCGCCGACGTCGTGCGCGAGCTTGCGCCCCCCGTCGTCAGCTTCCACTTCGGCCTCCCGTCCGCGTCGCTGCTCGACGTCGTCCGTCGCACCGGCGCGACGATCCTCTCTTCCGCGACGACCGTGGACGAAGCGCGGTGGCTGGAGGAGCGCGGCGTGCACGCGATCATCGCACAGGGTCTCGAGGCGGGCGGACATCGCGGCCACTTCCTCGCCGATGATCTGACGCTGCAATGCGGAACGCTGGCGCTCGTCCCGCAGATCGCGCGCGCCGTGCGCGTCCCCGTGATCGCCGCCGGCGGGATCGCCGATGCGCCCGGTGTCGCCGCCGCGCTCGACCTCGGCGCGTCGGCGGTGCAGGTGGGCACGTCGTACCTCTGCTGCGACGAGGCGACGACGAGCGCGATTCACCGCGCCGCGCTACTGAGCGACGCCGCACACCACACCGCCCTCACCAACCTCTTCTCGGGCGGCCCTGCGCGCGGGATCGTGAACCGCATCATGCGCGAGCTCGGTCCGATGTCACCTGCCGCGCCAGCATTCCCATTCGCCAGCGCCGCCATCGCGCCACTCCGCGCCGCCGCCGAGCGTGCGGGCCGCGGCGACTTCTCCCCGCTCTGGTCCGGCCAGAACGCCACCGGCTGCCGCGCCAGCCCGGCCGCCGAGATCACCCGCGCCCTCGCCTCCGCCCTCTAATCCAAGATCAGACGCCGGGGTCAGAAGCTCGGGTCAGACGTTGGGGTCAGACGTTGGGGTCAGACCCCTTGGGCGAAGCCCAAGGGCTCTGACCCCTTGGCGAGTCGAGCACTGAGCCAATCCGCCGGACATTCGCGCGTAAGGGAACACTCGGGCGCCGCACCTTCGCCCGCCCACCGTGTCACCCTCACGAGAGCCCAACGACATCATGGCGAAGCGCCACTGCGCGATCCTGCTCGTCATCCTCGCCACAGGCTGCTATCGGTGGGGACCGCTGCCCGGAGCAGGCCTGGCTCATCCAGAGAAAGAAGAGCTCGAGCGCGTTACCGTGTGGCTCCGTGACAGCACCGAGTTCGAGCTCGACGACGCAGCCATCACCTCCGACAGCATCGTCGGCCTCCAGCGCGGTACGCCGGCCCGGTTGGCCATCGCGCGCAGCGACATCGCTAGAGTCGAGACGCAGAATGCCGATCCCTTCCTGACATTCGTCACCGGCGCCCTGGTCGCCGTCGTTTCGCTGCTGTTCCTGGCGATGACGCAGCCCAGAACCTGATCCGCCAGTGAGACCTAGGCCCGACACCGCCCACCACATCGAATGGTGTTTCATCAGGCGTGAGGCATCCCGTTGCTCCTCCGCTGTCGCGCCGCGTCCTCTGCGTCCTCCTGCTGCTCACGCACGCAGGGGCGTGCAGCCAGTGGGCTCGGCTCCCCGGCACGGCCGAGGACAACGTCTGCGCTCCGCAGATCCATCGCGCCCGCCTCGTGATGCAGGACGGCTCCGAGGTCATCCTGCGCGACGCCCAGATCCGCCCCGACAGCATCGTCGGCAAGAATGTGCGGACGTATGAGCGACATGCCGTCCCCACCGCCAACGTCGCCTACGTCGACTCGCGCCTCGGCTGGACCCAGCGCACCGCCGGAGGGATTGCCGGGCTCGCGGTCGTCGGGGCCGTCTCCGCGCTCGTCGTGGTCTTCACCGCCCGAGTCTTCACGAGCGCGGCGCCGGCACCAACCACGCACTGACACTCGCCGGCGCGCGTCGCGCCGCTCGATCGCCACGCTCCTGCTGCTGACCCAGCTCGCGGCGTGCTACACCTATCGCCCGATGCGCGGGACGCTCGAGCAGCAGGTGGGCGACGAACGCATTCGCGAGGCGCGGATCGCCTTCCGCAACGGCACCGAGATCTCGCTCCGCGACGCGACCGTTCGGTCCGACAGCGTGATCGGGTTCTCCGCCGACGGACGCGAGCGACGCGCCATTTTGCTCGCCGACGTCGCGTCGATCGAGCACCGCGAGGTGAGCGTCGTGCAAACGGGCACGCTCGTGGTAGTGGCAGCGGCGGTCGCCTACGTCGCATACATCTACGCTGCCTTCGCGCGGCTCGGGCCGACCTGGACCGCGGTACCGTCTCCGGCGCCGAGCGTTCGCTGAGCGGTACCGAGCCGGGGACCACGGCTGGGCGGCGAATACCGGCCACGAGGTTGCGAGTGATGTGACGGAGGCGGCAGTTTCACTGATGCATCCTGCCGCCCGATCCTCGCTGCGCCGCGCCACCTGCGCCGCGCTCCTCCTTACCCAGCTCACCGCCTGCATGACCTGGCGTCCGGTGCCGGCGACGCTCGACCAGCAGGCCGATGCCGAGCCGATCTCGCGTGCCCGCGTCCGATTGCGCAGTGGTGGCGAGCTCACGCTCCGTGAAGTGACGGTGCGCAGCGACAGCGTCATCGGCCTGGCCGAGAGCCCGCGGGAGCGGCGCGCCCTTCCTCGCGCCGACGTCGCCTCGATCGACCGCCGGCAGCTCAGCGTCGGCCGCACCGCCGGCCTCGCCGTCGGCGCAGCCGCTGTCACCGTCATCGTCGCGTACGGCATGGCGTTGGGCGAGCTTGGCAAGAGCATCAACGCGGTCCCCGCACCTCGCGTCCCCTGAGCGACGACATCCTCAAGACGACGGCCGAGCTGAACCTCGGCGAGCCCGATCCGCTCGCCGTCGGCTTCGTGCTCAAGCTCGCCCGCGCGCTGCACTCCTACGGCTACTCCGCTCCGCGCCTCGAAGGAATCCTCGGCGCCACGGCGGACCGGCTCGGTCTGTACGGGCATCGCTTCTTCTCGATGCCGACGCAGATCATGGCGGCGTTCGGTCCCGAGTCGCGCCAGTACACGCATCTGCTCCGCGTCGAGCCGGGTGAGGTGAACCTCGCCAAGCTCGCCGCGCTCGAGCAGGTCTCGCTCGACGTCGCGCATGGACGCGTCTCACCGCGCGAAGGGATGGCGCAGATCCAGCGCATCGTGGCTGCGCCCACGCCATACAGTCCAGCACTCGTCACGCTCGCCTTCGGTGTGCTCTCCGGCGCCGTCTGCCAATTTCTCGGCGGCGGCTGGCACGAGATCATCGTCGCCACCGTGCTCGGATTGGGACTCGGACTCTTCGCGTTATACGCCGAGCGTCACGCGCGCATCAGCCGCGTCTTCGAGTCGCTCGCCGCCTTCCTCCTGAGCACGGCGGCCATCGGTCTGGCGCGGTTCGTCGGTCCGCTCTCGGTGTTCGTCGCCACGTTGGCCGGGCTCATCGTCCTCATGCCCGGCCTGCTGCTCACGACGGCGATCACCGAGCTCGCGACGCGGCACCTCGCGTCGGGCACCCTGCGGTTGAGCAGCGCATTCATGACGCTGCTCGGCATCGTGTTCGGGGTCGCGCTCGGCACGAAGCTCGGGGTGGCGCTTTTCGGCGCGCCGATCGCGCAGTCTGCGGGAACGCTTCCCGGTTGGGCGGCGATCGTCGCCGTCCCGCTCGCCTCGGCGAGCTCCGCCGTCATTCTCCGCGCCGACCCGCGTGACGCGCCCTGGATCGTCGCCGCCGGCGCGCTCGGTGTCGTCGCTGGTCGCATCGGCGCGACGCACCTCGGTCTCGAGCTCGGCATGTTCGTCGCCGCGCTCGGGGTCGCGCTCGCGAGCAGCGCCTACGAGCGCTGGCGCCAGCGTCCCGCGCCGGTCGTGCTCGTGCCCGGTATCCTCCTCCTCGTTCCCGGCAGCATCGGATACCGTAGCATGGCCTCGCTGATGGAACGCGACACCGTGTCCGGCATCGCCACCGCCTTCACGATGATCCTCACCGCGGTCTCCCTCGTCGCGGGATTGCTCATCGCCGGCGTCCTCGTCCCCGAGCCCACCCCCACCGCAACGCCCGCCCCACTGACGCCGTAGATCGCTCACCGCCTTCTCGCCGCTGTCCGCTCGCCGACCCAATTCCTTCGCTGCATACTCCTCCGATCACCTGACGTGAGCCGACCGATGACCAAGCCGAACGAGACCAACGACGCGATCTCTCGCCGCGCGTTCATCCAGCGCACCGGCGTGACCGCCGCCGCCGTCGCGGCGCCGATGATCATCCCGGCGCGGCTGCTCGGGGCGAACGCACCGAGCAATCGCGTTCGCGTCGGACACATCGGCGCGGGACGCATCGCGCAGGGCCACGACATGGTCGGCGTCGCCGGCTCCGATCTCGCCGACGTCCTCGCCGTGGCCGATCTGGATTCACGCCGCGCCGCCAGCGGGAAGACGCGCGTCGAGCACCTCTTCGCCGCGCGCAACGCGCCACCGCAGAAGATCGACGTCTACACCGATTACAAGCAGCTCCTCGCGCGCTCGGACATCGACGCCGTCACGATCTCCCTCCCCGATCATCAGCACGCCGAGGTCGCGCTGCGCGCGCTGCGCGCCGGCAAGGACGTCTACCTCCAGAAGCCGTTCACGATGACGCACGCCGAGGGCGTCATGCTCCGCGACGCCGTCGCGAAGTCGGGGCGCATCCTTCAGGTGGGAAGCCAGCAGCGGTCGTGGGGGCCGAACGAGCAGTTCCGGAAGGCCGTGGAGTTCGTGCGCAGTGGGCGCGTCGGTCAGCTCCAGCGCGTCGAGATCGGGCTCCCGATCGATCCCACCGCGCCCGACGAGCCGCAGCAGCCGGTGCCGGCGAATCTCGACTACGACATGTGGCTCGGCCCCACGCCCGTCGTGTTCTACACCGAGCAGCGCGTCCATCCGCAGGGCACGGGGCGCGACGGCGGCCCCGACGTGCAGTCGCGTCCAGGCTGGCTGCGCAATGAGAACTACTCACTCGGCATGATCACCGGCTGGGGCGCGCATCACTTCGACACGGCGCACTGGGGGATGGACATGGAGCTCACTGGCCCGTCGAAGATCGAGGGCAAGGGCGAGTTCCCTCCGCATGACCGCATCTGGAACGTGCACGGCAAGTATCACATCGAGCTCACCTATCCGGGCAACGTCATCATGACGGTGTCCGACGAGCTGCCGAACGGGATCAAGTTCATCGGCAACGAAGGGTGGATCTTCGTCTCGCGCGATGCATCGCAGACGGCGAGCGATCCCTCGGGACGCACGACGTCGCTCAAGTCGCTCGACGCGAGCGACCCGAAGCTGCTCGATCCCAACGGCGTCACCGTGCAGATGCCGCACAGTCTCTCGCACCACAAGAACTGGCTCGAGTGCGTGAAGTCGCGCCAGCAGCCGCTCGCGCCGGCGCCGGTGGCGCACCGCGCGAACGCGGCGTGCATCGTGAGCTGGATCGCGATGAAGCTGCAGCGTCCGCTCACGTGGGACGCCAAGGCCGAGCGGTTCGTGAACGATGCTGAAGCCAACGCCATGCTCACCCGTCCTGAGCGCGCCGGCTACGGCGCGCTCACGCTCGCGCGGACCTTCTCCAAAGTCTGACGGCTCACCGATGAATCGGACTCCCACCCACCTCGCGCTCCGGCTCGCCGCGTTCGGCGCTGCCGCTCTCGTCATGGCGACCGCACCAGCCTCCGCTCAGCAGGCGACGCAGCAGGGCGCGTCGCGCGCCGATTCGGCCCGCTTCCGCCTGATCACGCTCGACCCGGGACACTTCCACGCTTCGCTCGTGCAGAAGTTCATGTATCCCGACGTCGATTCCGTCGTGTGGGTCTACTCGGCGGGAGGCGATGACCTGAAGGAGCATCTCGCGCGCATCGAGTCGTTCAACAAGCGCGAAGAGCAGCCGACCCACTGGGTGGAGAAGGTCTACACCGGGCCCGACTACCTCGACCGGATGATCGCCGACCGCGCGGGCAATGTCGTCGTCATCGCCGGCAACAACGCGCGGAAGACCGAGTACATCGCGCGCTCGATCGACGCGGGGCTGAACGTCCTGGCCGACAAGCCGATGGTCCGCACGCCGGCCGATCTGGTGAAGCTTCGCAAGGCATTCACGACCGCGAAGCAGAAGCACGTGCTCCTGTACGACATCATGACGGAGCGCAACGAGGTCACCACGGCGCTCCAGCGCGCGCTGTCGATGCAGCCCGCGCTGTTCGGCACGCTGGTGAAGGGGACGACCGAGAACCCCGCCATCACGAAGGTCAGCGTCCACAACTACTCGAAGATCGTCGCCGGCTCGCCGCTCAAGCGGCCGCAGTGGTTCTTCGACGTGCGGCAGCAGGGCGAGGGTATCGTGGACGTCACTACCCACCTCGTGGACCTCGTGCAGTGGGAAGCATTCCCCGCGCAGACGCTGAAGCAGAGCGACGTGCACATGCTCAGCGCGAAGCGCTGGCCGACGCCGATCTCGATCGCGCAGTTCAGGAAGGTGACCGGCGCCGACAGCTTCCCCGATTACCTGAAAGGCGACGTGAAGAACGGCGTGCTCCAGGTCTACTCGAACGGCGAGATGAACTACACGCTGCGCGGCATCCACGTGAAGGTGTCCGACTCGTGGCAGTTCGAGGGTCCGCCCGGCAGCGGCGACACGCACTTCTCCGTCATGCGCGGCACGAAGGCGAACCTCATGATCCAGCAGGGCGCGGAGCAGAAGTACAAGCCCGTGCTCTACGTCGAGCGCAATCCGTCCGTCACGCCGGCGGCGTTCGAGTCTGCGCTGAACGCGGCCGTCGCCGGCCTGCAGCAGAAGTGGCCCGGCGTCGCCGTGCGTCGCGACGGCGACCGCTTCGCCGTGGACGTGCCGGCGAAGTACGACGTCGGCCACGAGTCGCACTTCGGCCAGGTGACGTCGGACTTCCTCCGCTTCCTCCGCGACGGCTCGATGCCCGCGTGGGAGGTGCCGAACATGCTCGTGAAATACGGCACGATCATGCAGGCGTACGAGATGAGCCGGGGGAAATAGCTCGCAGGCTCGACGACTCTCGAACGCGACGGACTCAGCTGGCGTTTCGCCGGTTGTGTACGCATCGCGCGTGAGCCCGGTCACCGATGCGGAGTGCGATTGCGTCCACTCGCGGCTCCGCTACCCCTCAGCCCCGCGCTCCGGCCCTTCATGGTCTGTCAATTGCCTCTTCGACCAACGTCGCGGCCGCCTCTTGGCGTCCAGCCGGCGTGTCTCGCGGCGACAGGCAAGCTCCCCCTGCATTGGAGAACGACGATCATGATTGCCCACGCTCATCGACTCACAACGATCTCCATGGCGCTCTTCTGCGCCACCGCAATCGGCGCCTGCAGCAAGGCGGATCGCACCGCCGACACGGCCGCCGCGCGCACGGATAGCGCCGCCGGCCGTCTCGACTCGACCGCAATGGCGAAGACCGACACCGGGATGAACATGGCGCACAACGCCGGCGCCTGGACGAACGACCACATCTTCGGCTTCGCCCACAACGCGAACGCAGGTGAGATCGCCCTCGGCAAGCTCGCCGAGACGAAGGCGACCAACGCGAAGGTCAAGGCGTACGCCGCCGCGATGATGAAGGACGCCCACTCGCTGATGGAGAAAGTGAAGGCGACCGCCGACAGCACCTGGGACGACGCGAAGGATGTCGCCAGCAACGGCGCCGACAAGCTCAAGGAGCTGACGGACAAGGCGAAGGGCGCCGACTGGGACAAGAACTACATCGACTATCAGGTGGACGCCCACCAGAAGGTCCTCGGCAAGCTGCAGGACGCGGCGAAGGCCACCTCGGACAGCACGGTCTCCGCGGGACTCGCCAAGGCGACCGCGACGGTGCAGGAGCACCTCACCAAGGCCCAGAGCATCCAGGCCGGCCTGAAGTAAGCGCTCGATCGACTCACTCGAGCGAACGTGAAACGGGGGTGAAGCCGATCGGCTTCACCCCCGTTCTCGTGTCTCGTGCGACATCAGTCTTCGATTACCGTTGGCGCGATCAGGTCGTGCTCCCCTTCACCCACGGGTCGCGCGAGAGCCAGTTCTTGTCCGGTGCGAAGAGGAACACCAGCGCACCCTCGGACAACTTCGGCAGCAGACGCTGCGCGCGACTCGGCTCCATCGCGGGACAGCCCTGGCTGCGGCCCGCCTTGTTCGGCGTCACGTACGGCGCACCGTGCGCCACGACGCCACGAGCGAGTGCGTTGTCGTTGAAGCCCGTGGACTTGCCGTCCAGTCGCAGCCCGACCGAGTTGTACGCGCGGCCGGCCGAATGCCCGCTGAACGCGTACAGCGCCTTCGTGACGTAGAGGCCGAGCGAGGTCGCGGCACTCTTCGCCGCGTTGGAGAATTTCGTCGGGACGCCGCCATCCGACGCCGAGCCCCGTCCCGCCGCGACCGTGAACGGACCATCGACGATCTGCAGCTTCTCCATGTCGAACACGTAGCCGCGCTTCGCCGTCGCCGGCAGACCGAAGTCGACGAAGTAGAGGTATGGCTTCTTGACCTCATCCGGGTGCGCCGACTTGAACGCGAAGTAGCTGTTGATCGCGGTCTTGAGCGCCTCCGGACGGCTCAGGCCGCGCACGACGCTCGAGAACGCGTTCAACGCCGTCTCGGTCACGTCCTCGACCTCGCCATTGTCCGCCGTGGTCGTCACCGTCGTGGCCGCCGCCGCGGAGGAATCAGTGCCCTTCACGAAGCCGACGGCTGCGTTCAGGACCGGTCCGGTATGGTCACGTTGGGGTGCGAAGTAACCGGCCGCGACGACGAGCGCAGCCACACCGACGAGCGCGTTCTGAGCGAGGAACCCTTTACGCATGAGCCTCCTGATGCGGTCGGGAAGACGCCCTACTGGGCGTTTGCCGCGGGCGGAGTGAAGTGCTCCACTCTCTACACCCGCAGGCACGGAAGGATACATAAGTTTAATCCCCTCACGTTCCTACGTAAAGTGTTGGTATGTAACGGTTTACAGTAGGGCTCGCTCCCGCGTGGCGAACTGATGTTTACCCCGAAGCGGCCTCATTGTTCAGGGGGGCGCGGGGGTCAGACTCGCGAGGGTCAGACTCGTGAGGGTCAGACTTGGGGGTCGGACTCGAGGCGCGGGGTATTCTGTCTCGTTATTGACACGCGCGAAGCCGGACGGGTCTATTCAGACCGCTCTCGTTCGTCATCCACCCGCGCTGGTCTAGGATTCCATGTCGCTCGCCCCTTTTCGTCGCCCGCTCGCCGGCGTCTTCGCCCTGCTTCTCGCGGTGGGCTGTGGCTCTACAGGCCCTGACTCCGGCTCGGGCCTGACACACCCGGCCGGCACGATCGCGTCGACGCTGTCCGTCACCGGACGTCCGCACGGCGTTGCGATCGCGTCCAATGGCCGGTTCTGCGTGTCGCAGATCGACGCCAATTCGATCACCTGCGGCATCCTCACCGCCAGCGGCGCCACACTGGAATCGCCGGTGGGCGTGGGGCCGACCCCGGCGCACGTCGCGCTGTCCGCCAACGGCACGCGCGCCTACACCGCCAACCAGTCGGGCAACAGTGCGACGGTGGTGGACCTCACCACCTCGACACCGAGTGTGCTCGCTACGGTCCCGCTCACCAGCGGAGGCTTCAACGTGCTCGCGGACCCGGCAGGCTCGCGCGTGTACGTGACCACCAGCTCGGGGGCGCTCCAGGTCATGGACGCCGGGACGAAGACCATCATCGCGCAGGTGGCCACGGGCCCCGCCTCGAACGGGCTCGCCCTCGATCGCGCCGCAGGGATCCTCTACGTCAGCTCGATCACGGCGGGAACGGTCGCGGCCGTGAACACAGCGACCAACACGGTGGCGAGGACCTACACCGTGAGCGCGGCGCCGCAGCGCATCGCGCTGTCCGCCGACGGCAAGACGCTGTACGTCGCCAATGAATCGAACGGACTCGACATCCTCGACGTCGCCACCGGTGCACGCACCGCAGTGAGCGGCGTCGATCCGCAGGCCGTCGGCCTCGCCCTCGCTCCGGATGGAAAGGTGGTCTACGTGACCAACCCGCCGCGCGGAAAGGTGCAGATCGTCAACCTCGCGACGAAGCAGGTCACGACGATCGGCGGGCTCGGCACGCCCAGGAACGTGGCGTTCGGACTGGCGGGCGCGGCGGCGCTCGTCACTGGCGAGGCGAACACGGTATACGTGATCCGCTGAGCGCTTCGGTGGTAAGTTGGGGTCGGATTCCTTTGATAAACGCCACCGCCCTGTAGCGTTTTTTCGAGGAACCTGACCCCAACGGGATCATGTCCACGCACCACATCGCGCGCGTCGCGCTCTTCCTCGCTCTCGCCGGTTGCGCACCGGCCACCGGCGCGCGGCCGGACTGGTCCGCACGCGAGGGCGCGCTGCCGGCGATGCCGAACGCGCCCACGGCCTCGGTCGACATCACCTGGCTGTCTGTCACCAACGTCTATCTGCGCGTCGGGCCGCTCGGCATCCTGACCGACGGCTACGTGACGCGCCTGCCGCAGAGTGCCTTCGTCGATCAGACGCTGGCGCGCTCGCGCGGTCCATACCGTCCCGACAGCGCCGCGGTCGCGCGTGTCGTCGCCCTGCTCGGCGGACACGATGCGGTGCACGCGTTGCTGAACGGGCACAGTCACTTCGACCACGCGTTCGACGCCGCGATCTGGGCGAAGCTGACGCGCGCCGACGTCTACGGCCCCCACTCGACCTGCCTGCAGCTCGCCGCGCAGGATGTGCCGAGCCCGCGGTGCGTCACCGTGGAAGGGAGTGAGACCATCCCGCTCGGCGACGGCGTCACCATGCGCGTCGTGCGGTGGAACCACAGTGGCGACCACGCGGTCAATCCCGAGCTGCACGACCCGCGCGAGCTCACCGCCGTGCCGACACGCGACTCGGCGACCGGTGGACTCCGCCCCGGCGTCACCGAGGATTTTCCCAATGGGGGCGGGAGCCGTGCGTATCTGATCACGGTGCCTGCACGCGACCGCCCGGTCAGCGTTTTCTTCAGCAACACGGGCAGCGCGGTGGATCTCGACCAGCCCATCGTCGTCGGAGGGAGGAGCTTCGGTGCACCGATCGAGAACCTGCGCGCGGCGCTGCGCGACGCCGGCCTCTCGTCGGTCGATCTGTGGATCGCCGGTGGTGGTGCACCGCTCGCGCGGCTCGTGCTTCCGGTGCTGCGACCGAAGGCGTACCTGCCCGTGCACTGGGACGACTTCTATTCTCCACTCGAGGCAGGTGTCTCGAAGCCGTATGGGGAACTCGGTCGCGATGCTCGTGCGTCACGTGAGCGGAAATCTCGTCTCGCGCTTCACCAACTTCCTCACCGAAGACGGCGAGAAGCCGGACCGCGACCGCGACGCGGAGTTCGTCGAGCGTCCGTACACGCGCGCCGAGGTGAACGACATGATGCGCCGCGGGTTCGGCGTCGTGGACGCGACGCTGGCGTCGCTCACCGACGACGACGTGACGCGCATGGTGACGATCCGCGGCGAGCAGATGACCGTGCACGCCGCGCTCGCCCGCTCGCTCGCCCACATCGCGAATCACATGGGCCAGATCGTGCTGATCGCGAAGATGACCGCCGCGGGTTCCTGGCAGTCGCTGAGCATCCCGCGCGGGAAGTCGAGCGCGTTCAATGAGCAGCTGCGAGGACGGTGAGTTGGAGAGTTGGAAAGTTGGTTGAACGGCCCCGAGACGCTTGTGCGCTCCGGGGCCGCTTGCTCTTCAACGCTTCAACGACGAAACGACCGATAATGATCGGCAAGTGCAGATCCCTCGACTCGCTGCGCTCGCTCGGGATGACAGTCACGCTCCCCGTCGCCCGGCACT
>JAEKKK010000052.1 GCA_019510405.1 Gemmatimonadota bacterium | reverse complement strand
GGCGCCCCGAGACGAGAACGCCGCGCGGTTGGCGCGGCGTCTCGACTCACGACGGTTCGCTGCTCGCGGCCACTTTTTTCGCGCGTGGCTTGCGCGGTGCGGCCTTCTTCGCCGCGGACTTCTTCGCTGCGCTCGGCGCTGGTGCGGCCGCTTCCGGCGCCGCGGCCTTCTTTGCGGGCCGCTTCGCGCGAGTCCTGGCCGAGGGCTTCGCCGTTTCGGCGGGCCGTTCCGCCACGACCGTGCTCACCGGTGCAGCAGCCGGCGCTGCGGCCGCAGATACCGGCGCGGAAGAGGCGAGCGTCGGCAACGACGCTGCTCCGCCCGCGGGGCCGACGACGCCGATGCTGAGCAGATCGGGTGGCGGCGCACCGGGGCGTCCACGACCACGCGGACCGCTGACGCCACGCGTGCCCATGCCGCGCGGCGTGGGCGCTGCCGCCGGCGCCGCCGGTGCGTTGGCAGCCGCGGTTCGCGCGAGCTGCTCCGAGACCGGCTCCGCGTCCACCGCGCGGGCGATCTCGAAATCGTCGCCGCGACGACGCAGATCGATCACGTCGTTATCATGCGCGTCCTTGAGGATGCGCGGGAAGTTCCGATCGCTCAGACTCTCGCTGTCGCGGCCAAGGAGCTCGCGCGCCTTCGCGCGCACGGCGCTGGCGCGTACGGCTGCGTCGCCGGCGACGAGTGCTTCGACGGAACGACGTACCAGATCGAACGCCTCGTCGCGCGTGAGCCGCTCGCCACTGACGCCGATCTGCTCGGCCGCGTCGGCGCGCGCGCGCTCCTGCCGCTCGGGGCGTGCGGCACGATCCGGTGCCGGTGCCGCCTCACGAGCAACGGGGAGCGGCGCGGCCGTCTCCACTGCCGGCACGCGCGTCTCCGGGATCGAGGGGGCCTCGTCGTCCTGCGGCGCCGCGGCGGCGCGATCGGCGCGCGGCCCACGATCCTCGCGGTCACGTCCGCGTCCGCGACGGCCGCGACGGCCGCGGCCCTCGCGCTTGCGGTCTTCGGCCGGCTCGGCGCCGTCGACGCGCGAGGCTTCGTCCGCGGCGGCCGCGGTCTCCGCGGCGCGCGCGGCGCCCTGTGCGCCGCTGGGCAACCCGATCTCGAGCTGGCCGTTCTCGAGCTTCGTCGCCGAGAGCAGACCGCGCTGCACGGCATCCTGGACGAAGCGGGAGAACTTCGCCATGCCGAGATCCTTCTCGTCGAAGGTGCTGTCGATCTCCTGCATGACCTGCTTGAGGCGGTCGGAGCGCATGACGTCGCCGTTGCGCTTCATCCGGTTGACGGCCTCACTGACCAGCTCCCAGGCATCCCACTTCTTCGCCGTCTCTTCCTCCTCGGAGTTCTTCACGAGGCCGGCGAGGGCGTTGTAGCTGTAGTACTCGTCGCAGTTCATGACGAGCAGGTCGCTCGACGACTCCCGGATGCCGACGCCGATGACGTACTTGCCGTACTCCTTGAGCTTCGTGACGAGGGAGGCGAAGTCGCTGTCGCCGGAGAGGAGGATGTAGGTCCCGATCTCCGGACGGGTGAAGACGAGCTCCATCGCGTCGACGGCGAGACGGATGTCGGTGGCGTTCTTCTTCGACGATCCGTAGGCCGGCGCCATGATCATGTCGATCGACGACTCGGCGAGGGGGACGATGTACTGCGGGTAGCGCCGCCAGTCGGCATAGGCGCGCTGGACCGCGACCTTCCCCTTGATGATGTCCGATCCGAGGAGCGTGCGAAGCTCCTTCCCGAGGTCGGAGCGAATCCCCATCGTGACGTTGTCGAAGTCGATGAGGAGGGCCGCATTCGGCGCGTGCATCGGGGGCACGTAGTTGGCCGAGGCGGCGTGCGGCGCGGAGAGCGCCTGTGGGCCGCGGTGGATCAACGCGGCGCCAGAGCGCGACGGTCCATTCCGCGTGGAGCGTGGATTCATGCTGTCCCTTGCGTCACGTGACGCATGGCATGTGAGCGGGCGTGCCAGCACCGTAGTGCAGCGCCCGTGCTCTCATCCGCGGCGTCCGCCCGACCCGATTCGGTCGGCAAGCGCGGCGGCCGCGTGAGAGGCGATTCGCGGTGCGTACGTCGACCGGCTCGCCCGCCGCGCGAAGCACGGCTCGAGTGGGCGGCACCGATCACGCCGTCACCGTCATTGACCGGTCACCCCCGACGCCGCGGGCCCGAAGGCTCGCGCCGACTTGGGTGGCCGGGGCGTAATCTATGGTGTCCCAATGAGATGCGTAAGTCGCACGAGCGGACGGGTCAGTCGCCCATCGCCTTGAAGATCACGCGCTTGGGGCGACGGCCGTCCCATTCACCATAGAAAACGCGCTGCCAGGGGCCGAGATCGAGCTTGCCCGCCGTGACGGGAACGATGACCTCGTGACCGATGGTGAGCGATCGCAGATGCGCCGCGGCGTTGTCCTCACCGGTGCCGCTGTTGTGGCGGTAGGCATCGGGGTCCCACGGTGCGATGCGCTCCTCGAGCCAGTCGAGGATGTCGGCCCAGAGCCCGGGCTCGTGGTCGTTGACGAAGACGGAGGCGGAGATGTGCATCGCGGAGACGAGTACCATCCCCTCCGCGATGCCGGCGGCGGCGCGGCAGGCCTCGACGTCATCCGTGATGTCGATGATCTCCTGGCGCTTGGCGGTCCGGAAGGTTCGGTAGGCGGTGTGTACGCGCATACGCATAGGGTGATGCAGGGTGGTAGCTGTCTGAAGCGGCCAGTATGTTACGACCGAAGCCCCTCCCCGCGCAGCGTACGGTCCAGTGAAGCAGCTCGGTTTCCGCGCTCGTCTGTTCCTGATCCTGCTCGCCTTCGCGCTCATCCCGACGATCGTTCTTGCGGCGGCGTGGGAGCTGACGGTGGTTCGCGCGTTGCCGCTGCTCGGGACGGCGCCGGCGATGGAGCGGATCGCGGCGTCGGGGGAACGGGCGATCAGTGCGGCGCGGACGGCGCCGCTGTCGCCCGGGCAGCGGGCCCTGCTGGACGAGCATTCGCGCGCGCTCGACGAGGGGCTGCTGCGCGGGCGACAGATGCAATTCCTCATGACGCGGCGTGCGCCGGCGGTGGCGGCGCTCGCCGCCCTCGGCGCCGCCCTGTTCTTCGGCATCATCGCGTCCCGGGTGGCAGGGCACCTGAGCCGGAATCTGAGCCGGCCGCTGAGTGAGCTGGTGGGGTGGACGGAGACCATCGGCCGCGGGGAACCGCTGCCGGAGGGACCGCCGAGAAAGGGCGCGCCGGAGTTCGTCGTGTTGCGCAACCGGATGCGCGAGATGGCGACGGAGCTGCGACTGGGACGAACGCGCGCCCTGGAAGCGGAGCGCGCCACCGCGCTGCGCGAGTCGGCGCGGCAGGTGGCGCACGAGCTCAAGAATCCGCTGACGCCGATCCGCTTCGCGATCGCGCGGCTGCGGCGCGAGTCGCCGGAGTCGCTCACCGAGACGCTGGACGTGCTGGAGGTGGAGACGAAGCGATTGGAGGAGATGGCGCGCAGCTTCGCGCTGTTCGGGCGATTGCCCGAAGGGCCGCGCGCGCCGGTGGATGTGGGTGAGCTGGTGCGATCGGCGACGCGGAGTGCGGTGCCGGCGGAGACGCCGGTGGAGGTGAACGTGGCGGAGGACGTGCCGATGATCGCAGGACACGTCGATGCGTTGGGGCGCGCACTCACCAATGTGTTGTTGAACGCGGTGGAGGCGAGCAGGCCGGGCGCGCCCGTCGAGGTGACGGTGCGTCGCGCGGCGCTGGACGGTCGGTCGATGGTCGAAGTGGCGGTGCACGATCGCGGCGTAGGGATCCCGGAGAACCGCCTCGGCCGGATCTGGGAGCCGTACGTGACGCACAAGCCGGGTGGTACGGGCCTCGGGCTCGCGATCGTGCGGCAGACACTCCTGGCGCACGACGGCGTAGTGTCAGCGGAGAGCGCCACCGGCGCAGGAACGACGATTCGACTCTTTCTCCCGGCGGGAACGTCGGGTCCACTGGAGGGTGCATTGCATGGCGATTGATGGCGTGTGGGTGCCGATCGTGTTGTTCGCGACCGCGCCGATCATGGCGATCGGCATTCCGATCGCGCGCGCGTACGCGAAGCGGATCGCGAACGAGGGCAGCGGAGCGGCGCGGATTCCCACCGACGTGGGTGCCCGGCTCGAGCGGATGGAGCAGGCGATCGACTCGATCGCCGTGGAGGTCGAGCGCATCTCCGAAGGGCAGCGGTTCACGACGAAGCTGTTGTCCGAGCGGAGCGGCGCCCCGATGGGGGGCGATGTTTCGCCGCCGGTGCGCTGAGGTGTTCCGGTTGATGGCGCGACTGCTTCGGCGCGCATAGTCCGCGATGTCGAGCGTGCTGATCGTGGACGACGAACCCAACATCCGCCGGATGGTGGGGGCATTGCTCGCGAGCGAAGGATACGAAGTTCGTGATGCCGCGGACGGCCCGACCGGAGTGGCGCGGGCGGCGGAGAGCTCGCCGGACGTCGTGCTGCTCGACCTGATGATGCCGGGCGAGCTGGATGGTCTGGGCACGCTCGAACGGCTGCGCGAGGCGGCGCCGGACGTGCCGGTGATCATGATGAGCGGCAAGGCCGGATTGAGCGACGCCGTGAAGGCGACGAAGCTCGGCGCGTTCAACTTCCTCGAGAAGCCGCTGTCGCCGGAAGGAGTGCTGCTCGCGCTGGCTTCGGCGCTCGAGCTGCGCCGCGTGCGGCGCGAGGCGCGCTCGCTGCGCGAGGATCTCGGCCTGGTGGGCGAGATGATCGGGGAGAGCTCGGCGATGGCGCGCGTGCGCGAGCTGATCGCGCGGGTGGCGCCGACCGATGCGCGCGTGCTCGTGACGGGGGAATCAGGAACGGGGAAGGAGCTCGTCGCGTCGGCGATCCATCTCGGGAGCGCGCGCCGCGACCGGCCGTTCGTGCGCGTGAACTGCGCGGCGATCCCGCGCGATCTCGTCGAGAGCGAGATGTTCGGCCACGAGAAGGGCTCGTTCACCGGCGCGACGGACCGCAGGATCGGACGGTTCGAGCTGGCACACACCGGCACGCTGTTCCTCGACGAGGTGGGCGACCTGGGCGCGGAGGCGCAGGCGAAGCTGCTGCGCGCGATCGAAGCGAAGGAGATCGAGCGTGTCGGCGGCGGGAAGCCGATCCGGGTGGACGTGCGGATCGTGAGCGCGACCAACCGCGACCTGACGCGAGCCGTGGCCGAGGGGTCGTTCAGGGAGGATCTGTTGTTCCGGCTGAACGTGATCCCCATCGAGGTGCCCCCGCTGCGCGAGCGTCCCGGCGACCTGCCCGCGCTCGTGGCGCACTTCTCTGCCCTGCACCGCGCGCGCACCGGCCGCCGTGCGCCGCAGTGGACCGACGGCGCGCTCGCGCTGCTGGCGCGCTACCGGTGGCCGGGCAACGTGCGCGAGCTGGCGAACATCGTGGAGCGGCTGGCCATCCTGCACGCCGGCGGGGATGTGGACGAGCAGGACGTGCGGGCCGTGCTTCCCGTGGACGGCGGCGTGCGGCGACTCGAGCCGTTGCCGGATCCGTCGACGCTCGACAGCTCGTTGAGCGACACGTTGGACGAGCACGAGCGCATCCTCATCGTGCGCGCCCTGTCCGCCGCTGGGGGAAACGTCGCGGAGGCATCGCGGCGGCTGAAGACGGATCGAGCGAACCTGTACCGGCGGATGCGCCGCCTCGGAATTCCGGTCGGCGACGAATGACGACGTTTGCTTTATCGCTCCTCCCTCCGGCGCTTCGCACCTTCGGTCGGAGTTCCGCAAGTCGAGACAATTGTCGGTGACTGTGATGCATAGACTTACCCTCGCCCTTCTGTGGGCCTCCCTGCCGCTGTCTGCCCAGGCGCAGCAGCGGGATACGATCGTGGTGCGCGCGCAGCTTCCACGCGACGTCGCGGTGGAGGTCGTGTCGCTGTTCAACGCGACGACGACGCTGCGCACGACCGAGCGCACCGACATCGCGGTGGGGCGCGACGTGGCGGGAGACGTCGCCGTGCTCGATGGTCCGCTCACGATCGCGGGGCACGTCGCGGGGCGCGTGCTGGCGATCAACTCGGACGTCATCCTCGCGCGCGGCGCGCGGATCGACGGCGATCTCCTCGTGGTGGGTGGTGAGGTCGAAGGGAGCGAGGGTGCGGTGATCGGCGGAGAGCTGCGCATCTACCACGCGCCGCTGCGGTACACCCAGCAGGGGGACCAGCTCGTCGCCTCGATCGACGAGACGAGCGTCGAGGAACCGTGGTGGCGCCGGTTCGAGCGGCGCGGGCACCGCAACTACAACCGGCTCGAGGTCGCCAGCGCGGGCGCGTACAACCGCGTCGAGGGGCTGCCGGTGCGCATGGGACCCGTGCTGTACCGCGACCAGGGATGGGGACACTTCCGCCTCGACGCGACGGCCGTGGTGCGCACGGAGAGCAGCTTCGCGTCGTCGACGCCGGACGTGGGACACGACGTGCGCTTCGAGGCGCGCGCCGGACGGCAGTTCGGTGCGTCGGTGGGCGGGCGGATCTACGACGTCGTGGACGGCGTGGAAGACTGGCAGCTCAGCAACGCGGAAGTGGCGCTCGCGTCGTTCTTCTTTCACCGCGACTACCGTGACTATTACGGCCGCCACGGCGGCCAGCTGTTCGCGGCGCTGCGTGCGACGGAGAACGCGGATCTGACGCTGTCCTACAGCGATGAGCGCTGGCGGGCGCGCGCGACGCGCAATCCGTTCGCCTTCACGCTGAACGGGATCTCGTGGCGCGACAACCCGCAGCTCGACGCGGGGCGGTTCCACCTGGCGAACCTCACCCTGCACGTGGACACGCGGAACGACGAGCTGCATCCGCGCGACGGGTGGTATCTGCTGGCCGACTACGAGCGCGGCGCCGGGCGAATCGACGTGGCCGGCCCGACGTCGCCGAACGCGCGACTGACGGGCGCCGGGACGACGCGATACCACCGCATCTTCGTCGACGCGCGGCGTTACAATCGCATCGCGCCGAACGCGCAGCTGAACATGCGCCTCGTGACCGGCGGCTGGCTGAGCGGCGATCCCCTTCCCCTCGAGCGGCGACTCTCGATCGACGGGCCGGGTACGATCCCCGGCTTCGACTTCCGGAGCGTGGAAGGGATCGACGTGGGCACCTGCAGTGAGGCCGGAGCACCACCGGGCCGCCCCGCGCAGTGCGAGCGGGTGGCGCTGGCGCAGCTCGAGTATCGCAACGACCTGCGCATCTCGGTGTCGCGTGGGTCGGGGGCGCAGCGCCGCACGCCGCTCCGGCTGGACGGCGCGTGGGTGTTCTTCGCCGACGCGGGGCGTGGATGGCTGGTGAATGCACCGGCGAGCCCGCTCAACGTGGGCCGCCAGGATCTGCCGGCACTCTCGTCGTACCGCACCGACATCGGCGCGGGACTCGACTTCGATCTCCTGGGAGTGTACGTCGCGAAGGCGTTGTCGGTGCCGAAGGAGCCGCCGAACGTCTTCCTGCGCGTGCGCCGGCGCTTCTAGCGTGCGCGGTCTCGCACGCGCCACGGTACTCGCGGGCACGCTCTCGGCGCTGTGGAGCGCGCCGGCGGGCGCGCAGCGTCGCGTGCAGCTCGACGTCGGGGTGCCGTCACAGGCGACCCCCGTGGTCGTGACGGCGACCGGCTTGTTCGGGGATCCGGACATGCGCGAGCTCGTGCGAAGCGGGTTCCCTGCGTCGTTGCGCTACCGGCTCGAGCTCTGGCGTGCGAGCGGTCTCTTTAACGGCCTCGAAGGGACGTCAGAGTGGGAGCTCATCGTCCAGTACGATCCGTCAGGACAGCGGTATCGCGTGGTGCGGCGAGTGAGGGGGCGGCTGGAGGATCTGGGCAGCTTCGCGACGCTGACGACGGCGCAGGCGATGCTGGAGCGGCCGCTGAAGATCTCGTTGGCGCCGCAGCGCCAGGCGAAGCGGTACTACTACAACCTCGTCCTCGACATCTCGGCGCTCTCGGTGAGCGACATGGATCAGCTCGAGCGGTGGCTGCGCGGGGTGCGTGGCGGCACGGCGGCGGGCGCGATCGGCTCGGGGATGCGTACGCTGATGCTGCGCATGCTGGGCGGGGAGAACCAGCACTACGAGCGGCGGAGCTCGACGTTCCTCAACTAGCGGGGATGCGGGGATGCGGGATGCGGGGATGCGGAACTCTCCCAACCCGTAGAGACGAAAAAGGGGCGTCAGCTAATCCGCTGCCGCCCCTGTTTGGTCTCCGAGCTCGAGCACGTGTTGCGCGCCGTGTCCGCGGTGCGGATGGGCGCGGTGCTCCAGCGCCTCGAGTTGATGGAGGATGGAGTCGCCGTAGAAGGTCCGGATGTACCGGGCCTGGGTCTGCGTCAGGCGGCGCACGGCCCACGACAGGTGGACGAAATGCGGCTCCACTGGCCGCGTGAGGGGCATCATGCCGATCTCCGCGGGCAGGCGGTTCCCCTTGCGCGTGTTGCAGGGCGAGCAGGCCGTCACGACGTTCGTCCAATCGTTCGTGCCGCCACGCGAGATCGGGATCACGTGATCGCGCGTGAGCGCCTCGCGCGGCTTCAGCTCCGCCGCCGGCCGGCCGCAATACTGGCAGCGGTAGTGGTCGCGGGCGAACAGGAAGGTGTTCGTCACCTGCCGACGGAAGCGCCGGGGCACGTGGATGAACTTTGTGAGCCGGATCACAGCCGGCCGCGGCATGGTGAGCCGCTCCGAACGGACGACGCGGTCCTGCTCGGCCTCGACGATCTCGGCCTTGCCGTCGATGACCAGGCGAAGCGCCCGACGCATGGGCACCATGGTCAGGGGCTCGAACGACGCGTTCAGTGCCAGACAACCGAGGATCACAGAGTTCCTCCAGGCATTGCTTCCCTACTTCAAACTATGGCCGTGCAACAGCCCCAACAAGAGAGCGCACCCATGTGACGCGCGTGCTACGGCGTCGTCAGCGCCCCGGAGTCGGCGTCGCTACGACGGTGGCGCGCACGCCTTCCGGTGTCGCGGCCCAGTCGCGCAATCGGTTCGCTGCGCGCTGCACGCGGCCCGCGAGCGAAGGATCCGCATCGAGGAGCACGGCATCGCGCACGAGCGTGCGGCCGGCCACGGCGACGAAGGTTGCCGGCGTGCCCGCGAGTGCGAGGACGGCCGCAGCGACAGGATCCTGCGTCGGGCCACGCGCGCGCGCGCCGAGTGCGAATGCCGCGAGATCAGCCGACTTTCCCACCTCGAGCGAGCCGACTTCCCGCTCGAGTCTGAGAGCACGGGCCGCGCCACGCGTTGCGAGGTCGATGGCGCGTGCAGCCGGAAGGGCGTCGATCCGCCCTTCGCGCGCCAGGGCGAGGAGCAATGCCACGCGCGCCTCGTCGAGCAGATCCATGCGGTCGTTGCTCGCGACGGAGTCGGAGCCCAGCCCGACGTCGATGCCCGCGTCGAGCATCGCGGCGAGGGGTGCGATGCCATGACCGAGCCGCGCGTTGGAGGCGGGACAGTGGGCGACGCCGCAGCGATGCTCGGCGATGCGACGGACGTCGGCGTCGTCGACGCGCACGCAGTGGATCAGAAGGGGATCGACGTCGAGCACGCCGAGCGTTTCCAGCAACGCGACGGGCGACGCAGCGCGCGGCGCGACGGCGATGCCGCGGCCGCGCAGCCCGTCGGCAAAAACGCCGGCACCGTGGACCACGAGCTCACTCTCGAGCGCGCTCTCGGCGATGTGAATCGCGATCGGAAAGCGCAGCTCGCGCGCGAGCGCCGCGGTGGCGCGGAACAGCGCATCGGAGACCGTGTACGGCGCATGCGGCGAGACGCCGGCGCGCACGAGCGGCGTCTCGCGCGCGCGCATGGCGAGGACCTTCTCGCGCAGCTCGGCGATGGAATGGTCGCACTGCGCCGGATCGGGGCCAAAGGTCTCGCGATAGCAGATGCCACGGACGCCGCGCTCCAGCATCGCCTCGAAGCCACTGCCGGAGTCACCGGTATCGGCGAAGGTGGTGATGCCGGCGCGCAGCCCTTCCTCGATGCCGAGGCGCGCGGCATCGAGCAGATCGTCGTACGAGAGCACGGCGCGGCGTGCGTGCGTGAGGCGGAGAATCCATTCGCGAAAGGCCAGCCCATCGAGAAAGCCGCGCATCGCGGTGAGCTCGAGGTGGCAGTGCGCATTGACGAGACCGGGCATCAGCAGCACGTCGCCGAGATCGACGTCGGGACCGTCCGTCGCGGGAGGCGCCTCCGCGCGCGGGCCGACCCAGGCGATGCGTCCTTCGCGCTCGACCACCGTACCGTTGGCGATGGGCGCGGTGGCGATCGGGAGGACCCACCGCGCGTGGTACCGCGTCATGCGTCGAACGCGCCCGTCCGGGATCCGTGCCGGATCGGATCGTACAGATCCTCATCGCGCGCGCCGACGGACCGCGCGAGCGCGAGGGGGAATGCGACGTCGGCCACCTGCTGGCGCGAGTGGCCGTCCGAGCCGAGGGAGAGCCGCACACCCGCGTCGGCAGCGCGACGCACGAGGCGCTCGTGCGGCCGATAGCGATTGGAGATCTCGAACGCGATGCCGGCATCGCGCAGCGCATTCACGAGGCGCTCCTCGAGCGACTCGCTCCACAGGTCGTGCGGGTCGATCTCGCGAAGCGAGGGTGACACCAGGGTCGGATGCGCGAAGACGTCCACCGGCATCTCGCGCGCGAGCGATTCGAGCGAGGACAGGTGCGCTTCCATGTACGCGGATGGGGAGAGCGCGTCGGGCAGGTCACGATGGAAGACGCGAAAGAACGAGTGGTCGGCGAGACGGATCGAGTGCAGCGAGCCGACGCGATGCGTGAACCGCCGCACCGTCTCCGGCGGGATCTCACGCCACAGCGCGTCGTGCCAGCAGAACTCCCCGCCGCGCAGCACGTCGTACTGCTCGAGATCGTCGAGGTATTCGGCGACGGCAGATGGAGACGTCACGCGCGTCGGCGCGTCGCGCGAGATGTGGTCCGTGACGCTCGGCCGCACGCCGAGCGACGCGGCTCGCTCGAGTACCTCGGTCACCGTGAGCGCGCCGTCGGAGTGCTGCGAGTGCGCATGGCAGTCCACCGGCCGCCAGTTCATCGGTTCTGCGGGGGCGACGGGGTGGCGGGCAAGGCGAACGGGTTGCTCGTGTCACGCGGCGCCGCACTGCGACCGGTGGTGTCGCGCGGCGGACGAACGCCCGAGGCGCGCGGTACCGGCGCCGCACCCGGCGAGACGATCACGCCGGTGGACGCGCGCACGCGCGCGGCGTCCCCCGAATCGGTACGGGGCGCCGGTACGCGCGGCGCCGGGAATCCGAACGAGGTGTCCACGGGCGACGGCCCGAGACCGTTTCCTCCGTCCATGCCCGGCGCCGGATTCGCGGACGGGACACAGGTCGCGATCGGATCGGTGCCGGCGAGGAAGAAGTCGGTGACCTCCTGGCCGCAGCCCGGCTCCCAGAGTTGCCCGCTCGCGAGATCGACGTCGCGCTGGATGATCCCCTCCGGCCGCGGCCAATCAGGGGGCGCCGGCCGGCGGCGATACACCTCGCGCATGAACGACGTCCACGCGGGCGCGGCGAGAATGCCGCCCTGGGCGTTGCCCTTGATCGTCTTCGGCTTGTCGAGCCCCATCCAGACGCCGGCGACGAGGTCCGGCGTGTAGCCGATGAACCAGACGTCGGTGCCGTCGTTCGTGGTGCCCGTCTTGCCGCCGGCGGGAACGTGGAACTGGCTGCCGACGGAGCCGGCCGCCGTGCCGCGCTGCACGACGTCCTTCATCATGCTGACCATGAGCCACGCTTCCTCGGGCGACATGACCGGCACGCGCGACGGCAGCGGCTCCCAGAGGACGTCGCCCTTGGCGTTCTCGACGCGCACGATGCCGGTGGGCGTGGCGCGCGTGCCGAGCGTGGCGAAGGCGGAGTACGCCGCGACCATCTCGAGCGGGTAGACGTCCGCCGCCCCGATGTAGATCGAGGGATAGGGCGGGATCGGCGTCGTGATGCCGAACTTGCGGGCCATCTCCGTCACGCT
Source organism: Gemmatimonadota bacterium (assembly GCA_019510405.1). Classification (GTDB taxonomy): domain Bacteria; phylum Gemmatimonadota; class Gemmatimonadetes; order Gemmatimonadales; family Gemmatimonadaceae; genus AG11. The sequence goes on along the minus strand of JAEKKK010000052.1, from coordinate 9,040 downwards.
CTGCGGCCCGAGCTCCATGCCGACCTTGATCGCGACGATGTTGCGCGACTGATAGAGGCCGCGGCGCATCGGCATCGGCCCCTCGAACTTCCCGTCGTAGTTCTGCGGCGTCCAGTTGCCGCCACCGGACTGCGGCACGGAGACCGGCGCGTCGTCGACCAGGTACGACGGCGGGCGGCCATTCTGGATCGCGTCGGCGTACACGATCGGCTTGAAGGTCGAGCCGGGCTGACGCAGCGCCTGGGTGGCGCGATTGAACTTGGAGTCGTCGAAGTCGCGGCCGCCGACCATGGCGCGCACGGCACCGGTGCGCGGATCCATGGCGATGAAGGCACCCTGCAGATACGGCGAGTTGCCCGATGCCTCGTCGCCCGAACGCTCCGAGGCCGTGGCCATGTACGCTTCGTACGAGCGGTACTTGTACGGGCCGAACTTCCCCGCCTCGATGGCGCGAAGCTGGTTCTCGAGCGCGCGCTCCGCCGCGGACTGCATGTCGACGTCGAGCGTGGTGTAGACCTTGAGCCCCTGCTCGTAGAGCCGCTGGCCGAACTGCTGCACGAGCTGCTGACGAATCCACTCGACGTAGTACGGCGCGACGTCGCCCGCCTCGACGCGACGCGCGAGCTGGAGCGGATACGCCTTGGCGAGGCTCGCCTCCTCGTTGTTGATCGCGCCCTGCTCGCGCATCAGCTCGATGACCGTGTTGCGCCGCTGGATGGCGCGCTCGGGAGCGCGACGTGGATTGTAGCGCTCGGGAGCCTTGGGAAGTCCGGCGAGCAGCGCCGCCTCGGCGACGTTGAGCTCACGCGCCGACTTGCCGAAGTAGCGCTGGGACGCGGTCTCGACGCCGTACGAGCCGTTGCCGAGCGGGATCTGATTGAGGTAGAGCTCGAGGATCTTGTCCTTGGAGTACTTCGCCTCGATGGCGCGCGCGACCTTCGCTTCCTTGAGCTTGCGCGTGAGACCGGAGAAGCCGCTGCGCTCGCGGCGGTTGATCGCCTCGGGGAAGATCTGCCCCGCGAGCTGCATCGTGATCGTCGAGAAGCCTTCGGCGAAGCTGCGATGCTTGATGTCGGCGAGGATGGCGCCGGGGATGCGCTGCCAGTCGAGGCCCGCGTGCTGGTAGAACCGCTTGTCCTCCGTCATGACGAAGGCGTTGCGGACGAGCGGCGGGATCTGGTCGATCTTCAGCAGCGTGCGACGCTCGAGCCCGAGCTCGGCGATGAACTTGTTGTCGACCGAGTACAGCTTCGACGTCTGGCGCGGCTGGTACTGATCGAGCAGCGCGACGGACGGGCATGCGCCGGCGCGGCAGACGAGCGCCCAGCTCGCAAAGCCGAGTCCGACGAAGAACGCAGAGAAGAAGGCGAAGACGACGCCGAGTCCGCGAAGCAGCTTCGGGTGGCGCCGACGAAAGTCCGTGATTCTTTGTCCGGGCGAAAAGGCCATCGACCTCGACTCGGAGAAACCGGGTGTGCGCGAGCAGGCGCTGCGCTGGACAGGAAGGTTAACGCCAGCGACGAGGACTCGCACCGATACGACGACAGCGAGCCGCGTTCAGCTGACAATCTGACACTCGAGCGCCTACTTTTGTGCCATGACGACGAACGGAGTGCTCGACGAGCTGGGGTGGCGTGGGCTGGTGTACCAGCATACCGACGGGGTGCCGGCCGCGCTGGCCGCCGGGCCGGTCTCGGCCTACATCGGATTCGACCCGACGGGAAGCAGCCTGCACGTCGGGAGTCTCGTGCCGATCATGGTGCTCGTGCACCTGCAGCGGTTCGGGCATCGACCGATCGCGCTCGTCGGCGGCGGGACGGGGATGATCGGCGATCCGAGCGGGAAGTCGACGGAACGGCAGCTGCTCACCGCCGAGCAGGTCGCGATCAACGCAGACGGGATCCGCAGCCAGCTCGAACGGTTCCTATTGTTCGAGGGGGCAAACGCAGCTCGCATGCGCGACAATGGGGTCTGGCTGAACTCGCTGCACCTGGTGGACTTCCTGCGCGACGTCGGGAAGCACTTCACCGTGAACTACATGCTGCAGAAGGATTCGGTGCGCTCGCGGATGGACGCGGGGATCTCCTACACCGAGTTCTCGTACATGCTGCTCCAGGCCTACGATTTCCTCGAGCTCCGGCGGCGCGACGGCGTCACGCTGCAGCTCGGCGGGAGCGATCAGTGGGGGAACATCACGGCCGGGATCGAGCTGATCCGCCGCGTGGATGGCGCGGAGGCGCATGCGCTGACGATGCCGCTCGTCACGACGTCGTCGGGGGCCAAGTTCGGCAAGACGGAAGCGGGCGCGGTCTGGCTCGACGCGACGCGCACGTCACCGTACGCCTTCTATCAGTTCTGGCTCTCGACCGAAGATGCGGACGTGGGGCGCTACCTCCGTTACTACACGCTGCTGTCGCGTGAAGAGATCGAGGCGCTCGACGCGCGGACGTCCGCCGCGCCGGAACAGCGCGCGGCGCAGCAGGCGCTCGCGCGTGACGTGACCTGTCGGGTGCATGGCGAGGGAGCGCTCGCGGCGGCCGAGCAGGTGTCGACCTTTTTCTTCGGCGGACTGGAGGCGACAGCGCTGAGCGAAGCGGCGTTCGACATCCTGCGCGCCGAGGCACCGTTCGCCGAAGTGACGCGCGATGCGCTCGCGAGCGAGACCGATCCGGAGCGGTTCGACGCGCTGAAGCTGCTCACCGCATCGGGGCTCGCCGCATCGAACGGCGCGGCGAAGCGGCTGCTCGAGCAGGGCGGCGTGTCAGTGAACAAGCGCAAGCTCGCGGGGAGCGACCGGCACGTGCCGGCGAGCGACGTACTGCTGCGCGGCGGGCACGTCGTGGTCGGGAAAGGAAAGCGCGACTACGCGTTGCTTCGCGTGAAGGACTGAGCCGCCGGCAGCTCGCCGGCGGTCGGCCGCTCCCAGCCCGCGGCGTGCCAGTCGAACCAGGCGTCGAGCTGCGCGACGTTGAACAGCAGGTTCGTCGCGTCGGTCTCGCCGCGAATGTGGCGCTCGAGCTCCCGTGCGACCGCGGGCTGATCGAACCAGCCGCTCCGCATCGCGGCGCCATCGCGGACGATCTCGCGCATGCCCTCGGCGAGCGGGCCGGCGAACCAGCGCTTCGCCGACGTCGGAAAGCCGAACTTCTGGCGCCGGAGGCGAACCGAGGCAGGGATGCGCCCGCGCATCGCCTCGCGCAGGACGCGCTTGTTCCAGCCGTCGAACATCTTCCAGCGGGTGGGGAGCGCCATCGCCTGCTCGACGAGCCGATGATCGAGAAAGGGGACGCGGCTCTCGACGCCATGCGCCATCGAGTTGCGATCCTCGACGCGCAGATAGTGTGGCAGGGGTGACTGTCGCACGGCGCGCTCGAGGGCGATGCCGAGCGTCTGGCCGGCCGGCGCCTCGATCGCGGGAGCAGCGAGCGCACGGAACTCGGGGGTGAGGAAGGGCAGGCCTCGCCCCTCCGCCAGCCGACGCGATGCAGTGAACCGGCGATAGGCAGGGATGTGCGCCAGGAGATGGGCGCGTGCGAGTCGCGCACATCGCAGGAGCATGTAGTTGCGACTCCTGCCCCGCACGGCGGCGACGCTCTCCGCCTGCGCGAGCAACGTGGGCAGCCGGCCGCGCAGCGCCTCGGTGACGAGGAGGTGATCGAAGAGATACTCGTAGCCGCCGATCGTCTCGTCGGCGCCCTGGCCCGAGAGCACGACGCGGACGCCGTTCGCGGCGGCGAGCCGATAGAGCTCGAAGCCCATCAGCACACTCGGCGAGTGGATCGGCTCGTCGTGATACCAGATCGCCTCGCGCAGCCGCGACCAGAAAGTCGCCGCCTCCATCGCCGAGACGCGATGCATCGTCGCGTCGGTCAGCGCGATCGTCTCACCGAGTTGCAGCGACTCGTCGAAATCCTCGGAGAGGTAGCAGAAGGCGTGCAGAGGCTTCCCTGCCCCTCGACTGCCGGCGAGCTGCGCCATCGTGCAGGCGATGGACACCGAGTCCATGCCACCCGAGAGCATGACACCGACGGGAAGGTCGGAGCGCATGTGCAGCTTCATCGCGTCGTCGAACGTCGTGAGGAAGCGCGCGACGATGTCGCCGCTCTCGCGCGCTTCGGCGCGGCGCGGCGCCCAGTAGCATTCGTCGACTCGCGTGCCGTCGAAGCCGAGCGTGCACGAGTGGCCCGGCAGGATCTGCTGTACGCCGTCGAGGTAGGTCTCCGCGTCGTCGGGGACGCCCTCGGGCCGACCATACGCGAGGAACTGCGCGAAGCGCGCCGTGTTCAGCGTGCCCGTCCAGAGCCCCGAGCGACGGATCGCCTTCAGCTCGGAGGCGAACAGCACGCCGCGCGAATGGCGCACGACGTACAACGGCTTGATGCCGAGCCGATCGCGCGCGACGAACAGCGTGGAGGTTCGCCGGTCGACGATGCAGAACGCGAACATCCCGACGAGCCGCTCGAGGCAGCGGCGTCCCCACTGGGCGTAGGCGGCGAGGAGGACCTCGGTGTCCCCCGTGGAGACGAAGTGGTGTCCCAGCGCCGTCAGCTCGGCGCGCAGCTCGAGGTAGTTGTAGATCTCGCCGTTGAACACCAGTGAGAGCGTGCCGTCGCGCGATGTCATCGGCTGGTGGCCGGCGGGCGACAGATCGAGGATCGAGAGGCGACGGAAGCCGAGCGCCGTGCGACCGTCCACGAGCACGCCGTGATCGTCGGGGCCGCGATGCGCGAGGACGTCGATCATCGACGTGATCCACTCGCTCGTCGGCGCCGACTCCTCACTCAGGGCGAGAAAGCCGACGAACCCGCACATGGGTCAGTGTGTCGTGCGCTGGCGCATGGCGTTGTTCTCGAGCCGCTGGAGCTCGATGACGAGTCGTTCCGACTGGCGCGCGCGGGAGAAGCGGCCGTCCCATCCGACCGGACGCGGGGACTCGCCGGCGCGGAAGCGCTGATAACAGGTCTCGATCGCCTGGGCGGCACCGGCTTCGTCGTCGAGATCCAGCACGATCGCATCGGAGTTGGCCAGTACGTCGGCCGTGGCGGATTCGGCGCCGACGAGGGCCAGCACCCAGAGCGGGAAGGCGACGTACTCGAACACCTTCGCCGGCACCTGCGTACGCGTTTCGCCCTGGAAGGCGACGGCCATGGTGGACTCGCGGAGCAGTTGGCGCGCCTCGTCGCGCGTGCCTGGTGCGCGCTCCTCGAACATGCCGTCGAGCCCCGCTTCGACCGCGAGCTCGCCGAGAGAGCGACCCGCCACGCGCGTGGGAGCACCCATGAACACGATCTGGAAGTCGTCGGGGCCGAGCGAGAGCTTCTGCCGCACCCGCCCCGCGGCGCGCAGGAACGGACGCGGGTCGCGATCGAGGTAGAGCGAGCCGCAGTGCGCGATGCAGAAGCGCGCCGGTCTGGGAAGCGTGGATGCGTCGATCGGATCGAGGTCGCTGCCGTTCGGCATGCAGCGGATGCGGTCGCGGAGCGCGGGGAAGCGCCCCTCGAGCACGCGCTGCGCGGCGATGGTGTTCGTGATGATCAGCGACGCCCGATCCAGCGTGGGTCCCTCCGACCGGCGCAGCTGCCGGTCCGGGAGGAAGCGATCGCTGAACGGGGTCGCGACGCGTCCCCACGGATCACGGAGATCGATGACGTGCGGGATGTGCCGCCGGCGCGCCAGACGCGCCGCAGCGATGTGCACGTAGTGCGGCGGTCCCGAGGACACGACGATCCGGTGCCGTTCGTCGGCGAGGGCATACGCCGCGTGGGCGAGCTCGTCGACGCCCTGACGTGAGCGTGCGGCGTAGACCGCCGCGCTGAGCGTCTGGCGCACCTTGATCCCCGACGTCCAGAGCGCCGGCCCCGGCTCGCGCGTGCTCACGTTGTCCGTCGCGCGGGGAATGCCGCGGAACTGGCCGCGCGCACGCATGATCGCGGCGTGCCACCAGGGGAGTCCGACGGCGATCGCCGCGACGCGGACGTCGGCGGGGAGTCTGGCGAGGCGACCCCAGTCGGGTGGCTCCGGCTGCGATGGCTGCTCGATGATCGCATCGAGTCCCCAGCCGGCGCGCACGAGCGCCGGCGTGAACCCTTCCCATCGCGCCGCGCCGACTTCGGTGCGCGGCGGAAACGTCGTCGTGAGCAGGAGGATGCGACGCGGCGACTCGGCGGCGCCCGCCAAGCCCTCGCGCGTCATCCATTGCGCCGGCCCGACGGGATATTCCCGCGCGCCGCTGCCGCTCACGCCGTTGTCGCTCACACCTGCACCAGGGCCTGGATGATCCGCTCGCCGGCGCACCCGTCCCAACCTTCGGGACGCGGCGGGTGCGCGGGGCGGCGCACGCCTTCGACGAGCGAGGGGAGCGTCGCCAGATCACGCACGAGCTGGTTCGTCCCCTCCGTGATCGTGATTGGGCGCTCCGTGTTCTCGCGTACGGTGAAGCACGGCACGCCGAGCGCGGTCGTCTCCTCCTGGATGCCACCCGAGTCGGTGATCACCGCATGCGCCCGCGCCATCACGTCGACCATGTCGTGATAGGGGAGCGGGGCGATGAGATCGACGCCCGGAAGGGAGAGCCCGAGCGCGGCGATGCGCTGCGCCGTGCGCGGATGCGAGGGGAAGACCACGCGCCGGTCCTTCCCGATCGCCGCCAGCGCGGCGAGGATGGCGCGAAGCCGGGCGTCGTCGTCGACGTTGGAGGGCCGATGCAGGGTGACCAGCACGTGGGAGCCGTCGGCGCCGAGGCGGCGCGCGGCGCCGGTCGCCTGGGCGCGCGGCATGGCGTGCAGGAGCGAATCGATCATCACGTTGCCGACGAACACGATCTGGTCGGCGCGTGCACCTTCGCGGCGCAGTGTCGCATCCGCGTCGCGCGACGGCGTGAGCAGCAGATCCGCGATGCGATCGGCGACGATCCGGTTGATCTCTTCCGGCATCGCGCGGTCGCCACTGCGCAGCCCCGCTTCGACGTGGGCGATGCGAACGCCGAGCTTCGCGGCAACGAGCGCGGTCGCCATCGTGGAGTTCACGTCGCCGTAGACGACGAGCCAGTCCGGTCGCTCGCGGAGCAGCACGGGCTCGAACCGCTCCATGATGCGCGCCGTCTGGACGGCATGCGTTCCCGAGCCGACTTCGAGGTTGTGGTCCGGGGGGGTGATCCCGAGATCATCGAAGAAGCTGGACGACATCAGCGCGTCGTAGTGCTGGCCCGTGTGAACGACGACCTGATCCACCCCGGCTCGACGACCGGCACGCTGGACGGGCGCGAGCTTGGGGAAGTTCGGTCGCGCCCCGACGACGTGAAGAAGTTTCAAAGGACTCGAAGATGCGAGCGGCGAAGCAGATCTGGTCTGCCCGAGGGAAACTGATGAAGCACTGCTAAGGTAAGGACGCGTGGCCGTGGCCGCACGGCACGGCGGCCCCTCCGCTCAGCCGCCGGTCGGACAGCGCGGCGATGGCGGTGCCTTGGCGAGCCACACGCGATAGCGGTCGTCGCTCATCGGTACGCCCGGCGTGGTATACAGCGCTTTCGACCGTATTGCGACGCTACGCGGGACATCCCTGGCCGGCGACGACAGCACCACGACCTCGCACTCACGCGTGAGCAGCTGCGTCACCGTGCTGTCGACCGCCCGCATCATCTTTCGAGAGGTCGACGGACCGCCCCAGACGACGAAGGTGCGCCGCTTCCCCTCGAGTGGATAGAGGACGGGCCGATCGAGGAACGCCGCGACCGCCTGCCCTTCCGAGCGCGCCGCCGTCACGACTGTCACGTCTGCCAGCCCGTGCGACCGGATGACGTCGGCGACGTGGCGCGCGTCGGCGAAGGTACCAGCGAGATCGCCCGCTGCGACCTCCACCGTCGCGAGGACGGGGAGCACGAGCGAGAGGGTCAGGATGCGCGACCGTTCCCGCTCGAAGTGCTCCGACATGCGCTGCAACGCCGGAGGCCACCGGCTGGCCGGCTCGCCCCACGCCAGCCAGGCGCTGAGGATCCACACGGCGAAGATGTACCCGTGATGGTGGCCGGCGCCGGGAAAGACGAAGCCGAAGAAGAGGAGGTAGCCGGTGGTGCCGGCGACGAAGACGACGAGCGCCACGCGTCGCCGCGACGCCATTATGCATCCGAGCGCGAGCGCCGCGAGCGAGGCGAGGAGCAGTGCAGCCAGTGCGGGGGACGACTCCGGCAGCAGATACCAGCGATGCCACTGTACGACGCCGCTGCTCACTCGCACGACAGGAACGAGCGCTCTGAGCTCCGTCGTGGGGATCTGGGCGAGGTCCCACTTCGAGAGGCCCGCCGCGGCGCGCGGTTGCCCCTGGTACGCGGCGTCAGCGGGCGGCTTCATCTGCACCGAGACAGCGTAGAGCACCACGATCGTTGCGACGAGCGCAGCGAAGCCGCCGCCCAGCAACGCGCGTCGCGACGGGCGTGGCCGCCCCTCATCCGGCCACCCCCAATCCACAGCGAAGCCGAACGCGAGCGTCATGGCGAGGAGCGTGCCCATCGCCGTCGTGTTGGCGAGCAAGACGAGAAGGAGCGCTGCCCATCCTGTCCGGCGTCGTTGCGCAGTCCAGGCGATGCATGCGGCGTAGGCGAGCATCAGCCCCAACCCGTACGGTCGCACCACCACCGCGTACTCGTACGCCATCCAGTAGCCGAACACGAGGAGCACCTTCTGCAGCCGCGTGAAGGGCGCGTACCGCAGCACGAGCCACGCACCGAGCGCCGCGATGATCACGTGCAGCGTGGCCGCCGCCCACCACGAGCGCGAGACGTGGCCGAGTGCCTGCAGCATGACGTGGAACAGGAGCGGATGCCCCTCGTACCGCGCATTGTGCGCGAGCGCGCGGAGCCCGTCGCTGTCGATCGCCAACCGCCACGTCTGCGTCTCGTCCTTCCACGGCTCGTGGAAGGCCGACACGATGGACACGAAGGCCGTGTAGATGGCCAGCACGGCCCACACGAACCTCGGCGATTCTTCGGTGTGCGGCGCGTCTGGCGTCATTGGTCGAGCGCGTCGAGGGCGACGTGGATCTCGTC
>JAEKKK010000284.1:11404-16938 GCA_019510405.1 Gemmatimonadota bacterium | reverse complement strand
ATGGTACCTGCCGCCATCGCGAGCTCCTCCCCACTCGGCGCGGGAGCCGACTTCACGACTGGCACGGCCGCAGGCGCTGCTGCCTCACGCGGCGATGCCGGCGGCTGCTGCGCCGGTTGCTGGGTCATGCCCGTCGGTGAACCGGTCGGTGTCTGGGTCGTCGGCACGGCGATCGGTGCCTGTGCGGTCTGCTGGATCCTTTCGCCGTGGCGGAGGAGTGTGATCGATGCGCCACCGATCGCGATTGCCGCGATCGCCGCCGCAACGCGCCAGCCGGTCGCCCGGCGCTCGCGCGCGGCAGGCCGGTACGCGGGAATGGCTGCCGCCACGGCGGCAACGTCGATGCGCGGTGCGCGATGCAGCGTCCCACGCAGATCGCGCAGGAGCGCGAGCTCGTCCTGGCACGCCGTGCACGTGGCGAGGTGTCGCTCGACCGACGCCCGATTCGACGCATCGAGTCGATCGTGCAGGTAGTCGGGGAGCAGGTCTCGCAGTTCACCGTTCGGGCAGTCAATCATCGAGAAGCTCCTTGATCGTGCGCATCGCGTTGTGATAGTGCACGCGCGCGGCACCCTCCGTCGTGCCGACCGTATCGGCGATTTCCGCGTACGACATTCCTTCGCTCACTCGCAGGACGAATACCTCACGCTGCGTCGGTGACAACTTCTCCAGCGCCCCTCGCAGCCGGCGCTGGGTTTCGTCGGCGATGACGCCATCGAGAGAATCGTACTCCGTTGCGGCGTCGCTCTCCTGCACCTGCACCTGTTCGCCCCGCCGCTTCGCCGCGCGCCGCCGGTCGAGCAGGAGCCGTCGCGCAATCGTGAACAGCCACGTCCGCAGCGAGCTCTCGCCGCGAAAGCCGTCGAGCGAGGCGAAGGCGCGCACGAACGTATCCTGCACCACCTCTTCGACGTCGTCCCGCGCCCCGATACTCGCCACGAAGCGCGCCACCGCATTGGCATGCCGCTCGACGAGCAGCGATGCTGCTCGCTGCTCGCCCGCCTTCCACCTTGCAATAAGGTCGAGGTCGGTCCGCTCATCGGTGGGGAGGGCGACGTCAGGCATGCGGTGCAACTCGTTGGACGCTACGCGGCGGCCGGCGTTAAGGCCGGTTGGTGCAGGCGGAGCCGTGCGCTAAAATCCTCGCTCGGCCCGCTTCCCCGACTCGACGATCTCGATGCTCCGTCCGCCACTCCGAATCGCCCACCGCGGGATGCCGCGCCGGGAGCGCGAGAACACCCTGCCCTCCTTCGCCGCCGCCCTCGCGGCGGGGGCGCAGGGCATCGAGCTCGACGTCCACGCCACGGCCGATGGGATAGTGGTGGTACACCACGATCCCGTTACGAGCGCCGGCGGGGAGATCGCGACCACGTTGTGGAGCGAGCTGAACGCCGCGCATGGGCCGGCCATCGCCAGCACGAACATCCCCTCGCTCGCCGAGGTCTGTGACCTCGTAGGCGACCGCGCGGCGCTGTTCGTCGAGATCAAGGGCGAAGGCATAGAGGAGGCAGTCACCGCCGTCCTCGATGGGCGCCGCGGCACCTTCGCGATCCACAGCTTCGACCATGCGACGATCGGCCGCCTCGCTCGGGCGCGAGTGCCGTATCGGCTTGGCCTCCTGTTCGACGACTCGGTCGACGACGCCGTGGAGCGGATGGCGGAATACGGTGCGGCCGATGCCTGGCCGCACCGGAGCCTGGTCGATCGACCGCTGGTCGAGCGCATCCAGCGTTCAGGCGGTCGGGTGATCGCCTGGACGGTCAACTCGGCAAGCGACGCGCGGCGCCTCGCCGGTTACGGCATCGACGGCATCTGCACAGATGACGTGACGCTGCTCGACGTTCTGGATACCTGAGCAGACGAACGTCGAATCAGACAGGGGGCGTCGGTGCCGCGCTCTGCGCCCTCGCGGCGATCTCGCGCTCCAGGCGGGCCACCTCGGCTTCCGCACTGGCGAGGGTCGCGGCGAGCACGGTGTAACGCTCGGTCTCCAGCTCACCACCCGCGGCGCGCGCACGATAGACCGCAAAGCCGAGCGACGCCGCCGCTGCTTCGGCGCGCTGCTTTGCCCGATGCTGCTCGAGGCGCAGCCTGCCCTCGTCGAGCGCCCCCTGTGCTGCACGCCCTGCCTTGTCGAGCTCGCCCTTCAGAGTGCTCCAGATAGCCATAGATCCCTCCGTGGTGTCCCACGCCCGTACGGCTGCGGACAGATGAAAGTTGTGCGCCGTGGCTCCGGATGTCGAACAAAAAAAGGAGCCCTCCGCACAGCGGAGGGCTCCGGCGTTCGAGATCGGCTTGCTCAGGCGGCCGTCGTGGTCTCGGAGGTCACGGGGTAGACGCTGACCTTGAGGCGCGTCTTGCTCTGGTGCTCGAACTTCACCACGCCGTCGATGAGCGCGTAGATCGTGTAGTCGGTGCCGAGACCGACGTTCTTGCCCGGGTGCCACCGCGTGCCGCACTGGCGCACGATGATGTTGCCCGACACGACCCGCTCCCCGCCGAACTTCTTGATGCCGCGGTATTTCGGGTTGCTGTCGCGGCCGTTGCGCGACGAGCCGACGCCCTTTTTATGAGCCATGTTATCCTCGCGTCAGCCGAGAGTGATGTCGTTGATGCGGACTTCGGTGAAGCCCTGCCGGTGTCCCTGCTTCTTCGCGTAGTTCTTCCGGCGCTTCATCTTGAAGACGATGATCTTGTCGCCGAGACCGTGCTTGACGATCTCGCCGGTGACCTTGGCGCCCGACAGGGTCGGGATGCCCGTCTTCACGGACTGGCCATCGCTGCCGAGCAGGACGTCGTTGAACTCGATCGACCCGCCGGCCTCGCCCACGAGCGTGGGGAAGCGATATTTCTTGCCCGGTTCGACACGGAACTGCTTGCCGCCGGTGCGAATGATTGCGTAAGACATATGTGATACTCGTGAGCGTGTGGCGTAGAGCCTAAAAAGTTAAGTGACGCGGGGTTAGCTGTCAACGACTCGCCCGCGACGCGAACTGGTGGGCCAACCACCCCCTCGCGCGGGTCGGCGTGACCGGATCCCGGCCAGGCTGGTTAGGGTCAGTGAGCACTGGCCGATCCCCCGATCGCCCGAGCCATCCGTCAGCAACACATCGCCGCGTTCATGTCCCGACCGCCTGCCCTCCAACTGATCCGACCGTCCGCCGAGGCGCCGTCCACCGGCAGCGCCGAGCGCAGCCTGCTGGTCCGATCGGCGCAGGCCGGCGATGTCCGGGCATTCGCGGCGCTCGTGGACATGTACTACGCCCGCTGCCTCCGCTTCGCCCTCCACATGCTGTCCAATCGGAGCGATGCGGAGGAGGCGGTCCAGGACACGTTCATCCGGGTCTACCGGGCACTGCCCTCCTACGTGGAGCAGGAGTCGTTCGAGCCGTGGCTCTTCCGAATCCTCGCCAACCGCTGCCGCAGCGCCGGCTCCCGCGAGCGGCGGCGCGCCGAGTTCGTGGAGTTCGGGGAGGTTCCCGACCGGGCGAGCGAGCATCGGCACGACGACGCGATCGCATGGCGTGAGGAGATCGCGCTGGCGCTGGCCACGCTCCCGACGGAACAGCGTGAAGCGTTTCTGCTGCGGCACGTGGAGGACCTGTCCTACGACGACATGTCGGCGGCGACGGGCGCGGGAGTGTCGGCGCTCAAGATGCGGGTGAAGCGGGCCTGCGATGCACTGCGCTCGTGGCTCACGGAGGAACGGAATGGACGACGAGACTGACGAGACGATCACGCGCATCGCGGCCGCACTCCGGCAACTGCCCCCGGTCGACGCCGCGCACAAGGCCCAGGTGCTGGTCGCCGTCGCCGCGGAGCGCGAACGGGCACGCGAGGCGCGTGTGCGAGCAGCGCGGCGGTGGCGGCTTGCCGGATCGATCGGCGTGGCCGCGGCAGCCGCGCTCGTGCTCGTCGTCTGGCGGAGAGATGCGGGCGCGGGGCGAACGGCGGCCCGCACGACGGGCGTGGTGGCGCAGACGACGCCGGCATCGGTGGGCGCACCCAGCCCTGCTCCGGAAACGACGACCCAGCTCGCCGCGCGCGACGCGGCGGGGGTCGCTCCTCTGCCGGTGCAGCTCGTGCTGCATGCGCCGGCTGCACACCGAGTAAGTGTCGTGGGAGACTTCAACGGCTGGGACACGCACGCCAACACGCTGAGCCGCGACGCGGCGAGCGGCTTGTGGAGCGCGACCGTCGCGCTGCGGCCGGGCCGTCACGTGTATGCGTTCATCGTGGACGACAGCATCTGGATGCGTGACCCGCGCATGCCGCAGTCGCGCGACGCCGACTTCGGGCGTCCCGGCTCCGTCCTTCTCGTCGGACACCCGTGATGCATCGCGGACTGCTCGTCATCGCTCTGGCGCTCGTGCCGGCGCTCGGCCTCGCACGCGACCTGCGCGCGCAACAGGTGGCCTACGCCGCGCGCACGGCGCCGCTCGACAGTGTGACGTTGGCTGCCCTCCGGCGTGAGATGAGCCGCGCGCAGGCGCGTGGCCTGCCCGTGGAGCCGCTCGAGGCGAAGGTGCGCGAGGGACAGATCAAGCGCGCCGCACCGGCGCGAATCCAGAGTGCCGTCGTGGCGCTCGCGACGCGGCTCGACTCCGCGCGCGCCGCGCTCGGGACCGCATCGAACGCGGCGGAGCTCGTGGCGGGCGCGGATGCGCTGGCAGCAGGTGCGGATGCCGGCGCGTTGCGGACGCTGCGCACGACCGGTGGAGCGCGAGATCTAGCGGCGCCACTCGGTGCGCTGGCGCAGCTCGTGGCGAGTGGCGTCGCGCCGCGGCGCGCGACCCAGATGATCGTCGAGCTGCTGAAGCACGGTGTCGCGCCGCGCGAGGTGCTGGCATTCGGCGTCGCCGTGGAATCGGACGTCGGTGCGGGCGTACCGGCCGAGGAATCGGCACTGTTCCGCTTGCGCACCATCGAGTCCGCGGTGAATGGTGGGGCCACTGCGTCTTCGGCGTTCGGTCAGGGGGCCGATCCCGGCTCGCTGAACCTCGGTGGTAAAACCCCGACAGGTGACGCATCCAGGCCCAAGCGACGACCATAGGTGCACCTGAACCTTCCCATGATGCTGTGCGGCCTGCTCATCGCGACGACGGTGGGCAGGCCGCTTGTCGCGCAGCAGCGATCAGCGCTGGATGTGGGCGTCTCCGTCGTGCACTTCCCCGATGACAGCACCACCATCGCGGGGCCGTCGGTGGAATGGACGTCGGCCGCGGAACGAGACCACGTGTTCGGCCTGGTCAACGCCGGCGGAGTCGGCTCGATCGGTGGCGCGTCGGGCTCGGTGACGGCGAGTGGCGGGGGACGCGCTTCACTGACGAGCCATCTGCTGGCGGAAGGTGGAGGAGAGCTGTTCGGCGTCGCAAGCTCCTCGGCGAGCAACGCCGCCGCCGCCATCATCTCGGCGCGTCTTCTTGCGCCGTTCAGGCGGGGTGGCGTGTGGACGCGCGGGACCGTCTCCGACTCCTGGCGTGAGATCGGAGCGCTGCCGGGACACTCCGTCGAAGGAGGCGCGTGGTGGACGC
>JAEKKK010000284.1:0-11380 GCA_019510405.1 Gemmatimonadota bacterium | reverse complement strand
GCGCGCGCCTCAGCGCATCGGTGCTCGATCAACATGCCTATGCGCAGCTGTTCATCGGTCCGCGGCGCGGTCGGTTGCTGGACAAAGTCCGCGTGCACTACACGGAGGGTGCGCTCGGGGCGCACATCGAGGGCGATGCCGTCTCGCTCGACCTGCTTGGCGGCGTGCGCCGCGATCCGGACGCGGAGCATCTCTACGAGCCGATCGTCGTCGCGACGGCGGCCTTCTGGACGGGTGAGGCCCGTGCATGGACGGTCTCCCTCGCCAAGCTGCCCAACGACTTCGTGCGCGGCTCCGACGCGGCGAGCTGGGTGAGCGTCGGGATGCGCTTCTTCGAGCCGAACCCTGCGCGGAGCCGCGCGGAGCGCGCGCGGCCGATCCTGCTGGTGAGCGGCAGGGGTGAGCAACGCGTGGTGCAGGTGCGCGCATCGGGCGCGCACACCGTGGAGATCATGGCGGACTTCACCGACTGGGCGCCGGTGACGCTGACACCCGGCGCCGCGGGATTCGAGCGCGAGTTCTCGCTCACCGCGGGAACTCATCGTGTCGTGGTCCGGATCGACGGCGCATCGTGGCGCCCGGCAACGAACACGCCCGCCGTGGACGACGACCTCGGCGGGCGTGCAGGACTGCTGGTGGTGCCCTAGCGGGCGACTTGATTCATCGCTCCTCCCTCCGGCGCTTCGCACCTTCGGTCGGAGTGCCGCCCTTACGATAGTCAGGCCACGTGGTACTGATGCGTCACGTCGCGACCGGCGCTCTTCACCACCAGCTTGAACTCGTCGGGGCGAAGGAGCGGATCGTCGCGCAGCTCGAGCGAGAATCCAACGGCCTTCTCGAGCTTGCGCATAATGTCCGACTCGTTCTCCATCGCGAACATCGCGACGTCGGGATGGAGCTTCACGAGCAACGGGTCGCGCTTGCCCTCGACGCCCATGCGCTTCACGCTGCGCTCCATGCGGCGCAGGATGGTTTCCGCGGTGAACACGCGTCCCGTACCGGCGCAGGTCGGGCACGCTTCCGTCATGCTCTGCAGATGGCTCTGCCGCACGCGCTGGCGCGTCATCTCGATCAATCCGAGATCCGAGACGGCGAACGCCTTGGTGCGCGCCCGGTCGCGACCGAGGTGAGTGCGCAGCTCCTGGAGCACCTTCTCGCGGTTCGACTTCGTATCCATGTCGATGAAGTCGCAGACGATGATGCCGCCGACGTCACGCAGGCGGAGCTGACGGGCGATCTCGCGCGCCGCCTCGATGTTCGTCTTGAGGCTCGTCTTCTCGGGATCCTTCTTGCCGACGAAGCGACCCGAGTTGACGTCGATCGAGACAAGTGCCTCGGTCGGCTCGATGATCAGGTAGCCTCCCGAGGGCAGATCACACCGACGCTTGAACAGGTCGCGGATCTCGGACTCGATCTCGGTCTTGTCGAACAGCGGTGTCGTGCCCTCGTAGAGGACGATGCGCTCGGTCAATTCCGGCGCGATGCCCTTGAGGTACTCGATGATCTCGTTGTAGACCTGCTTGGAGTCGACGGTGACGCGCTCGACCTTGTCGCTGAAGATGTCGCGGATCAATCCGCGCGCGAGCGAGGTCTCGCGGTTGAGCAGCGCGGGCGCGCGAACGAAGCGCTTTTTCTTGATGACGCGCTTCCACGTGTTGATGAGCGTCGTGAGCTCGCGCTCGATCGTCTCGGGGGTGACGTCCTCGCCGACGGTGCGGACGATGACGCCCCCGGCGTCCTCGGGAAGCATGCCTTCCACGAGCGCGCGAAGCCGCTTGCGCTCCTCGCGATCGCCGATCTTTCGGCTCACCCCGACGCGCGAGGCGTACGGCATGTAGACGAGGAAGCGGCCGGCGAGCGAGACCTGGGCGGTGACGCGCGGACCCTTCGTGGAGATGGGTTCCTTGCTCACCTGCACGACGATTTCCTCGCCGCGCTTCAGGACGTCCTGGATCGGCGGAACGTCCTGCTCGTCGCGCTCCCGTTCCCGGAAGCTCTCTTCGCCGTCATCGTCGTCGTCCGCCGCGTTGTCCGGATAGACGAGATCCGACGCGTGCAGAAAGGCACTCTTGTCGGTGCCGATGTCGACAAAGGCGGCCTGAAGGCCGGGCAGGACCGCGTCTACCTTGCCGTAGTAGATGTCGCCCACCATGCGGCGGGCATCGGGGCGGTCGACGAGGAGCTCAACGAGCTCGTCGTCCTCCATGATGGCGACCCGGGTCTCCCGCGAGGTCGCATTGATGAGGATCTCTCTTTTCATCTGGGACCGCGCCAGGTGGTGCCTCCGGCGACTCGGCGGCCGTGGCGCGGTGGGTAGGAGTATGGATGGTCGGGCCGCTCCACCGAAGGCGGGGGCGAGGCCGGACCGAATCGGGATGGGCCGCCACGACGCGCTGCGTGATCGAACGCGATGCATCCGGGCGGGTCGCACTCGTCCGTCGGACCAGGCGCCGGACGGGCGCGAGGGCGAAGGCGAGAAGACCTGCCAGTAGCCGGAGCAGCGAGCGATCGGCCGGCCGGAGCCGGGGTGCCGCAGCGAACGCGACGAGCGCCCTCACGCCACCGAAGACTGCCTCGGCTGCGTGAGCGCGCGATAGGTCCCAGCGCTGACGCGAGTCGCCGCGCAGCGCCGGAAACGAGAGAGAAAGCTGGTGTGCAAGCACTGTTGAATAGCTAACGATCGCCGGAGCGCCACGCAACGCGGACGGGGCCGCTGCGGCGCCGGTCAATCGGCGAGCTCACGCAGGAGATGACGCGAGATGACGATGCGCTGGATCTCGGAGGTACCCTCGCCGATCTCGCAGATCTTGGCGTCGCGCATCATCCGCTCCACCGGGTAATCCTTGGTGTAGCCGTAGCCGCCGTGGACCTGCACCGCCTTGATGGTGGCGCGCATGGCGAGCTCGGAGCAGAAGAGCTTGGCCATCGCGGCCTGCTTCCCGAACGGCTTGCCGTTCTGCGCCAGCCAGGCGGCGTGATAAGTGAGGTGACGTCCGGCCTCGATCTCGGTCGCCATGTCGGCGAGCTGGAAGGCGATCCCCTGGAAGCTGGCGATCGGCTGGCCGAACTGCTTCCGGACGCTCGCGTACTTCGCCGCCTCCTCATACGCGCCCGTGGCGATGCCGAGGGAGAGCGCGGCGATCCCGACGCGACCGGAGTCGAGGGTCTTCATGAAGTTGATGAACCCTTCTCCCTCGCGGCCGAGCAGGTTCTCCTCCGGAACCTCGACGTCCTCCAGGATGAGCTCCGCCGTATCCGAGGCGCGCCAGCCGAGCTTGTCCTCCTTCTTGCCCGCTCGGAAGCCGGGCATCGCGGGGAGGGATGGCTCGTGGCCGATACCCACCTCCTTCGCCTGCGCGAGGTCCGACGTCGGCTTGGTGACGATGAAGGAGCTGATCCCCTTGGTGCCCTGGCCGGGATTGGTCACCGCGGTGACGACGAAGATCTCCCCGACGCTGCCGTGCGTGATGAACCGCTTGGTGCCGTTCAGGATGTACCGATCGCCGCGACGGACCGCGGTGGTCTGAGTGCCGCCGGCATCGGAGCCGGCATTCGGCTCGGTGAGCCCGAAGCCACCGAGCACCTTGCCGCTGGCGAGGAAGGGGACGTAGCGCTGCCGCTGCTCGTCGTTGCCGAAGTGCACGATCGGCGACGTTCCGAGCGTGGTGTGCGCGGAGATCGTCAGCCCGGTCGAGGCATCGACGCGCGCGAGCTCCTCGATGGTCATGACGTAGCTCAGCAGGTCGAGCCCTGCACCGCCGAGGGATTCGTCCCAGGGCACGCCCATGAGGCCGAGCTCTCCCATCTTCCGGACGGTTTCCCACGGGAAGGTCCCGTCCGCGTCGTGGCGCGCGGCGACCGGCGCGACCTCGTCTCGGGCGAACTGGCGAACCATCTCGCGCACGGCGAGGTGCTGCTCGGTGAAGTACAGGGAGTCGTCCATGGTCAGGCAGCTTCCGTTTCGTCGGAGGTTCGCACGAGCTCGAGGAATCGTTCGCCGTACTTGTCGATCTTCGCCGGACCGACGCCCCGGATCTCGCCCAGGGCATACGGTGACTTGGGACGACGCACGGCGATCTCAAGCAAAGTGCGGTCCGGAAAAACGACGTAGGCCGGCACCTGCTCTTCCTTGGAGATGCGCGTCCGGAGGGCGCGGAGGCGCTCGAGGAGCTGGGCGTCGGCGGGACTCGCGACCAGCTCGACGGGCTCGCGGCGCGCCTTGTCGCGCGCCGCGCCGCGCGCCTTTCGCTTCTCCCCCGGCTTCGGCGACGGCGCGACCTTCTGGCGGCGAGTATCGTCGTGGGTGCCGAGACAGTTGTCGCACCCGCCGCAGTCCTTGCCGGCGGCGGGATCACCGAAATAGCGGAGCACGAAGCCACGGCGGCAGCCGGTGGCGTATGCGTACTGCTGCACCGCGTCGAGCTTGGAGAGCTCGTTCTTGCGACGCCGCTCGAGCGCGGACCAGTCGTAGGGAAAGGCCGAGAGCGGACGTCGCGGATTGGTGACGTGCTCCCCGCCGCCCAGCCGGCGCCACTCGAGGAACTGGCCGCGCTCGAGCTCCGCGAGGAGCGGCATGGTGCCGACCGCGCCGCCGAAGCCGGGGGGCAGTCCGTCGAGATCGATCGGCGCGCCATCGTTCAGTGCATCGCCGGCAACGCGCCAGAGCGCGCGGAGCAATCCCAGCTCGAGGGCGCGACTGGCGCCAAGCTCGCGCTTGATCCGGTCCGGCGTGGCGAGCAGCCGTACGAAGACGCGACCGCCGCTCTCCGGCTCGGAGCGGATCGCGCCGGCCTGAATGAGCACGCGCAGCGCCGACTCCACCTCGCGGTCGCTCACCTTGCCGGGGAGCGAGGCGGCGATGGACGCCGGCTCGAGCGACACCGCGCCGGTCTTATCGGCCAGCGTGCACGCACGCTGATATACCTTCTCGACGAGTGGGCGCTCGGGATAGGCGCCCTTGATGAAGAACTCGTGGGTGAAGCGGTCGGGGAACGCGTGCAGGAGGTACACCTCCGACGGCTTGCCGTCGCGGCCGGCGCGGCCCGCTTCCTGATAGTACGCTTCGAGCGTTCCCGGCATGGCGTGATGCACGACGACGCGCACGTTGGGCTTGTCGATCCCCATGCCGAAGGCATTCGTGGCGACGATGGCGCGCACCGACTCGTTCATGAACGCGTCCTGCACGGCGTGGCGATGTGCGTCGTCGAGTCCCGCGTGGTACGCCGCCGCGGCAATCCCCTCCTGCTCCAGCGTCCGCGTGATCTTCTCGACGTTGCGCCGCGTCGACGCGTACACGATGGCCACGCCCTCGTGCTCCCGGAGAATGGCGGCGAGCGCGGCATCCTTCTCCGCGTCGGTGCGCGTGGGGACGACGTGATAGCGGAGATTCTGCCGGTCGAACCCGGTGATGATCGTCTCCGGATTCTCGAGGCGGAGCTGGCGCGCGATGTCCTGCCGCACATGCGGCGTGGCCGTCGCGGTGTGGGCGACGACCTGGGGCCAGCCGAGCTTCTCGCGCACCTGCGCGATGCGCAGGTAGCTGGGGCGGAAGTCGTGTCCCCATTCGCTGATGCAGTGCGCTTCGTCGATCGCCAGGAGCGACACGCCGACACCGCGCAATCGTTCGGCGGCGGTGCCGACGTCGAACCGCTCGGGCGCGAGGTAGAGGAGCTTGATCTCCCCGCGCATGACGCGCGACATGCGCTCGGAGACCTCGCCACTGGTGAGGGTGCTGTTGACGAAGGTGGCCGGAATGCCGCGCGTGGTGAGCGCGTCGACCTGGTCCTTCATCAGCGAGATGAGCGGGCTGACGACGACGGTGAGCCCGGGGAGCACCATCGCCGGCACCTGGTAGCAGACCGACTTCCCACCGCCGGTGGGCAGGACGACGAGCGTATCGCGCTGCTCGAGCACCGACTGGACGGCGCGCTCCTGTCCGGGGCGGAAATCGGGGAAGCCGAACTTCGCGCGCAGCACGGCGCGCGCGTCGTCGAGCGTGGGACGCTTGGTGGTCATCCGGTGAGCGTGCGGCGCGCGTAGCCGTTTCGCATCATCAGACCGCCGCGCACGACGTCACTAGACCGCACGGACGAAATGTCCGCGCGTGAAGGCGTCCTGCACGGCCGGGCGCGCAAGGTTCGGCACCTGGCGCTGCCCCGCCGCGACCTGCTCGCCGCCTTCGACAGGACGCGAATGCAGCAGGCGATTGCGGCACGCCGAATCAGTCGCGACGGGAAAGCGATAGCCGGTGGGATCGGTAAGCTCGACGTTCGTGTGCTTCTGCACGCACAGATCGCGACAGGTCGTCGGCACGCGGTCGAACGCGGCGGAGAGCACGCAGTGCTCGATCGTCATCCCCTCCGGTCGTCCGTAGAGCAGCACGTCGAAGCCGTCTCCCTCCCACGGCGCCGAGACGGCGAGCAGCTCGTCGGTCGTCAGCTCGACGGAGAGGGTGATGCGCCGCGCCCCGAGGCGGAAGATCTCCGCCGCCGTGTGCTGATTGAAGCAGTTGACTGCATAGTCGGCGACGACGTCGCGACCGGCGCGCCCCTGCTCCGCGACGAGGCCAAGGTGTCCGCTCAGGAGCGGGAGACCGAGGTCGAGCCACTTCTGCACCGTGCGACGTTCTTCGGGGCGCACGATGGTCGGGGTGCGCAGGCGCAGCGTCACGCCCTGCGCGCCGAGCTCCTCGACGAGCGCCTTCACGCGTGACACGGGCGGCGTCGGATGCCGGAGGAAGACGTCGAGCACGACGGTGGTCGCGCCGGCAGCGGCCGCGGCGCGCGCGTCGTCGAGGGTGAAGACGGATGCAACAAGATCGAACGGACTCGACGCCTCCGGACGCGGTGCGGGCGACAGCACGAGCGCCTCGTCGATCCGTGCGCGGCGTTCGGCGAGTGTGGCTTCCCGCGCCCAGTCGCGGCGCTGGAGCAGCTCGTCGATCGCCTGCTGGCGCAGATGATTGATCTCGCTGATCGGGAGGAAGAGCCCGGGCGCGAGCGCGGCCGTCTCGAGTGCGGCGAGCACGAACGGCGTCTCGCCGAGGCGGCCGAGATGCTCGCGCAGCGCGGCATCGTCCAATGCGCGCTTGCTGGCGGGTGCGAGGTTGATCTCGGTACGGACGGTGATCGTCTCGCCGTCGGCGAGGAACACCGCCTTGAGCGGGGAACCGGCCGAGCCGAAGAGCTTCACGTCGAGCCGAGTCTTGCGTTGGCGCACCCCGACGGGGAGCGCGGCGTAGCTCGCGCGTGCGCGCTCGATGAGCGCCGCCTCCGAGGAGCGCACGACGCGCCAGCCGTCGCCGACGGTGATGCGCGGCGGTAGCACGAGCGCCTGGCGCACCGGCGGGCCGCTCTCGAGCGTGTGCACCTCGCTCACCGTGAAGCCGACGGACGCGCCGCCGCGCTGCGCGGGCGATTCGAAGCCGACGCCGTCGCCGACCTGCAATGGCGCGCTGAGCTCGACGAGCAGCTCCTTGCCCCGATGCCCCGTGACGACGCCGAGCTCGCGCCCGCGGTTGTCCGGATGCTCGCGCGTGATGTACGAGCGGCCGGCACGGCCGCCGTACATGCCGCCGGTGAATCCGCGGCTGTAAATCTGGACGAGCGGCTCGACTGCTTCCGGGCTCGGCGCGCTGCGGTCGCCGGCGGCGAGGCGATCGAGGAAGCTGCGATAGCCGCTCGTCACGGTCGCCACGTACTCGGGGCGCTTCTTCCGCCCTTCGACCTTGAGGCAACCGATTCCCGCCTCGGCGATCTCGGCGAGATGATCGGTCGCCGCGAGATCCTTGGCCGAGATGAGGTAGCCCCGATCCAGCTCCGCGTGCGTGTCCAGGTCGGTGAGGACGTAGTCCTTGCGGCAGGACTGCGCGCACGAGCCGCGGTTCGCGCTGCGCTCGGAGATCATCCCCGACATGTAGCACTGGCCACTGTACGAGATGCACAGCGCTCCGTGCACGAACGACTCGAGCCCGAGCTCCGGCACCGCAGCGTGGATCGCGCGGATGTCCTCGATGGTGTTCTCGCGCGCGAGCACGACGCGATCGATCCCGAGCTCGGCCATGACGCGTGCGCCGGTGTCGTCGTGCACCGTCATCTGCGTCGAGCCGTGAATCTCGAATCCGGGATACACGTGCTGGATGAGTCGGACGAGGCCGACATCCTGCACGATGGCCGCGTCGACCCCGCGATCGATCGCCTCGCCGAGGAACATGAGCGAGTCCGCGAGCTCGGCGGGCTTGGTAAGGATGTTGAGCGTGAGGTAGATGCGGCGTCCGCGCTCGTGCGCGAGCCGGCAGGCCTCCGCCACTTCGTCGAGGCTGAGTTGTGCCCCTTCGTCGCGCGCGTTGAACCGTTCGGCGCCGAGGTAGACTGCGTCCGCGCCGTTCGCGAGCGCCGCTCGCACGGCGTCGAGCGAACCGGCCGGCGCGAGGAGCTCGGGGACGGAGAGGCGCATCATAACTGTTGAAATGTAATGCTTTAGAGGGCCCGGCTGCAGTGCGGCGACGGGCTCGTCGGACGAGCGGGTGGCGGTTCAGCGCGGGGTGTCGTCGAACCAGTGCTTCGGCAGGAAGCGCATGACGAGCGCGACCGCGAGAATGGCCATCCCCGCGTACATCAGGTTGGGCTGACCAGTCGCATTCCCGTACCCCCACACCGCGATGCCGATCCCCGTCAGCACGAGGCGCGCGATGAGCAACCGCATCACTCGGGACGGCTGCGACGCTCGGTGAAGCGCCGCACGCCCTTCTTGAAGTCTTCCGTCGCCCGCGCTTCCACGTTCGTCACCACGCCGGCGGCGACCCCGTCGTCGAAGGAGAGGGAGTCGAGCTTGTAGAAGAGCCATTTGGTGAGCGCGAGCGCCGTGGTGGGCGACCGGCTGATCTGCTCGAGCGTCGCATCCACCTCGTCGTCGAAGGTCGCGGCGGGGACGACGCGGCTGACGAGCCCGATCCGCTCGGCTTCCTCGGCGTTGACGATGCGGCCGGTGAGGACGAGATCGGCCGCGTGCTTCTCGCCGACGGCGCGACGCAGCATCGTCATCACCATCGCCGGCACGAAGCCGACGCGCACTTCCGGATAACCCAGCTCCGCATCCTCGTGCGCGAGCACGATGTCGCACGCCGTGGCCAGTCCCACCCCGCCGGCGAGCGCACGGCCGCGGATGGTGCAGACGACGGGCTTCATCAGCGCGCGGATCGCGAGAAAGACGCGCCCCAACGCTTCCGCGTCCTGCCGATGGACCTCGGCACCGGCATCGAGGGTCCGCTCGAGCGCGTCCAGATCGGCGCCGGCGCAGAAGTCGTCGCCCTCGGCGCCGAGGTGGATGACGCGAACGTTCGCGTCTCCCTCGAGCTGGGCGAGCGCGGCGAAGAGATCGTCCGCCATCTCGCGATCGATCGCGTTCTTCTTCTCGGGGCGCGCGAGGACGATGCGCCCGATCGCGCCGTCGCGGCGAAGCTTGACGCGGTTCATGCGCGCGGTGCCTCGGGCAGCTTCAGTGAGCGCGCGCGGTCGTCGTCCACGTCGAGGACCATGCGCAGCATCGCCGTCGAGAAGACCTTCCCCTGCGCGTCCGTCTTGAGCGACAACGTGCCGCCGCCATCCAGCGCGCCGTGCAGCAGGAAGTTGAGCGCGTTCAGGTTCGGCAGCTCGAAGCGCTCGACGTCGCCGGTGATGACGCCGGCGAAGTGCTGCGCGACGCGCGCGTGGCTGAGGGACTCGGCGATGAGCGGGTACCACTCGGGGCGCAGGGCGATGACGCCGACGTTGGCGGTGTCGCCCTTGTCGCCCGAGCGGGCGTGCGCGATGTCCACGAGGCGGACTTTCATGCGAGGAGCTCGACCTTCGTCTGTACGACGGACTTGTCCACGAGCGCGGGCCAGTAGGCGACGATCTCCTCCACCTTGGGACGGCCGCCGGCGAATCCGGTGACGGTGGGTGGGCCATTGAGCACGAGCGGCGCGATCTCGCGCGTGAAGCGCTCGACCGCCTTGCGATCGGAGGACCGTACGCCGATGCGCCACTGCACTTCCGGTGCCTCGGTCGTGCGAGGCGTGAGCGGCCCGTGAGCCGCGGACACGCCGACGAACTCCGTCAGCACCTGATCGAAGCGGAGCCCCATGTTGTCGAGCCGCTCCCGCAGCACGCGGTCGGCCAGCTGCGCCTTCTCCAGCGCGTCGGGCCAGGCGTAGACCAGCGTGCCCACCGCCTTGAAGCCGGCGCGATACGCGATCGACACCTTGAGCTTGTCCGTCGCGGGCCGGCCCTTGATGCCGTACACGCGGACGCGATTCTCGCCGTCGGGCGCGAGCTGGATCGACGCGAAGTCCGCGACGACGTCCGGCGTGATGTAGCTGTGCGGATCGCCCATCTCGTAGACGAGCTGCTCGGTGACCGAGGGAACGTTGATGCGACCGCCGGTGCCGGGATGCTTCGTCACGACGAAGGTACCGTCGGCCGTCGCTTCGACGATCGGGTAGCCGACGTTGGCGAGGTCGGGGATGTTGCGCCAGTCGTAGAGGCAGTTGCCCCCCGAGCACTGCGCGCCGCACTCGATGATGTGGCCGGCAATGATCCCCGCCGCGAGCCGGTCCCAATCGGTGGCGCCCCACCCGAACTCGTGGCGCAGCGGCGCCATCGTGAGCGCGGTATCGGTGGACCGCCCGGTGACGACGACGTTGGCCCCGCGCGCGAGCGCCTCGACGATCGGCACGGAGCCGATGTAGGCGTTGGCGGACAGCACGCGATCGCGCACGGTGCTGAGCGGCTCGCCGGTCTCCATGTTGGCGAGCGCGTGCCCGCGATCGATCAGCGTATCGAGATGCGGCAGCAGGTCGTCGCCCGTGACGACGCCCACCTTCAGCTTGCCGGCCGCGCCGCGCGCCGCGGCGACTTCCAGCACGGCGCGCGCGCAGGCGACGGGATTCACCCCGCCCGCGTTGGCGACGACGCGGACGCCGCGGTCCACCACCGCCGGCAGCACGGACTCCATCGCGCCGATGAAGTCGCGCGCGTAGCCCATGTTCGGGTCACGCTCTTTCTGCTTCTGCAGAATGGACATCGTGACTTCGGCGAGATAGTCGAGCATCAGATAGTCGACGGGCCCGCCTTCCACCTGGCGGCGCGGCGCGTCCAGCCAGTCGCCCCAGAAGCCCTGCCCGGCGGCGACGCGAACGATGCGATTCGATCCGGACGTCTGACTCATGCGTCGGGAATCTGTGGGAGCACGAAGGCGCCGAGGTGCGGACCAGGGTTGGTGCGCGCGGCGCGGAGGGCGAGCGAGAGCACGTCGCGCGTCTCCTCGGGATAGATGATCGCGTCGACGAACCCGCGTGCGGCGGCGTAGCGCGCGTCGAGCTGGTGCTCGTAATCGGCGCGCA
>JAEKKK010000283.1 GCA_019510405.1 Gemmatimonadota bacterium | reverse complement strand
CCGCGTGAGGTTCGCGACGGCGAAGTAAACGGCGGGTGCGGCGCCGCCGGGTCAGGACCCCTTCTTGGCCCGGCTCGAGAGCTCCGACATCAGCTGCACGCGACGCATCTGGTTGGGAACACGGCGCGTGTATTCGTCGCTCCGCTTCTCGGTGAGGATCAGGTCGCCGTCCTCCGTCACGAGCCACACGTCCGACTCCTCGGTTCCGTTCCAGGAGAGCTCGAAGACCCAGCCGCCTCCCTCGACGTGGCGTCGGCCGACCTTCACGACGTCGAACTTGCGGAACTTCGGTCGGAAGACGGCGAGAGACGCGGCACTGTCGTCGGGAAGATTCATCAACAGCGGCACGAGCAGCTCCTCGCGGCCGATGTCGCCGACGCCGATCCGGCGGACTGGCGAACGTAACGCGCGCGATGGCGCGCCCGTCCTGGCGACTTGCAGCGAATCGCCTCGGATGGTGACCGTCTCCCGGTAGCCGCGCAGCGCCGTGTCCGACCATGCGCGCGCGAAGCGCACCAGCGCACCCTTCGCGAAGACGGCACGCTCGACGGTGACGTCGCCGTCGCCGCGAATGTGCGTCGAGACGATCGAGTCGGCGCTTCGGTCGATCACGTGCACGCCGGCGAGGCCGAGGTCCGGCACCGTGAAGGTCAACGAGGTGTCGCGTCCCCGTTGCCGGTAGCCGACGATCCCGAGCTCCTCTGCCGGCACCAGCCGGTCGAAGGTCTTCGAGTCGAGTCCAGCCGGCACGGAATCCGGAGTGGCGACGCTGTCGCCCGGGAGCTTTCCGCCGCCCCACCCGCGCAGCTTCATGTCCCACGAGCGGTACGCGAGCCGGCCACGGGTGATGTCGAAGAGGAAGGTCTCGTGATCGGGCCCCTGCACGTCGATCCAGAGTCGCTTCTTTGCCGTGTCGCCCCACTGATCGCGCATGCGGTAGCGACCATCGGCGACGACGTCGGCCACCTTGCTGCCCAGCGTGTCGATCACGCGTCGGACGCGATACGTCATCACCCACTCGAACCGCACCTTGAAGTCGTTCGTGTCGCGCGCGATCACGGACGAGTCACGCCACTCGAGGCCCGGCCGGATCGCCACCGACGGCAGTGGCATCAGGCTCGAGGGAAGTCCATACGGCGCGTGACCGTCTCTCGGCAGGGCGTGACCGTCCGGGCCGGCGAGAGAATGAATGACGGTGTCCTTCCTCGCGAAGTCGAGATCGCGCCGCAAAACCTCGATGTCGACGGCGTCGCCCTTCGCGCGCCACACTTGGCGCGTGAGGTCCCGCGAGAGCACGGCGTTGCCGAGCGTGTCCGACCCTCGCACGAAGAACATGTGGAAGGGATTCCGCGCCGTGATGACCAGCGTGTCGCGCTGTGGCAGGTACCTCGGCGCCTGCGCGTGCTGCACTGGCGCGACCATCACCGTGAGCGCGGCAGCGATGAGCGTGATCCTGGCGCGGCTCATTCTGCCTCCGAGAGCGGCACTCCGTTCCTGCACCGCACGATCGCTCGCGTCACCGCTTGTGGCAGGCCGCCGGTCTGGCGCCACCGATACGAGTTCGGCCCCGTCAACACGAGATCCCAGACCACCGGCTTTCCTGCGCTGTCGCGGCGCTGCTCGCCCTCGATCTGTCCCGTGACCGTGTGATCGGTAAACCGGAGAATTCGGTACCGGTACTCCAGCTTGGACGTGCTGTCGATCTTCCGGCGAAAGCGCAGCACCATGAACGCCGAGTCGTTCGTGAAGTCCACGGTGTGCGGATTGTGCTTGCAGGTGAGCGAATCGCCGCTCCAGTCCCACTCGCCGATCGCGTTACGCATCACCCGCGGAAGCGATGGCGGGCCTTCGTACGCCGCGCTGCCTTGCGCGCGCACATGCGCCGCCGGCAGGAGAAGGAGAACTGCGACGAACAGTGAGGAGCGCACGGGGAGACCTCCGGTGGGATGGCGCGTGCGAGGGGCAATCGAGGTCGAGCGCGTCCGTCGTGAGGCACGGCCGAGATCGCTTCAGAAGAAAGCGAAAATCAGCCCCTTTCACAATGGAGTCGGCCGTTGGGTCGGCTTGTCCCATCCCTTGCCGGTCTCGTCCGCCGACATCGTTGGGTCATGCCGGAGGCGCCACGGTCGGAACGTGCGCGTCCTCCGGCAGGGCGACGGCGGGCGGGTAGCGGTCCGGCAGCATGATCGGCATCGGCGGATGCAGCTCGAGCTCGTCGTCGAACCGGACGTCGCGCACCGGGATCTTCTTCACTTCCTTGTCGCCGATCTTGAGCGAGGCCGACACCTTCATCGCGCCGAGTGAGATCGCGCGGATCCGGCCGTCGAGGATGCGCAGGTGCACTCCCTCGAGATCGAGCAGCACAGTGAGATCGAGCACGAGGGAGCTCGTCTTGTGGCCGGCGACGAGCAGGTCCACGGCGATCTTGTGCGGCGACTTGACGGTGTGCTTCGCCAGCGTGGCGACGCTCGACTCTCCTGGTGGATGGATCTTCGGGTCGGCATACGCGCGGAACTGCATGGCCGAGAGCCACGCCTCCACGAGGATCTTGCTGATCGAGAGGTTGCCGAGCCC
The DNA here is from genome assembly GCA_019510405.1 of Gemmatimonadota bacterium. Classification (GTDB taxonomy): domain Bacteria; phylum Gemmatimonadota; class Gemmatimonadetes; order Gemmatimonadales; family Gemmatimonadaceae; genus AG11. The sequence goes on along the minus strand of JAEKKK010000283.1, from coordinate 4,350 downwards.
CTTCGCGACGGCGCCCTCGACCTCCTGACCCACGCCATTCCAGAAGCGCGGCGTGAGCGCCGCGCCGGCCTGCTGCTTCATGTCGAACGCGATGCATTCCTTGGCCACCTTGCCGAGCTCCTCGCGCATCGGATGTCCGTCGAGACCGAGGGCGAAGGCGAGAGTCGGCTGCGTTTGAGCGGGCATGGTGCGCCTCACGCGAGAGGGGAGCCGGCGAGATCGAGCACGGCCTGCTCGTGCTCGACATGGGAGCGCAGGCTGACGCTGAGATCCACGAGCGACCCTTTGTGGCCGAGGATGTCGCTGAACATCGGCTCGAGCCGGATCTGCGGGACGATCTGCGGCGGTGGAAACACCGCGCGAGCTGTCAGCGCACCAGCCATGAGGCAGGCGAGTGCGAGGGCGATCGCGGCGGGCCAACGCCACCACCTCGGTGGCGTGGAGACCGGATCGGGAATCGGCGGCAGTGGGATCGGATCCACGGGAACACGCACCGCAAGCGTCAGCACCACGGCTCTCGTCGGCCGAATCCTCTGACCCGAGTCCGGCGATTGGGCGCGGACGGTATCCACGGCGGCGGTATTGACCGGGATCCGAAAGCGAAGGTTGCGCAGTCCCGAATCGCGGAGGATGCGAAGCGCGGCTCTGGTACCGAGTCCGATCACCCTCGGCATCACGATCGTGCGCGCCACCGTGGGCGTCGTCGTACTGCCGGGCGGCTTCGACGGAGGCACACCCGCGCCCTGACCGATCGTGATCGCCACGACGCCACCGGCCGCGACGCGCTGTCCGGCGGCCGGATTCTGCCCTATCACGCGGCCGATGTCACCGGCCGTCGCGGCCCGCTGCTCCAACCGATCCTCGACGAGCCCGAGTGCCCGGAGCGTGTCCGCGGCTCGTTGCTCGGCCAGCCTCATCACGTTCGGCACGATCACGAACGCTGTCGGACGCGGCACGCCGGCGAGCGTGAGGCGAATCGCCATTCCTCGGCTCATCGGCGTTCGGACCGCCGGACTCTGCTCGGCGATCTGGTCGACGGCGATCAAGGTCGACGGCGGGCGATCGATGGCGTAGGAGAATGAGACCGGTGGCTTGCCCGTACGCGCCGACAGGGCCAGCACCTTCAGCGCAGTCGCCGTGTCCATGCCGACGACATTCGGCATCAGCGCCTGTGACTGCGTCTTCACGGGCGGCTGACTCGCCGAGTCCTTCGCCGACAGTGCGGTCAGGATCGCCGTGAGCGCCTTCTGCGCGAACGTCGATTCGCGCGGTGCCGCTGGTGTGTCCTGGCGAGGCGGTGTGGTGCGCTTCGTCGCCGAATCCTGCGGCACGGCAACCGGCTGCGGCGGCGGCGCGGCGCGCTTCGTCGTTGTCTGCTGCGCGCGCAGAATGCCGGGCATCGCGACGAGCAGGATCGCATGCAACGCGGCACTCGGCAGACGCGAGCGCGGATGGGCGTACTGGCGCGACGCAGGCGAGGACATTGGTGCCGTTCCGGTCGTGCGTTCGATCCCGCGGCCAGAACGCTGCGAACGAATGGCGGCCTGCGCAAGGCCTATCCGCTCACGCCACCTTCAACGCTTTTCCTCGGCAACGAACTTCCTCGCCACGAGCTCGCGACACAGATATCCAACCACGTACTCTGGCGCCGTGTTCACCGTGATCTCGCGCGACACCGCGAGCTCGGTGATCATCTCTTGCACGGCGGCCCAGAGGCGCGAGTTCTCATACTGCTTGAAGGGACCTGACGACATGGCGGGGGTCCTCGAGAGGGTCAGCTCGTCGCCCGGCACTGCGATCCGGCGACGGCTGTGCAACCCAGTGCGGTCAGGTCGGCACTTCCGGCGGCGCGGCCTTGGGCCGCCCGGTCCAGTGCGGGCGGAAGATGCGCGGACGCGCGCGCTCGGCGAGGAGGTTCGCGTAGTGCGCCGCGATGCGCGGGCGAAGGTTCTCCGGCGTGTCGGTCTCTTCGGTGCGGAAGGCGGCGTAGCGCTGCGTCTCCCCCGAGACGTCGATCCACCACCAATTGGTTCCGGGCGTCGCCGGCGACGAGGCGCTGCGGCAGGTGAGCGTGCGACCGTCGTCCTCGAATTGCAGGAAATCCATATTCACTCCGGAAGAGATTCGACTCGTCGAACGCGCGAGGACAAAAAAAAGTCCGGACATTGCCGGACCGCTGGCGCCTTCGATTGGGCTCGTTCGCGTTCCGCGGCACGACATGCCGAGCGACGAAGCGAACACCACCTACCATTGAAGATAGCCCGCGGGCACTGTCCCAACAAGGTGCACCGAGCTCGAGTTGCGTGCGTACGGCGCTCCTGATGCCCTTGTTCGTGACGGGCTCGCCGCTATGCTGCGAAAGTGTCCACATCTTCTCGACGCTCGGGAGTGGCAATCGTCTGCATCGCAGCCACGCTCGTGGCCGCGAGCCTCGTACACCCACCCTCGGCGTCGGCCAGTTCCGAACGCGCGAGAGACGTCGCGTGCGAGCTCTCCTCTCCCGACAGCGCGTGGATCGCCACGGCGCTCGAGGGCTGGCAGCGCGAGAGCAGCCGCGCGCTGCATGCACCCTCGATCCGTTTTCCGACCCTCGTCCTCTTCGACACGCTGTGCAGCCACACCCTGCTGCCGACGGCGCGTCCGAATGGCGGCGTGTTCATCGGCGCGGGGCAGCAGTTCGTGCTGCAGAACGCCGCGCACTCGGGTACCATCCGCGCGCCGAACGGTGAGTCGCTGTCGGCGCGTCTCGTGTCGTTCGCCTCGCGGATGCCGAACGGCGACATGTTCTTCGTCATGTCGCTGCCGTCGATCTGGCGCGCGGCCAGCCGCAGCGACACGCTCGCGACCGCGGTCTTCATGCACGAGTTCACCCACACGCAGAACCCCGCCCTCGGCGCGCGGATCGACGCCCTCATTCGACGGGGGCTGCCGGAGGAGATCGACGACGACGTGATCCAGAAGCGGTTCGACTCGCTGCCGGCGTTCCAACGCGCCTACGAGCAGGAGCTCGATCTCTTCTACGAGTCAGCGCGCGCACCGACGCGCGAGCTCGCCGTTCGCGCGGCGCGACGCGCGCTCGCCGCGATGGATGCGCGTCGCACGACGTATTTCCGCGGCGCGAACGCGTTGTATGCCGACGCGGAAGACGTCTTCCTGTCCATGGAAGGGATCGGCCAGTGGGCGGCGTATCTCTGGCTCACCGATCCACAGGGCGCCGCGCTGTCGGCCGATGACGCGATGGTCTACATCCGGCGCGGGCACCGCTGGTCGCAGGACGAAGGGCTCGCGCTCCTGCTCGTCCTGAGCCGGCTCGCCCCCGAGGCGCCGCGCGCGATGTTCGGGCCGAACGCGCGCACGGTGCTCCCCCTGCTCCGGAGCGCCGTCGCGCGCTGACTACTTCGGCCAGCCGGTCTGTGGCAGTCGTGGCGTGATCTTCAGCGCGTTCTTGTAGTACACCTTCTGCAGCACGCCGTCCGGCAGGTCGATCCCGTACAGCTTCCAGAAGGCGTGGTAGCCGCGGTAGTAGTCGAAGTACTCGTCGCGCGTCTCCAGCACGCGCCAGTAGTACCGCGCGAGGTCGTTCGCTTCCCAGCCCATGTGCGCCGTGACGAACGTCGTCTTGGGATGGCGACGGAAGAGATTGTCGCGCTCCGTGAGCAGCTCCTCGAAGCTCGGGTACCGCGTGGAGTCGTAGTGGCGCTGCGGGAAGAGCGCCTGCTCCAGCCACCGTTCGTTGGTGTAGTCCAGCGGCCGGAAGAACTCCTCCGGGTCCGCCGTGTGGATGAACACGGGAAGGTTCAGCCGTGCACAGGCATCCCAGATCGGATCGAGCGCCGGGTCGTCGATGCGGAGCCTGCTCCCGTCGGGCTTCCGGATCGAGAGCCCGAACGACTTCGAGAGCTCCCCCACCCCGACCGCCCCCGCCGCGACGTCCGACTCGAGCTGCGCGATCGCCTTCTCGGCCCATCCCGGCCCGACGCCGTTGAAGTTGATCCCGGCGAGCACGCGCACGCGATCCTTGTACGGCGAGGCGTTCACCACCGCGACCGCGCTCTTCACCTCCTCCCCGGACATGTCGTCGGCGGCGAGCATGAGCCGCACGTTGATGCTGTCGAGCGAGCGGACCATCGTGGCGAGCGACGCGGCGCTGCCGAGCCGCCCTCCGGGATGTCCGTGAAAGTCGATCACCGGGTACTTCGCCCGCGGGACGAGGTGCTGCGGCGTGACGAGCGTCGAGCGCGGCCGATAGTCGACGATGCTCGGCGGCGGGATCCGCGGCGCCTGGCAGGTGCCAGGGCGCACCTCCGTCGCGCCGGCAGGACATCCCGCACCCGGCCGCGCGGCGCTCTC
>JAEKKK010000282.1 GCA_019510405.1 Gemmatimonadota bacterium | reverse complement strand
GTTGATCCTGCGCTGGCGTGCGCCCGCGCGGCACAGCGTTCGCTCCCACGCCCGCGCGCGACGCTCGCTCGCGTCTACGCCGCGCGATCCAGGCGGCGCACCGCCGTCAGCGCGACGCATCGGCCGGCGGAGAGCGCGAGAGTGTGTGGGAGGGAGCGGACGGGTGTGGAGGCGGCGCCCTCGGGCGTAGCAAGAGACGCGGCGTAGTTTGCCGCGGCTCGCAGCGTGTAAGCCCGCAGGCGCCGCCGGAATACCCGTCCGCGACCGACCGGCGCGCGCGACGAGGCCGACCCGGACGAACGGCCGCGCGCCGCAGGATGCGTCAGACGTTGACGAGCATCTTCACGAGGTTCGGCATCCCCGCGCCCTGCATGTTCCGCTGGCGCCCGAGATCGGTGCAGTTCTTCAGCAGGATCTCCTTCACGTCGTCCGGGCGGCCGATGAACTCCTGGCGCTTCGAGAGGAAGGCGGCGATCAGGCCCGATACGTGTGGCGCCGCCATGCTCGTGCCGCTCATCTCCGTGTAGAGATCCTCGATCGTCGCGTTCGCGTCGAAGGCGTGGGCGTCGTTGCGGACGGAGAGGATGCGCTCGCCCGGCGCGACGCAGTCGGGCTTCATCCGGCCGTCCGCCGTCGGGCCGCGCGACGAGAAGAACGACGTACCGTACGTATGCGGCCGCTCCTTGTGCACCGAGCCGACGACGATCGCGTCCTCGAGGTTGCCGGGATCGCCGAGTGACATCCCCATGTTCGCCTGGATCGAGTCGCCGTCGGACGTGCTGAGCGAGGCGAATCCCTCGTTCCCCGCCGCGATCACGACGACGACCCCCTGCCGCCAGAGCCGGCGCAGCTCGACGCACAGCGGCGTATAGCCACAGTTGAACGACTCGACGTCGAAGTCGCCGCCGAGGCTGAGGTTGACGCCGTGGATCACGGGGTGGCCGGCACGCTCGTTGGTCTCGAAGATGTGGTCGAGCGCCTTGATGATCCACGAGTCCTCGCCCGAGCCGTTGTTGTCGAGGACCTTGTAGATCACGAGGTTCGCCGACGGCGCCATGCCGCTCATCTGCCGCTCCTCGCCGTCTTTCGTGCGCGCGGTGTGCTGGCCGGCGATGATCCCGGCGACGTGCGCACCGTGACCGAAGAGGTCGCGCGCCGCATCGACGTCGGCGGGCGCGTTCGGGTCGAGGGGACGCAGGACGCGCGCGCGCCGCTGCGCGCGGTCGGTACAGTCGTAGACACCCGTGATCGTCGGCCGCGCGCCGTTGAAATGGGGGTGCGACCAGTGGATTCCCGAGTCGAGCACGGCCCACGTCACCTTCTCGCCCGAGGCGAAGTAGCTGCGGTGCGCCGGAAAGGCCTGGGTCGTATGGACGGACTGGTGGATGAAGGCCCACTTCGCGCTGTTCTTCCAGATGCGCGCGATGGGGAACTTCAGTGCATCGTGTGCGAGCGCGCTGAGCTTCTCCGCCTCGTGGCGCGTCAGGCTGAGCGCGACGTACCGCTGCAGCTCCTCCGCCTCGAGCGCGGTGCGCTGCGGCGAGTCCTCGCTCGTCGCGCCGAGCGCGTCGTAGATGATCGCCAGCGACGCCTCACGGGTGTGCTCGGTCGTCGCGAAGTCCTCGAGCTGAACGAGGATGCGATGCCGCTGGTCCGCCGCGCCGTCGGCGAGGGCGCGCACGACGTCCTTCGCCATCTTGAACGCCGCGACGGGCTGGAAGAGCGCCGTGTTCACCGTCTCACGGACGGGCTGCCGCACGTCCTCCAGCGAGAGATAGCCCGTGCCCGAATGCGGGTGGCGCGGCGAGTCGGGGTTGAACTCGATGTGGTTCTCGATCGACACGCCGCGCGCGCTCGCGGCGAACTCGTTCGACAGGTCCTTGTCGAGCGCGACGGGATCAAGCGGGTCGCACACGTTGATCCACCGCCGCACGTTCGGTGGCACGACGAGCTTCGTCACGCCGGTGAGATCGCGGATGTAGTCCTGCACCTCGGTGATGCCGAGCGGCGAGCCGATCGTCACGAACAGCGCGACGTCGAGATTCCTGAACTCCGGCTCCATCAGCACGGAGTACGCGATCATCGAGCCCTGGCTGTGCGCGACGACGACGAACGGTGCGCCGCCGGCGCGCAGCCGCTCGCGCAGCGACTCGCGCATCACGTTGCCCTTCGCCTTGTCGACGAACAGATCGTTCACGTCGCGCAGGAACATCCGCGTCATGTTCCGCGTGAGCCACTGCCGCATCGGGCGCGGCAGGAAGTCGAAGATCTTCGCCTGAACGGCGGAGGGGCCGTAGCGCTGCGCCTGGATGCGCCGCAGGTGCTCTCCCTTCACCCCCCGCAGGTCGGCGATGAGTGCCCCGAACTTCTCGTCGTCGGGGAGATTGCTCTGGCCGAGCATCTTGTCGGCGAGGCGCGTGAGCCGGCGGCTATCGACTGTGGACTGCTCCCCCGCCGGCGGTGGGCCGACGAGATCCTGGATGTCGTCGGACATCCGATCCATCTCGGCCGTGGGATTCCACGTTGCGCGCACTTCCTTCGGCGTGAGCTCGCCGGTCGGCGCGTTCTCCGAGCCGTCGGCGTAGTCGCCGCCGAGGCTCACGTCGTCGAGAGGGACGGGATAGCGCTCGCGGTCCACCCAGTACGCCATCCGGCTGCGCTCGCCGACGTCGAAGCCGAACAGCGCGTTGTCCCACTGCGCCTTGAGCACGGAGGCGGGCGGCTTGTTGCCGATGCCGTGCACGTATACGATGGTCGTCGCGCCGGTCGGATCGAGCGCCTTGGCGGCTTTCATCTCGTCCGGCTCCGCGAGGGCCGCATCGACCTGGCCCTGTACGGTCGCCTTCGCCCGCTTCCCGGCGGCGCTCTTCACCGCTGCCGTCTTCGCTGACCTCTTCGTCGTCTTTGCGATCTTCTTCGCCGCCTTTGCTGCCGACTTCTTTGCCGCGCTGCGCGGGGATCCGCTCTTCCGGCTCGCCATGGATCGTTGCGGGTAAGGTGCGCCGCAGCGGGCAGAGTGCGCGGCGTCGCGCGGCTGGCACGGATGCGGGAATGGAGGGGCGCGTAGTATGGAAAGCCCCGGGAAGCGCCGCAAGCGAGCAGTTGCGGCGCGCGATCTAACGTTCGGTGCGCTCCGTCGTCTGATCGAAGGGGATTCGTCGCCCCGTCACTTCACGCGAGAGGACTCGATGTACGCGGTACGCCCCGCTGCCCGCATCACGCCGCTGCTTTCCGCCGGACTATCCATCGCGCTCGCACTCGGCGCGCTCGCGGCGCCCTTGCGCGCGCAGAACGGCAAGTTGCGCGACGCGATCACTCGCGCGCGCGCGCAGCGCCAGGACGAGGGGCTCGACGACGGCGCAGACGATGTCGGACGCTTCGCGCTGCCGCCCAACGTGCGCGTCGAGCGCGACGTTGCGTACGGCGCCGATCCCAAGCAGCGGTTCGACGTCTACATCCCGGCGAAGGCCTCGCATGCGCCGGTGCTGTTCGTCGTGCACGGGGGCGGCTGGCGGCGCGGGGACAAGGCGGCGCGCTCCGTCGTGGAGAACAAGGTCGCGCACTGGACGAAGGCCGGCTTCATCGTGATCTCGACGAACTACCGGCTGCTCCCCGCCGCCGACCCGATCGCACAGGCGGGAGACCTCGCGCTCGCCGTCGCCGTCGCGCAGCGGCGACTGCCGGCGTGGGGGGGCGACCCGGATCGCATGGTGCTCGTCGGCCACTCGGCGGGGGCGCACCTCGTCGCGCTCCTCGCCACGGACGGGTCGCTCCTCGGCCATCAGGCGGCGCGGCCGGTGATCGGGACGCTCATCCTCGACAGCGCGGCGCTCAATGTCGAGCTGTTGATGATCGAGCCCCATCTGTCGCTCTACGACGCCGCCTTCGGCACGCGCCGGAAGTACTGGGCGGCAGCGTCGCCCTTTCGCTCGCTCGGCGCGGGCGACGCGCCGTTCATGCTCGTGTGCTCCACCCTGCGACGCGAGTCGTGCAACGACGCGGCGAAGTTCGCCAAGCGCGCCAAGGCGCTCGACGTGACGGCGCAGGTGCTGCAGCAGCCGCTGTCGCACCGCCAGATCAATGAGCAGCTCGGCACCGCGGGCGCGTTCACCGACAGCGTGGACGCGTTCCTCGCGACGCTCGACTACTCGCTGGCCCGCGCGCTCCGCAGCGCACGCTCGGGGCGCAGCTCGTAGAGCTGAAGCTGCTGGATCCCCCACGGCGGCGCATTCTCCGTCGTCGCCGTCTGGGTGATCCGCACGAACTTCGTACGCGTCGGCTTGAGCGTGATCACCATCGCCGGGCCCGTGCCCTGCCCTTCGGCCACCGGCTCGCTCCACGTGGTGCCGTCCATCGAGAGCTGCACCTTGTAGCCGCGCGCGTACACCGCGGGGCGCGGCGGCTGGCCGGGTGGACTGAACGCGGCGGAGAGGAAGCGCATCTCGGCGAGCGTCGTCGGCTCGGGAAGCTCGAACTGGAACCACATCCCCGGCTGCTGCGGCACGACGGTGGACCACCCCGCGGTGCCGAAGGCGCGCACGGCGCGGTCGGATTCATGGCTCGCCGTCGCCTTCCACGTCGACTGCTGCTGCATGAGCTGCGGCACGACGGCGGCGAGCTCGGGGTACGTCCACGCCGTCGTGCGCGCGGCGGTGCGGGCGCGTACCGCGGCCACCTGTTCCGGTGTGACGAACGACGCCTGGTTGGTCATCGTGCTGCGGATATACGACGCGATCGCGGCGATCCATTCGTCCGTCTGCTGCGCCTGCGAGACCATGATCTGGCCGGCGTACGTCTTTCCCTCGATCGGGCCGGTGAGTCCATGGAGGAGGACGTTGAGCGCGTAGTCCGGATGTCCCGTCACGCGGGGTGAGCCGGCGAGTGCCGGCGCGACCGTGCCGCTTCCGCCGGCCACCGGAGCGCCAAGTCCGTTCGCGCCATGGCAGGAGGAGCACGACTCGCGGAAGATGCCCGCCCCCTTCTCGAGCGCTTCCCTCTGAGCGGCTGTGAGATTCCGGCCGGCGAAGCCGGCCTGTGGTTCGAGGATCTGCTTCCCGACGAGTTGTACGCCGCGCGTCTGGTTGCCGGCGAGCGTGGCACGCACGACCGTCGCGGCGTCGGGGACCCTGAGCGTGTTGAGCGTCATCATCGCCTGGATGACCACATCGGGCGATTGGTCGTGCGCGAGCGTGCGCCAGTCGCCGGCGAGGGTCGTGTCGCCCCCCTTGTACAGCGTCTCGCTGGCGCGGATGCCCTGGATGCGCATGCGCGGGTTGGGATCACGCATGGCGACGCGGACGAGCGACGTGTCGAGCGCGCCGAGTCCCTCGAGCGTCCAGAGCGCGTGGAAGCGCGCGACGAGCATCGTGTCGCGAATCGCCATCCGCCGGAGAATCGGCACTACCGATCGATCCTTCTTCAGCACGAGGAGCTGCTGCGCCATGTCGCGCCACCATCCATTCGGATGGTGGAAGTGGCGCACGAGCTGCGCGGGGCGTTCGCCGAGCATGCGCGGACGCGTCGTGTCGCGCTTCGCCGACTCGTGGGTGATGCGCCAGATGCGGCCGAGGCCGACGATCCTGTCCAGCTTGTACTGCTCGATCTTGGCGCGCACGTACGAGCCCTTCGGCGTCCACTGGCTCTCCTGGATGATGCCGTGGTACATGTCCACGACGTACATCGAGCCGTCGGGCGCCGACTTGATCTCGACGGGGCGGAAGAGCGGGTCCGTCGAGCGGATGAACTCCGCCTGCTGTGATTGATAGAGATTCCGAACACGTACAAGCCCTTCCTCGTCGATCGGGCGCGCGCGTCGCACGACGCGGCCGACCACCTCGCCGTAGAAGTAGTCGCCGAGGAGGTCGTGGGGGAGCCGGCCGCCGCGGTAGATGTTCGCACCGGAGCCGGCGGTGCCGCGCGCGAGGGAGCCGTCCGGCTTGCGCACGGCGGGCATGCCGCCCTGCATGTCGGCGAGTCCGATCGGCGCGCCGAAGATCTCGTCGAAGTCCTTCTCGTAGCGATTCGAGTCGGCGAACGTGCCGTAGACGATCGGGAACTGGAAGTAGCCCGGCACGCCGAGCCAGCCGTTCTGGAACCACTGCTTCCCGTCGTCGTCCTGCGTCGCGCCCCACTGCGCGTCGTTGAACCCGGTCGGCTCGCGGATCACGCCCGTCGGCGTCTCGCGGACGCGGAACTGGTTGACGGTGCTGTACAGCCAGTTGTCCATCGACCAGAAGAGCGACGACTGCAGGTGCTCGACGTTGGCGAGTCTACCAAAGTTTGTCGTGAATATTTCCTTCT